>JAJDEI010000181.1 GCA_029259845.1 Planctomycetaceae bacterium | reverse complement strand
GACAGACCACTCGTCATGGTACTTGCGGAGCGAGAATCCTGCGGCTTTCACTGCATCCTGGTTCTGACGCCAGGCGCTCCAGAACTGCTCAGTCGGCGCGGCCTCGCGCACGTAGGCCGTTCCTCCGCGCGTCTCGACCCGTTGGGGTTGTCCAAAGTCCAATCCGTACATTGATCTGCGCCCAACTTGTGCATCGCCGGTCACTCAGACGCGATTCTCCAGCGAACAGGGGTTCGAAGCAAGAGCGAAGACTCTGAAGTGGCTGGCAATCCGACCGAGTCAGGCTGGCAATGTCGCAAAGAGAGAACCCGAACGCCGAAAGTCCGAAGGACTCATGGGTATTACGGAACTCGCAAAAACCGACCGATTTCTGAACTTCAGTCGACCGGAATCGTTCGCTGCTATCGTGCGGGGGGAACAAGACCGATAGCAGTTTGGTCAATTAGAAAGTGCTGGCGGTTGCATCGTCCAGCGCGGCTATGGATTTCGGCAAACTGCAGGCGGTGTGGTCTGCAACAGAACACCTCTGAGGATAGGAAAATGCGCGACCTCGCGCGGGGTTGTCCAACCGCTGTCAGTTCGAGAAGTCGTGAGCTGACATCGGTGTTTTCCACCGAACGCACGAAGCGGCGACTTCGCGGCGGTCGAATGCTCCCGCCTTGTGAGGGATTCGGAAAGCCGCTGCGTGTGTCCTAAATTCGTCTCATTTTTATGAGATTCTGGGACTTTGATTTTGGAACGGCACTTTGGGACTGCGGGCGCTGCGGTATGAGGAAGTGACTTGTCGACGCGGAAGCGTGGCGCCAATCGAACGTTTGATCGGGCTGACTCACTTCGATTGTCGTCCGTCACTGGTTCAACGGATGCTTGCCCAGAGTCATTTCCCTCCATGACGAAAACATCGAGTTGTGGTCATGTTGGTTGTGAGATCGGGGAGATTCTCGTTGAGATCTGAGATCGCAGACTGCACGACACCGTTGCACCGTATTCGCGCCGCTTCGTGGAAACCGGCCGTGCCCCGGCATACGCCTGCGACTCCCGGCGTTGCCTTCCAGTTCTCATAAACGGATGATGGCCGTTCATCCAAAGGAGAGAGAGAGCATCTGGCCGATCCGGAGCACATCGAATCGCGCGAGCCGATGCGGACGTCCGCATCGGTTCCACAGAAAACGCAAATAGATCCGGTGGACATCATGAGCGAGAAACGGGAGCAGCCAGCCGAGTGGTTCCGGGCCGCAGTCGAAGCGGCGCCCACCGCAATGCTGATTGTGGACAGCCAGGGCAGGATTGTGCTGTCGAACAATGAGGCGGAGCGGCAATTCGCGTATCAGCGCGACGAGTTGTTGGGACAGTCTGTCGACCGGCTCGTACCGGATCGGTTTCGTCACCAACATGCTCTCCAGCGCGCCGATTTCCACGCATGTCCCGCAGCACGCCGGATGGGTATGGGCCGCGACCTGCTGGGGCGACGCCGGGACGGAAGCGAGTTTCCAGCCGAAGTCGGCCTGACGCCTCTGGAAACTGACAATGGTCTGTTTGTCGTGATCGCGATCGTGGACATCACCGCACGCAAGGAACTGGAGGACGCTCAGCAGAAGCTGAGTGACGAACTCGAGCAGCGCGTCGCCGAGCGTACGTCGGAACTGGCTCGCGCGAATGAAGCACTCGAGCGCAGCAACGTTGAGTTACAGCAGTTCGCCTATATCGCCTCGCATGATCTCCAAACACCGCTGCGCGGGATCAGCGGATTCGCTCAGCTCCTTCAAGAGGACTACCAGGGGCGGTTTGACGAGAGAGCTGATACCTACATCGAACGGATCGTTGTGGAAGTGAAGCGATTGAAAACATTGATCGAAGATTTGCTCACATATTCCCGCGTCGAGTCGCGTGCCCGGCCGTTCGAGCCGACTGATCTGGGCAGAGTGTTCGACGAGGTGGTCGCCACACTCGAGCCGTCGATCGCGGACTCGCGCGGAGAAGTGACGCGCGGCGATCTGCCGATCGTCGCCGGCGATGCGTCGCAACTGGCCCATCTCCTGCAGAACTTGATCGAGAACGCCCTTAAGTATCACGGCGATGAGCCACCGCGTGTGCACGTCTCGGCGAAAACGAACGGCAGCGAGTGGACTGTTGCCGTACGTGACAATGGTATCGGCATCGACGCGAAGCACCACGGACGGATCTTCGAGATCTTTCGCCGCTTACATACACAGGAACAGTACCCCGGTACCGGCATCGGACTGGCCGTCTGCCGCCGCATCGTAACTCGTCATGATGGTAATATCTGGCTCAAATCATCAGTTGGCCAGGGCAGCGAGTTTTTCTTTACCCTTGCTGACAAGTTGACTCTCGCCGACAAGGGGAATGTCGAACCATGAACGATGACTCTGCTGAACCTCGTTCTGCCGAAATCCTTCTCGTTGAGGACAGCGCAAGTGACGTTCTCATTACCCGTGCGGCGTTCGAGCGGGCCCGGGTGATCGTCAACCTGCATCACGTCGAGAACGGAGCGGAGTGCATGGCGTTCTTGCGCAAAGAACGTCAATATTCCCAGGTTCCAACGCCCGATCTGATTCTGCTGGACCTGAATATGCCTGTAATGGACGGTCGCGAAGTGCTGGCTGCGCTGGTCAAGGACGACAAACTGAATCATCTGCCGGTTGTCGTTCTGACCACCTCGGAAGATGAGCGAGATGTGCTGAGCATGTACAAGTTGCGATGCAGTTCGTACATCACCAAGCCGGTCGACCTCAGGCAATTTATACGCGTCGTTCAGAGCATCACCGACCACTGGTTCAAGATCGTCGTCCGTCCGCCGGCGGATTGATTCGTCCTGCAAGAAACACGGCCGGCGTTACTGATACAGACATCGATCCGTCATGGGCCGAGGTTGGTTTCGTTGGAACTCCGCTCGTGACCCCGCCATCATTTTCGGGTGAGCAGATCTTTAGCCCGGCTTTACGCGGCATTGATCCGCGTGTCCTTGGGCGGATGCCGGCCGTTGCCCCTCAATTGGCGTGGTGAAGACCTTGTTGAATTGGCGCATCGGGAAACCGCGGACCTCTTGGGATGCATGGTGAACCGATCATGAGCCATCTCTCGCGACACCACGCGGACATGCGGCAATCCGACATCGGGCATCGTGAGCGAGTCACCGAAATCGAGTGGCCGCTTGACCGTTAACTCAGTTTGGCGTTTGCCGGGAACACCGTTTGCAGAGCGGGTATCTCCAATGGGATTCACAGCGAAGAACGAGCCGCGGAGCGTTTCACGGCGGCTGTCCGCCGCCGGCATGCGGATCGCGAACCTGTTGTGTCCCCAGTTAGAGGAGTCGACAGACATGGCGAAGTTCCTTCACGGATCACGTTTACCGACCAGGGCATCGGCGACGTGAAGCAAACGATTCGGCGGGCGGAGGAGTTCCGAGCGAACGTCGAGGCAGCCGGAGGGAAGGTCTTATCTGCGTATTGGGCGTTGGGCGAAGTTGACGGTTGTCTTGAGTTGGAGGCCCCGGATGAAGAAACGGCCACGGCGCTGTTGCTGAAGCTGGGACGAGAGGGCAACGTCCGCATGCACACACTACACCTTTACGACATTGCGGAGTTCCAGAACATCTTGGCCAAGATGAGACTGAGCGAATAAGCACACAAAGTGCGCATCTGGGCACACCGAGGAGCACGAACGATGCCGTCACAAGGACAGTTTTCGATCGTCCGATCCTTGCGGATCTTCGTGAGGACGATCGCGGTTGCGATCGTTTTCTTACTGTGCTTTTCCTGCGAGCGCGCGGCTCCTCCTCCGGAGGTCATTAAGCCCGCGCGGTCCACTTCGTCCCAGACGTCCGAGCCGGCGGTACCAACCACACTTGGGGAACAGGAAGCGGAAGCTGAGGCAACGCCTTCACCGCCGACCGACTCGACTCCGGCCATCGCGCGGACCACACCGCCGCCGGATGGACGAGAACTCTATGCCCGCCACTGCGCCGCGTGTCACGGGGAACGCGGCGATGGCCGAGGAGTGGCGGCGGCCTTTCTCTTTCCAAAACCGCGAAACTTTGCCGACGGCAGCTTTCGTTTGGTCAGCACGAAGAACAACGTTCCGACGCGCGAAGATTGGCACGCGGTCCTCCTCCGGGGCATGCCGGGTTCGGCGATGCCTCCGTGGGGGCATCTGTCGCTAGCCGAGCATGATGCCTTGATTGACGAAGTGATACGACTTCGCCAGGAGGGCGCTCGGGAGCAATACACGACGATCCTCAAAGAGCAGGAGGAGCTGACGGATGAGGAGATCGCGGCGGACGACGTGCAGGAGGACATTCGGAGTTTCGTTGCCAGCCGGACAACTCCCGGGGAGACGAGTGTGGTCCCTGACATTCTGCCACCAACGGACGAGGTCTTAGCTCGCGGAAAGGAAGTCTACGTCAAGCTTTGTCAGGCCTGCCACGGTAAGGAAGGGAAAGGCGATGGCGTCAAGGAGATGTTTGACGAGGATCACTTGCCAACCAGCGCCCGCGATTACACCCTGGGAATCTTCAAGGGGGGGCATGATCCGGCTTCGCTCTACCGCCGGATTGCTTACGGAATGCCGGGGACGCCCATGCCCGGCTCCAGCCAACTGACACCCGATGAGAACATCGCTTTAGTTCACTTCATCCGCTCGCTGTCCACAGAACAGCAACGGCAAGCGGCCATTCTGAAACGGGAGAAGATCGTTGCGAGCAAGGTGGATGGCATCCCTGAGACGGGCAAAGCCGATGCCTGGTCGAGTGCCGAGCCGGTGAGTCTGCGGATGACCCCACTGTGGTGGCGGAATGACGCGGACCCCGACCTCATCGTGCAGGCCCTGCACGATAGCACGACGATCGCCGTGCGACTGTCCTGGCGAGACGAAACGCCGGACCTGCATGCAGCGCGGAGTGAGTCGTTTGAGGACGCCGTCGCGATGGAAGTGTACCGCGGGGATGCGGAACCGTTCCTGGGCATGGGGGGAGCGAAGTCGCCGATCGACGTCTGGTTCTGGGATGCCGACCGGCAGACAACGCCTTACTCGATCGAACGTGAGTATCCCCGCATCGTGGCTGACATTTACCCCTTCAGTGAAACAGCCGTCCAAACGGCGGAGTACGATCGTCCCGGTACGAAACGGGAGGCCCAGCCGGAACTCTCTCTGCCGGCCTTGGCGAGCGGCAATCAGATTGTCCCGAGCGGGGCGGCATCGGCCGCGTCCACGTTGGCGACCGGCGGACCCGGCAGTGTGACGTTCCGAGTGCCGCGAAGCCAAATCGTGACCGCGCGCGGCGAATGGAGCGAAGGACGCTGGACCGTGGTGATGCACCGGTCGCTGGCCGTGCAGACGGGAGAGGATGGCATCTCGCTCAAACCGGGCGAACGCGCATCAGTCGCCTTCGCCGTGTGGAATGGCTCGCAGCAGGACCGCGACGGGAAGAAGTTAATCACGATCTGGCAGGACTTGGAGTTGGAGCCTTAGCACACACAGGCTGTCAAAGCTCGCTGAGACGCAAACGATTTGGCCGACGAGAGGAACCGACACATGGACATCACCCGACGCCGATTCCTGGAAGCCTGTGCCGCCGGTGGAGGAACGCTCCTCGCAGGCGGGCCGCAAAGCTGGGCGTTTCAGCCGGTCAGCGTCGAGAATCCTCTGGGCGCGTATCCGGACCGCGACTGGGAGCAGATCTATCTCGACCAATATCATTACGACAGCACGTTCACCTGGGTCTGCGCTCCCAACGACACGCATATGTGCCGGCTGCGGGCCTTCGTCCGCAACGGGGTCATGATCCGCAGCGAACAGAACTACGACCACGACCGCTGCGGCGACTTGTATGGAAACACGGCCACCAAGGCCTGGAACCCGCGCGGCTGCCCGAAAGGGTTCACCATGCAACGCCGGATTTATGGCCCGTACCGGCTTAAGGGCCCCGTGCTGCGCAAGGGCTGGAAAGACTGGGTGGACGCCGGATGCCCCTCGCTTTCGGACGATCCGCAACTCCGCACTCAGTACAAGTTCGATGATCGGGGCAACGACTCGTACGTGCGGATGTCTTGGGACGAAGTCAGCAAGTACGTCGCCGAGGCGCTGCATGCCATCGCCGGGACGTACAGCAGCGACGAGGGCGCGGCGCGGCTACAAAAGGACGGCTACGAACAGCGGATGATCGACAAGGTGGAAGGGGCCGGTACGCGCGTTGTGAAGATCGGCTCCAACCTGCCGCTGCACGGCGTCGTCGGCAAGTTCGGCATCTATCGCTTCGCGAACGTGCTCGGTCTGTTGGATCACCATGTCCGAGGCGTTCCGCCCGAGGAAGCACGGGGCGCTCGCGACTGGAACGAGTACACCTGGCGGGGCGATCAGGCTCCGGGGCATCCCTTCGTACATGGGCTGCAGACCTCGGACATGGACTTCAACGACATGCGGTTCTGCAAGCTGGTGATCCAGATCGGCAAGAACCTCATCGAGAACAAAATGCCCGAGTCACACTGGCTCAACGAATGCATGGAGCGGGGGGCCAAGCTGGTCGACATCGCTCCCGAATACAACTGCCCCGCCACGAAGAGCGACTATTGGATCTCCGTGCGTCCCGGTCTCTCGGACCTTGCCGTGTTGTTGGGTGTGACGAAGATCATGCTCGACAACGGATGGTACAAGCCCGACTTCTGCCGCGAGTTCACGGATTTTCCGCTCCTGGTCCGCACAGACACTCTCCAGCGGCTCCGTCCACAGGATGTGAAGTCCGATTATGAACTCAAAGACATCAGCGGCGGCCCGTCCTACAAGGTGCAAGGGCTGACCGACGAGCAGCGGCGGAGCATTGGTGACTTCTGTGTCTGGGACAGCGACGCCGGCAACGTGGCGTTCCTCAGCCGCGATGACGTCGGCCAACACATGACGCTGAACGCCGCGCTGGAAGGCGTGTTCGAAGTCTCGCTCGCCGACGGCACGACGGTCGAGGTGATGCCCATTCTGGAGATGTACAAACGCCATCTCCAGGACTATGACGCGGCCACCGTCGAAGAGATCAGCGGGGCGCCGGCCCATCTGGTGCAGCGACTGGCGAAGGACATCTGGGACACGACCGAAGCCGGTCATCCGGTGGCGATCCACACAGGCGAAGGGGTGAACCACTACTTCCACGCGACGCTGCACAACCGGGCCTCGTATCTCCCGCTGATGCTGACCGGCAACATCGGCAAGCACGGGGCCGGATCTCATACCTGGGCCGGCAACTACAAAGGGGCGTTGTTCCAGGCGTCGTCCTGGAGCGGTCCCGGTGTCGGCAGCTACACACACGAAGACCCGTTCCATCCTGTGCTCGACGAGACCGCCCGGATTACGCACGAAAACCTTCGGCACATGACCGACGCTGAGGACCCCTCCTACTGGGCTTGTGGCGAGAAGACGCTCACCATCGAGCTGCCCGACGGCACGGAGCGCAGCTTCACAGGCGAGACGCACACGCCCACTCCAACCAAAGTCATCTGGTACAACAACGCCAACTTCCTCAACCAGTCCAAGTGGGTCTACAACATCATCCACAACGTGCTGCCGAAGATCGACATGATCGTCGATCAGCAGATCGAATGGACCGGCAGCGCGGAGTACTCGGACGTCGTGCTGCCTGTCAACTCCTGGGTCGAGATGCAGGACGATGAGTGCGGCGGGTCTTGCTCCAACCCGTTTCTGCAAGTCTGGAAAGGAGGGATCCCGCCAGTCCACGACACCATCGACGACGGGATGGTCTTCGCCAAGGTCGCCGACGCGCTCGCCGAGAAGACCGGCGATCAACGGTTCGCCGATTATTTCAAGTTCATCACCGACCGTAAGGCGAAGGTCTATCTGCAACGGGTGTTCGACAACTCCACGACGACACGCGGTCCGGACGGGCCCTACGATGTCGACAAGCTGATCGCCGGCGAGTACGGCGGCGAGCCGGGGGCGGCGCTCATGCTGTTTCGCACGTATCCGCGCGTTCCCTTCTGGGAGCAGATCCACGACTCGATCCCCTTCTACACCGACAGCGGCCGACTGCACAGCTACTGTGACATCCCCGAGGCGATCGAATTCGGCGAGAACCTCATCGTGCACCGCGAGGGAGTCGAGGCGACACCCTATTTGCCGAACGTCATCGTCTCCACGAGCCCCTACGTGCGGCCCGTCGACTATGGCATCCCGCACGACACCCTCGATGCGGACCTCCGGCAGGTGCGGAATGTCAAGATGTCCTGGGAGGAAGTCCGCCAGACGGTCAATCCGCTTTGGGCGGAGGGATATCAGTTCTTCTGCTCCACACCCAAGAGCCGCCACTCCACGCACTCTTCGTGGGCGACGGTCGATTGGCACTGGCTCTGGAGCGACAACTTTGGTGATCCGCACCGCACGGACAAGCGGTCCCCCGGCGTTGCAGACCGTCAGATTCAGATGAACCCGCAATCCGCCAGAGACCTTGGCCTCCATGAGGGCGATTACGTGTGGGTCGATGCCAACGAACTTGACCGACCGTACATCGGCTGGAAAGACGACGAAGGTCCGCGGCACAAGGCGTTTCGTTGCATGGTGCGCGTGAAAGTGAATGCGGGCCTGCCGTACAACTTCACGATTATGAAGCACACCGGCTGGATCGCCAGCGAACGGTCGGTCAAAGCCCATGAGACGCGGGCCGACGGACGGGCCCTCGTGGCCGAGACGGGGTATCAGGCCAGCTATCGCTACGGTTCGCATCAGAGCATCACCCGCAACTGGATGATGCCCATGCACCAGACCGATACGCTGTTTCACAAAAAGACGGGGGCGATGGGCTTCACGTTCGGCTTCGAAGTGGACAACCACGCCATCAACACCGTGCCCAAGGAGACGCTGATTCGCATTACTCTCGCAGAACCGGGCGGCCTCGGCGGTGAGGGTGTCTGGAAACCGGGCCAGTCGGTCTACAGCCCGGGTCAGGACACACCCGAGAGTCAGCAGTACATCGCAGGACAATTTGTCGTTGTGAAGACGTAACCCAAGGACATCGATTGATGACGAATACCAACGCAGTCATCGGCCCCAAGGTGCACCCGGCGGAGCGAGAGGTTCTGCCGGACGACCCCATGGCGATGCACGGCTTTGAAATCCCCGGCGATCCCGAATTGATGTTGCGGTTGCTGGTCGAGGAATATGCCCGCATCGGTTGGGGGCTCGACAGCATCATGCAGTTGGCCCGGGACCCCAACTATCAGGCGTTTTATGGACTGTTTCAACGGTATGGTGAAGAAGGGTTGCGCGAGCGGATCGCCCAGACCCTCTCGCGGTGCGGAGTGATCAGCGTGACCACAGAGGAAGCCAAGCCGATCCCGGAGGGCTTGGTCCCGCTCGACCTACTACCGACGACCTGCAATTCAACGCGAGCTGTGCAGCCCGCAGAGTGACACACAGCGAGGAGACCCGCCATGCCCAAGGTTCACAACTGGCAAATCGGCCGTGAGATGAGCTATCCGCACGAGGAACGCCATCCCCAGCGGCAGTTTGCCTTCGTCTTCAATCCCAACCGCTGCATCGGCTGCCAGACCTGCACGATGGCCTGCAAGAGCACTTGGACTTTTTCCAAGGGCCAGGAGTTGATGTGGTGGAACAACGTTGAGAGCAAGCCGTACGGCGGCTATCCGCAGCACTGGGATGGCAAACTGCTCGCCATGCTTGAGGCGGCCAATTCCGGCAAACAGATCTGGGACGCCCGAGAGAAGGATGACCAGACGCGCCCTTACGGCGTGTTTGACGGAATGACGATCTTCGACGCGGCTGAGCAACGGCCGCGTCCCGACGGCCCGCAGCCGGCCCTGGGCTATCTGCCGACCGACGATGAGTGGCGGGCCCCCAACATCCACGAAGACACCGCCACCGGACAACCCTTCCAGAACCGGGACCAATACGGCGGCGAGGCCACCCTCCCCGAGCACAAGGTGTGGTTCTTCCACCTGGCAAGAATCTGTAATCACTGCACCTACCCCGGATGTCTCGGCTCCTGCCCGAGGAACGCGATCTACAAACGACCCGAGGACGGCGTCGTGCTCGTCGACCAAAGTCGCTGCCGCGGCTATCGCAAATGCGTGGAAGGCTGTCCTTACAAGAAGGCGATGTACCGCCCCTCAACGCGAACGACCGAGAAGTGCATCGCCTGCTTCCCGCGGTTGGAAGGCAAAGACCCCGAGGTCAGCCCGACCGGAGCCCCGGCAGAGACCCGCTGCATGGCCGCCTGCGTTGGCAAGATTCGCCTCCAGGGGCTCGTCAAGATCGACGACGACGGCACATGGGCCGAGGATCCGCAGAACCCGCTGTATTATTTGATCCGCGAACGGCAGATCGCCCTGCCGCTCTACCCTCAATTCGGCACCGAGCCAAACGGCTTTTACATCCCACCACGATGGGTGCCGCGGGGTTATCTCGTGCAGATGTTCGGCCCCGGCGTCGATCACGCCATCGAGCAATACAGTTGCCCCGACCGGGAATTGCTGGCCGTGCTGCAGTTGTTCCGTGCCAGCCAGCAGATCATCTTTCGGTTTGAGATCGAACAGGGCGAGAAGATTGGCGAGATCGAAGTCACGATGCCCGACGGAAAGAGCAAGACGCAGGAATTGTTCAACGATACGGTCATCGGCTTCAACAAGCTGGGTGAGGAAATCGTCCGCGTAACCGTCGAGGAACCGACCTTTGAAAGGCCTGCTGAGGCTCATGTCAACTCGATCTAACGGGACCAGAGCATGTCAGGTGCAACCATGAACACGGCAGCGACAGAGGGGAGCACAGCGGACACTGCCATGCTGATGGCCCGGCAGTCGTTGTATCGCTTCGCCGCGCTGACGTTGCTCGACCCTCAAGCAGGTGCGTGGGAGCGGCTCGACGCACTCCGTACCGACCCGATTCCGGCTCAAGCGGCGGCCTTGATTCGTGATGTTCCGCAAGCCGTCCCCGAGGAGTTGGGCCTGGGGGAGCGACCACTGTGCGACCTTGATGCCGACCGCGTGCTTGCCAAGCTGCCCGACTCTCGGCAGTGCCTCAACGATCAATACGAAAGCCGCTTCGGACTGTTAGTTTCCAATGCCTGCCCGCCCTATGAGACCGAGTACATCAACAGCAAGTTCTCCTTCCAGCGAAGCAACGCCTTGGCTGATGTGAGCGGCTTCTACCGGGCGTTCGGTCTCTCGATCTCCGAGGAACGTCATGAGCGACCGGACCACATCGTCCTGGAGCTGGAGTTCATGGCAATGCTGATCGGGCTCCAGCGTCAAGCGACGATAGGCAGCCCGGTGACGGGCGATGAGCGAGCGCAGGTCTGCCGCGAGGCGCAGGCCCGATTCTTGCGCGAGCATCTCGCCTGGTGGGTGCCGGCATTCAGCCGACTGCTCCTGCGGGAGAATCCGTACGGATTCTACGCTGCCGTCAGTGAATTCCTGGCCGCATTGATCCCTGCCGAGCGGGCCCTCCTGGGAGTGGAGTCGGCTTCGCAACCTGTCGTTCCCGATTCACAGGACCAGGATCCGCCCGAAGCCTGCGAAGGTTGCCAATTAACGGTCTGACGCACCTCGACGTGGCTGCGGAGCGTGGAGAGCGACGAGACTCCACCTTCACGACATCCTGCCCGTCACGAGGCCACTGCCGTCTCCCTCAAGCTCAATGGCCCACGGGAAAAGGCCGTTGTTCTCCTTGTGCACGTGCTGGTGCAGATCGCGTTGGAGCCGTTGCCGGCCGTGACAGCAAAAGCCGCGCATATTTGACTGGATGAACCTGCCGGTCGGTCCGGCTCCGGAACGAGACGCTGGTCGGCAGATGACGGGTTGACGCTGGAACAGGATGATGGTGCCGCCCGCAACCCCAACGGCTACCCGCCTGATGCAGCAAACAAACACAGTCTCATTGACTCGTGGGTCGGTGAGACTCGTCGATAAACGACCGTGGAATGAGACGGCGGGCGGCCCTTCTGCCGGGTGGGTCCAATCCGCTGCCGGTTCGACTCTGGCAGGAGGCGCTTACGTGCGGCGGTCGCCTTCACCGCCTGCAATTCGATACATTCTCTCGTGCACGAGGTTGCATCGGCCAGCGCGAGTTTGCCTGATCGCCATACCGCACTCTTCGCCTTTTCTCGGTTAGATGGGGGGGTAATGTGCAGCCAACGTAGGCTGCTTGATCGTAACAGAGCGTGACAAGAGGTTCTGCAGGAAGCCATAAAACGGCTCTCGGCTGGCGGAGCCGATCATGGAGGAGCATGTCGACGGCCTGGGAGTCGTCACCATGACCATCCGCCTTGAGAACGTCGTTGAACAGTACTTGGACGCCAAGAAGCTCTCCGCCGGAACTTGCAAGGAATACCGGTCGACCGTAAACAAGTGGGTTGCGTGGGGGAAGGGAGCGCACGTTGACGAGATTGGGAGAAGCGCAATTCGCGAGTTTCTGGACTGGGTCTACGAGAAAGCAACTCATGACGGAGGATCCAATGCTGGGAGGACTGCGAACAAGGCGCGCGAGAATCTGAGAGCCATCATGTCCTGGGCCTGGGAGCAAGATTATGTGGAGAAGATTCCTCGATTCCCCAAACCGAAGCCACAGCGAGATGTTGCTGGACGACACTATCTGACGAAGTCGGACCTGAACACCCTCGACTTTGCCACGTTTCAGTTGCCGCGGCCCAGGGGCTGGAAGCATCCGTTTACGGTCGGACACTACTGGCGGGCGGCTTTGGTGGTCTTTTTCAACTATGGCGTCGACACGGGGACGGTGTTCAAGTCCGCCGGCTTTCACGAGCCGATTCTTTGGCGACACGTCTCTTGGCCCCCCGAACCACCGAACGGCCAGGGCCGTGAATCGCGGTATGGCTGGTTGTACGATCGCCGCGTGAAGACGAATAAGCAGTTCTATCGTCCGATGAATCGAGTCGTGTGGGTACACCTCAAGAGCCTCAGGTCTGACGAACGCGAGCCAGACCAGCCGGTTTTTCATTGTGGCAGCTCGCGGCCGAACGAGCAGTTTCAACGTCTTTGCGGCTTCGCAGGAGTCAAGCCGAAGCAAGACGTTGAAACGGGTGACGAAAAGCCCTGGGTCTTGAAGGATCTGCGCAAAACCTGCGCGACGTACTACGATGAGCACATGCCAGAATCGTCGATCGAGATCCTCGGTCATTCCGTTGGCGGTGTGACGTATCGGCACTACGCTCACCGGGATCCGCTCGCCTTCAAGGCGATCATGTCGCTGCCTCAGCCGTCGGCATTCAACGCGCTTGTGCATGGGTTCGATGGCGAGTGCCCGTGCTGTCGCCGAAGTTTCCATCAGGCGTGACATCGGCACGGAGAGGCACCTCCGAGTAACTGTGGAGGTGTCGCCTCCGCCGGGACACCTCTGCAACTTGGCGTCGACCGCAACTCGCGCTGGCTTGTCCAACCGCTGTCAGTTCGAGAAGTCGTGAGCTGTCATCGGTGTTTTCCACCGAACGCACGAAGCGGCGACTTCGCGGCGGCCGAATGCTCCCGCCTTGTGAGGGATTCGGAAAGCCGCTGCGTGTGTCCTAGGAGTCTGTCCGGGTACCGGGCACAAGGGCGCGTGATTCCGGTTCGGACTTTGGATCGTGATTGTGCGGGCGCGGTGGGTAGATGTGTCGGTACGCCTACTGCGAAATTGCGGCGATTGAGACGACCGGGGCGATT
>JAJDEI010000019.1 GCA_029259845.1 Planctomycetaceae bacterium | reverse complement strand
CCGCAGCGAAGTGGTGGAACGCAGCTTCGCCCACATCTGCGAAACGGGCGGCGACCGGCGGAGCTGGCTGCGTGGGATCGACGAAGTCCGCAAGCGTCACCTGCTGGCCGCGATGGCGCACAACTTGGGACTCGTGCTGCGCAAGCTGTTGGGCAGCGGCAAAGTGCGGGAGTTCGCGGCCTTGTGGGCGCGTCTGTTTGCGCCGCGATGTGCCCCTCTGCGGCGTCTGCCGGCTCTGACCCGGCTCATCGCGCGTTTCGAAAACTTCGTCAGCCAATCGCCAACAACTTCAACGACCAACCTCCTCGCCGTCTAACCCCGCGCAACAAAACACGTCGCCGCCGATACCGACTAATTCAACAGGCTGCTATGATACCATCAACGCCTCCCGTTAGTTGCTCGTGGTCAGTCTGGTTCCTTGCGAAGCGCGCGATACGAATGAAGCCGTCCCTGCCAAGCGCCCAAATATATCGGGCTCCGGCAGTAGGTGAGCGGAACTTTCCGCCCAAAGACACTGAGTAACCTGGTGGCGCGGTGTTCACGCGGCCACGTCTCGTGAATTGATGTCGCGAAAAACCATACGTGTTAAAGATGTCCATAATGGATTGTCGAGACTGCCAGAACCGAGACAGCCGTCCAAGGGATGCTCGGGGTGAAGAAAGCGAGGCAGGCAACGACATCTCAACATGATCTGCAATGACACCTGCTCGACGGGTTTGGCCAACAATCCAGGCAATCTTGTTCCCGTTCAGTCCATCAATTTGAGGTGGTCGTGGGGCGACCCTGCGCGAGAGGTTCCAGTGTCTGCCTGACTGTTTGGCGCCCCAGACTGCTGCAACAGCGAGGATCGCAGCTTCTGTCTTTTGCCAACATGATTTGTTTGGGTCTTTCATTATGCCTATTGTCCAAGGAATCGTCTCGTATAACCCATAGGCTGCCAGGCCAAGTCCGATCGCAGGCGACACAAGCGCGATTGGAGCCATGATGGCTCCTATCGCTGCTTTCGCCGCAACCCCACCCAAAGTGATTTGTTGACCTGATGCATGCAGAGCAGCGGCACTTCCAAGCCCACCGATAGCACCGCCAATCGACATCGAAACCCCAAGGCCACCCAAGGTCACTTCAAGCCCTGTGGGATCGATGCCGTTCACCGGATCGGCGTGGGCGAAGAGATATTTGTGGAAGCTCTGTGGATCTCGCAGGTTTCCGAAGAAGGGGTCGAGGCGATTGAAGGTGCCGTTGGCGGCGTTGTAGTAACGGGCTCGGAGGTATTGCTGGCCGATGCGGGTGTCGAATTGTTCGCCGCTGTAGAGCAGGTTTGTCGCGGCGAGGGAGGCATTGGCGAAGGTGCCATTGCCGCCGCTCAGCAGGGTGCCGGCTCCGTTGTAGAGGGCCAGCATTTGGCCGTAGGCGTCGAACACGAACAGCTGCACGACGGCGGCGGCCAGATCGGTCAGCACACGCACGTTGCCGTGGCCATCATGGCCGAAGACGAGGGTTTCGGCAGCGCCGTCCGGGTTGCCGGTGGCGTCGTAGGCTTGCGTCGTCTGGGTGATCTCGTCGTGGCCGAAGCTGTCGTCGACCGTTTTGGTGACGAGGCCTGAGTCCGCATCGTACTGCGTCTCACGGACGACCTGCTGGTAGCCGGTGTGGTTGCGGTGATCGACCAGGAACTCGGTCAGGGTGCGACTGTCCCAGGTTTGGTCCGCATCCGTGTCAATCTCTTGCAAGGCACTGGTGCGAATGCCGGTCGCATCGTAGTCGTAGGTCGTCTTCTCGATCCGGGTGGCGACACCAGCTGTGTCTTTGGTCGTGATCGTGGCCGTCTCCATCCGGCCTTGCAGGTCATAGGTGAAGGCCGTCTCCACCTTGGAGTTGTCGGTATTGGTGACGGTCTTGCCTGCCTGTTGCGTGTGGTCGTAGGTGTAGCTGGTGGTGACTTCGGCACCGGCGAGGCCGTCGGTGTCGAGTTCCTCCGTCAGCAACCGGTCATTGGTGTCGATGAAGTAGGTGGGTGTCTCATCAACCGTGCCGTCCCGACCATCGTCCCGCGTGTATTGCGTGCGGTTGCCGGTCAGGTCGTAGGTGTAGGTCGCCGTGAAGTCCAGGGCGTTGTCGGTCGAGTCCAGATCCTCCTCGGTCAACCGGCCCAGGTTGTCGTATGTCCAGGCGTACGTGTTGGTGAGCATGGCCACGCCGGAGGCGTCGTAGAGCCGTAGGGTGCGTGGGCGCTGAATGACGGTGCGTTCGGATCGCGCGATCAACGCCGATCGCCACTCGACGCTCCACACCAGCCGAACGCGCTAGTCCTTAAACAAGCGACACCGCGAAGGTAATATGGGGCTGGAAATCGCGCAGCGGCGAGCGAAAACGATCACGTCGTCGAGCGATATCCGAGTTGTGTTCAGCATCGTCGACCACTCTTCAGCAGCACTGCTGCGGTGGAATCTGGACGGCGGGAATCGTGAACAGCGACGCACCGTGCCTCAGCATGACCCGGTGGACTGCGGCCGTACGCAAGCCACCGGGTGATCTGCTGCCGATTCAGAACTTCCGTCAGTCGCCAGAACACCGGCTGAGAATCGTTCCCGCTCATGGCACGGTCAATGATGCGGCGTCCCGTCTTCACGATTTGACAGGGCACGCGCATCAGCGTGTTCACGAATGTACGGAACTCCATTCGCAGCAGCTGGTACTTTTCCGCGTGACGTCGTTCTTTCCAGCGGCCCGTCTCCGGAAGCCACAGCGCCGACCAGGCTTTCAGGGACCATGCCAGCGACGCCATGAGCATGTACGCCCCGTTCGAATACCGGTTGTCGACAGGTGCCCGGAATGCGCGGGGACCGTTCTTCATCTGTTCGATGAGATTTTCCTGGTTGCAGCGGTCGTTGCCGAAGAACACCACGTCTTCGGTCGCTGAGTCGCGATCGTTGCTGAGGGAGCAGAAGTCTTTGATGTCGTCGAACAGAACGTACTCACCTTTCTCCACGGAGAGATTCTTCCGCACGACAAGCCGGCGATACGGTTTCCGGCAGGCGGTCGGCTTGTACTCGAACTCCGCCACGTCTTCGCTGTCGAGCACGATGTTCTCGAATTCGCGTGCCACCACAATGTGTTCCTTCACGCGTGCCGGTTTTGCCCGCGGCTTCGTTTTCACGCTGTGCTTCGCCGGTCGCTTCCGTCGCTTCCATTTCGATTCGGCCAGCTTGTCCGCTTTTTCCGTGAGCTTCGGCTACGCGGCATCACCAAACTGAAATCCGATTCCGTCACCGTCCCCGCGATCCAGATGCTCCGTCTGGCGGGAGTCGGTGTCGCCGCAGAACAGGATCCTGCGGAAGCCGGCAGCACGAAGTTCGGCCGCGACCGAATCACACACAGCCGCCGCATCAGCGTGAGACGGGCGGTTGCCGGGACGATTCACGATCCGCAACACTTCGTTCGTCTGCCTCAGAGAAACAAGCAGCGGGTGGCGGCATTGCCGCGTTCAATCCGCCGATGGCGGCCCCATTCGCCTTTGTACGAAATGTGCATTCCCTGCTGGCATTCGCCGGTCGTCTCAACGATGGATCCGTCCATGTCGACGGTCGCCTGTTCGAAGAATTCGTCGGGCTGACGCTGCCATACGTTGTGCCGCGCCTCGGAGATCGCCTTCTGCAGATCATCAATCTGCTGCCTGGCTTCAAATCTTCGACAGAAATCGCCGGCCGTCGTGGGATCCGGAATCCGCGTGGTGCCCAGTGCGTCCAGATAACCTTCATCACTGCGTTTGAGTTCCAGATCTTCCAGACACTTTCCATCCGTCAGAGCGTTGTCAGCAATGTTCAGCACATGATCGGATTCATGAGAGGGAAAGTGGCACTTCAGCAGTTCGAGGTTTCGGTCGATGGCGTCGATGAGCCCGCACTGACGAGCCAGCGAATGCATCAGGCCGATGCCTCCGTAACAGATGACTTTCGTCCGGTCCGCAAATTCAAACTGAATGTTGCGTGCTCGAAACATGGGTTCGTCGCGGGCTTCGGCCTTGTGCCTGATGCGTTGCTGCACGCGTTTCTTCCGCTTGTTGATTCTCTGCCGTGCAATTTTGATGCGACGCTTCTGCGATTTCTGCTGCCGTCGTACACTCCTTGAAACCTTCGCCCGAAATCCTTTCGTGAGTCGCGTTGTTGATGTCTTCGACAACATTCAATACGCGATTCTCACCGGGGATTTCGGGTGTTTCTTCTCACTTTGCCACTCATGGGGTTACTTGTTGAAGGTCTAGGTTGATCAAGGGCCACCCACCCTACCTGGCTGGACGCGCACGCTCCGGCCTCTGAGGGCCTCGGCCACGCCGCCACCCCAATATGCCGCCGCCCCAACACGCCGCCCCTGTCACGCCATCACCCGACCACCCACCACAGCAGCCGCGTCTGCCTGTCCAGGATCCCCTCCCGTCAGCGCGGCAGGCGTGGCTGGGGCGATCGGAGATCGATGATTGGCGACCCGCATGGAACTCTGGGGCTGTGGACGGCGAACGATCCGCGTCACGGCCCCTGGTGTCGGACTGAGGAGACGTGCCCGTTGCCTCAACAACGCCGCAGCCACCCGGTGCCAACCCAGCGCGGACACGCACGCTGCCCTCGAATTGGGCGTAGAATTTGCAATCAGCGGTGTCCCTTCTACAATGCAGCCTCGAAGTTTCCTGATTGAGATGGCCACGAACGGTCGCTTGATCGTTCACGACTGGTGGTTGGGGTTTCGTTTCCCCGGGGAGGTGCGCTGTGCTGCTCGCTCAAGATTCTCTGACGTTCGCGCAGTTGGCGATGTGGATGCTGATCGGATTCATGGTGCTGATCGGCATGATCTTCGCTGTGATGTTCGCGGCGTACTTCAAGTTGTGGCTGCGTGGTTTTGTCACCGGTGCGCGGATTGGGCCGTTGAACCTGGTGTTCATGAAGCTGCGGAAAGTGAACCCACACGTGATCGTCGACACGAAAATCTGGAGCGTGCAAGCGGGGCTGCCGTCGATGCCGACGTCCGCCCTGGAAGCCCACTATCTGGCGGGCGGGAATGTCCAACGGGTGGTCCGTGCCCTCATTGCGGCCCACCGGGCCAATATCAATCTTGACTGGGACACGGCGGCAGCGATCGACCTTGCCGGCCGAAACATTGTGGAAGCGGTCCACACGAGTGTGGACCCCAAGGTCATTGACTGTCCCGACCCAAGAAGGCACGGACGGACCACGCTCGACGGCGTGGCGCGGGACGGCATCCAACTGAAGGCGCGTGCCCGGGTGACCGTTCGCACCAATCTGAGCCAACTGGTCGGGGGAGCAACGGAGGAGACCGTGATTGCCCGCGTGGGCGAGGGGATCGTTTCGGCCATCGGATCCTGTGAGAGTCACAAAACCGTGCTGGCGAATCCGATGATGATTGCCCAGGCCGTGATGGCAAAGGGACTCGATTCGCAGACGGCTTACGAGATCGTGTCGATCGACATTGCGGACATCGACGTGGGCGATAACGTGGGCGCAAGGCTGCAGGCGGATCAGGCGGAAGCGGATGTGCGCGTGGCCCGCGCCAAGGCAGAACAGCGACGGGCCGAAGCGGTCGCCAACGAACAGCAGATGCAGGCGCTCACTCAGGAGAACCGGGCAAAGGTCGTCCTCGCCGAGGCGGAAATTCCCAAGGCAATGGCGGACGCGTTTCGCAGCGGGAATCTTCGCTCAGCGAACGGCCGGTCGGGCTGAGCCGGCGGGGAAGGGGATATGGTTGCGTACGATTGGGGCTGTCCGGGTGATCCGGGTCGGAGCGCGGCGTTCGGAATTCGTTTGCCGGGAATCGGAACGACCGCGAGATTAAATGAAGAACGAACCTCCAACACCGGTGAAGATGCGGAACGGCTGGGAACTGTGAGAGCTGTCGCGAAATCGAAATCACCTTACGGGTCACAGTTGCAGCGGCGGGTGTGTGTCCAGCGGTGGTAACGGTCGCCCGGCTGTGTGGATCGCAGGGAGACCTCGTTGATCGGCGAAGTTTGCCGGTCGGTTGATTCGATGAACGTTGCACGGCACCGATGGAAAACGAGCCAACGGAAAGCGAGCCGCAGGAGAACGAGCCAACGGAAAGTGAACCGACGGCGAGCGTGTCGAACGTGGGCGGGTAGTCCGGGAGAGGCTGCGCGTGTTGGAGAGGCGAGAAGCAAGGTTTTGGTGCGGTCCCAGGACGGGGCGTGACAATTGAGAATCCGATCGGGGTAGAGTACGATGGGAGCACGCCGAGGGAACGCGGCCGGGTGCCCGGAGAACTCGCCCCTTGTCATCCCGAAAGTCAGACGTCATGCGAGAGAACATCACGATTGAATTGGACCCCCAGCAGCGAGATTACCTGTTGGCCGGATTGCGTTATGTGCGCAGTTCGATCGCTTTGGAGATCAAGGACTGGTCCGACGAAGTCGAGCAGGGGCGTCAAGACCAGTACGGCGATCTGGACGGCCTCGAAGCCATTCTGAACGGTGTCGCTCCGGCAGAGACACCCGCCGGCGTTTGAAACCTCGCCATCTCAAATCTTGCCAAGCGTCCGGCATCTCGTGACTGCAGCCGATGCGATACCAACACGTTTGCATCGAGGCGGTCTGCTGTCAGCTCCCTCCTCACGTGGTGACGTCCGAGGAGGTTGAGGCCCGATTGCAGCCGGTCTACGAGCGTTTGAACCTGCCTGCGGGCCGGCTCGAACTGATGACTGGCATCCGCGAGCGGCGGTTCTTCGATCCGGGGACCACACCGGGACAGGTCAGCGGCGAGACGGTCCGCCGCGCGATTGAAGCGGCCGGGATCGACCGGCGTTTTCTCGGCGCCCTGATTCACGGCTCGGTCTGCCGAGACCAGATGGAGCCGGCGACTGCTTGCCGCGTGCATCACGCCTCCGGTTTGCCGGAGCACGCGCTGGTTCTCGACGTGAGCAACGCGTGCCTGGGCCTGCTCAACGGAATGGTGATGCTGGCCGACATGATCGAATTGGGCCATCTGCGGGCCGGGGTTGTCGTGGGGACGGAGGTCGGCCGTCCTCTGGTCGAAGGCACGATCGGCTCCCTTCTGAACGACCCGAATCTCACCCGCCGCGACGTGAAGCCGGCGTTCGCGTCGCTGACAATCGGCTCGGGTTCCGCGGCCGTGGTGCTCTGCGATCGCAAGTTGAGCCGCGCGGGGCATCGCCTGCTTGGCGGAGCATATCTGGCAGACAGCGCGCAGCACCAGCTTTGCGCAGGGGGCATGCAGACGTCTGCACAGGGGGACAATCGGCCGTTCATGCAGACGGACTCCGAGGCTCTATTGCATGCGGGGATCGCAATCGCGCAGCGGACATGGCCGCTGTTTCTGGATGCGGTCGGGTGGAACGAAGGCGGCGTCGACAAGACGTTCACGCATCAGGTGGGGCGGGCACATCGCAAGCTGTTGTTGGAAGGGCTCGGCCTTGATCCGGCGATCGACTTTCCGACGGTCGAGTTTCTGGGCAACACTGGGGCGGTCGCCCTGCCGACGGCAGCCGCCTTGGGAGCTGAACGGAGCCATCTGACGGCGGGGGATCGTGTGGCCTGGCTGGGGATTGGCAGCGGCCTGAATTGCCTAATGCTCGGCATCGACTGGTGAAGCGGACGTCTTCTTTGGCAAGCTCCGGCGATGGTCGGCGGCAAGCCGACCGGCGTGACACGGACGACCGGCAAACGTTTCCTACACTCCGTCGTTCGGTTTGCCGGTCAGATTCTCCGATCCGGCAGTTTTGTGGTGATCTCGGCCGCCCGGCAGAGGTTGGCCGCCGCGTGGCGAAGTCGCCGGGGGCCATCAGTCGATCAGAAACTGAGGACGGGAGCATCTCTCCCGTATCTTTCGAGCCGGCGAGGCGTCTGTGACGACCGGCCGTGCGCCGAATCTGCCATGCCGGGGGGAGGCCGCTCCGGTGAACGAGCACCCTCATGACAAGCTTTCTTGAGAGACGTGACCGATGGGGAAACGGTGTTTCCCTGTGGGTGCTTGCCGGAATGCTATTCGCGCTTCCGATGATCGCGCTGACGCTCACGCGGATCCGCATGGCCAATGATGTCGAAAGTTGGCTCCCCAAGCATGACCGCGAAGCTCGCATCCTGGCGTGGTTCAAAGAGCATTTCCCGGCAGAAGACCGCGTGCTGGTGACTTGGGACGAGAGTTCTCTCGATGATCCGCGCGTCGATGAGCTGGCGAGAAAACTGCAAGGATCGGTCGATGAGGACGGCGTTCGCAGAAACGCATCGCCACTCGTGGAGTCGGTCGTCACGGCAAACGCCCTCTGCCGGAAGATGATCGGCTACGGTGTGGAGCCCGAAGAAGCCGTTCGCCGGTTGACCGGAACGCTAATCGGAATAGGGCCGGTCAACGTTCGATTGACCGATGCGGGCCGCGCCCATCGGACGCAGGCCGTCCGGCGGCTGACGTCTCTCGTGTCGGATGAGTTGGGGATCGGCATCAAGATCCTTGAGCCGGCCGGGCCGGCGCCCGGTACTGCAATCGCCGATGGCCGAACGACGGACGACGAAGACAGGGAAGATTTCGCAGCAGAGGACGTCGAGGATGACGCAGCGTCGTTTGATGCCGAGATGGCGGATGGTGACGTCCTACCGGTTCTGCAGAGACCGCCTCACGATTTCCGGGTGACGTGGCGGGGGATGCAACCCTGGTCGGAACCAGTGAAACGTTTCTGCGCACTGGCAGCAGACGTACGAGGTGAGCCGAGCGACGCCGATCCGCAAGGATCGCGACTCGTCGACGCATGTTTCCAGTCGCCAGGATCTCCGGTTGGCATGCTGGTGACATTGTCTGAGGCGGGCCGCGCAGATGAGGCGGGTGCCGTCCGCGAGATTCGCTCTGCGGCAGTCGCCGTCGGAATTCCGGATGACACGCTGCGATTGGGGGGGCGGGCGGTCACGGCTTCGGAACTCAACGAGGCAGTCAAAAACGCTGCCTGGAACCGAGCGAGCGGCTCCTGGTGGCCGCACAAGCGGTCGGTGATTCTGCTGTCGGGAGCAGTCGGGATCTTTCTGGCGTTTGTGTTTCTGCGAAGCCTGCGATTGGGCATTCTGGTTCTGGCCGTCTCCTACTACTCGACGCTTCTGTGTGCGGCATTGGTCCCGCTCGCGGGCGACAGCATGAACATGGTGCTGATGGTGATGCCGACGTTACTCAACGTCCTCACCCTGTCCGGAGCGATCCATGTCGCCAACTATTGGAAACACGCGGCCCTTGAGAACCCCCAGACGGCCATTCTCCGGGCGGTCGAGAGGGCGCGGCAACCATGTGCCCTGGCAAGCATTACGACGGCGATCGGTTTGATGTCGCTGCTGACGAGTGATCTGGGGCCGGTGCGGCAGTTCGGGTTTTACTCGGCGGTGGGCTGTCTGATTGCGTTGGTGATGGTGCTCTACGCTCTGCCGGCGCTGCTGCAGCTTTGGCCCGCTCCGGCTCCCCAGGCGCGCGATGTGGACTCGCGGTTCTGGAAAGCGTTCGGGGAACGGCTGACGCAGCACGGCACGGCGGTGACCTGCGGATGTCTGGTGTTGTTCGTCGTGTGCACCTATGGGCTCGTGTACTTCGAGACGGAGACGAAAGTCATCCGCTATTTCCCCTCAGGGGCCCGTGTGGTTCGGGACAGCGAGGCGATTGAGCAGAGCCTGGCGGGAATTTCGTCGATCGAGACGGTTGTCCGGTTCAATCGGCAGGTTCAGCGGGAGACGTCGTTTCTCGAGCGGCTGGAGATGGTCCGCGAAGTCGGGCAGACGATCCGCGAACATCCGGAGATCAGCGGGGTGATCTCGCTGGCCGACTTTCAGCCGATCGTTGATGCGCCGCCCGATGATGCGAGCACGTTCGCGAAGATCAAATACAACCGACGTTCGACGGAGACGGAGCGGCGGATCAAGTCGGCTGAGGAAGCCGGGACAGAATCGTTTCTGGAGGTCGCCACGGACGACGCCGACTTGTCGACTGAGGGGGACGCGGGCCTGAACCGGACGGGTGACGAACTATGGCGGATCACCGGACAGGCGGGCATGCTGAGTGACGCGAATTTCACCGACGTCACGGACGAGATTCATGCACGGATCCAGTCGGTCCTCCGGACGCATCCGGGAACGGAACATGTCGTGACGGGGACCGTGCCGTTGTTTCTCCGGACACAGATGGCCGTTCTGCAAAGCCTGATTAACAGCTTTGCATTGGCGTTTGTGATTATTGCCGTGGTGATGATGGCCCAACTCAGGAGCGTCCCGGCCGGGCTGCTGAGCATGCTGCCCAACCTGATGCCGGTAGGAACGGTGTTCGGCTTGCTGGCCTGGAGCGGCGAACGGGTCGATGTGGGCTCAATGGTGACCGCTTCGGTGGCGCTGGGGATTGCTGTCGACGGGACGCTGCATCTGCTGTCGTGGTTTCGTGAAGGACTGCGTAGCGGGATGAGGAGGCGGCAGGCAGTGGTCGAGTCGATGGCCCACTGCGGACCGGCAATGTGGCAGACGAGCGCTGCCGTCGGGTTCGGGCTGCTCATGCTGTACCCGGCCGAGCTGCTCATGATCAGCCGCTTTGGATGGCTGATGGCCGCGCTGATCGGGGCAGCACTGTTTGCAGATTTGGTCTTCCTGCCGGCGCTGCTGACCGGGCCTTTGGGTGCTTTAATCGAGCGAACGATTCGACGAGAGACCGCGGAGCCGATGGCAACGAAGCCGACGGTGGCGGAAGGCAGTCCGGTGTCATCCCGCCCGGTCGTTGTGCCGACATCTCATCCCCACTTCGGGCTGGCAAAGCGACCGGTTCGGCAGCGTCCCCGCATCCGATAACGAAAAATTCTTCTCAAAGGGAAAGGGCCGCCCGACTTGTGTGGATTTCTGTGGAGATAAGGTGTGCAGCAAACGGGATCTCCGGTCGCCAAGCATTGGATGGACTCCTATAATCTCCAGTGAACAAAATGTGATTCAGTCGAGGATTGTTGAGCGAGATGGCGTCTCAGCGCCCGATGGCGGAAAGGAGGCGAGCACAATGAACGAATTTGTTGAACCTTTGGGTCCCCGCATCCTCATCCGCAAGGATGAGAGCCGTCAGACAACGCGCGGAGGGATCGTCCTGCCTGATCAGGCGGAGATTCCCACGATCACCGGCCGTGTGGTCGAAATCAGCCTCGAAGTCGCCAACGACGATGAGTTCCCCGTTCGCAAGTACGACAAAGTCCTGTTCCATCCCAAGCACGCAATTCCGGTCGACTTCGAGTCGGACAACCTGCTTTACGTCGTGCCGATCGACGACCTCGTGGCGGTGTTTCGGAAGTCGACAGCGAATGCGGCCTCGGAATTGGACGACGATGTCTCCGCGGAATTCGACGGAGAGATCGAATAAGGAACCGCGACGTTTCTGGTTTCCCGGCCGAATCGCGATCACGCTTGCGGTTTCGCGGAACTGATCGAAGCGCGGGACTGCAGCACGTCGTGTGAATCTGCAAGCGGTGTCGGGATAGATCCGGAGGGCGGCTGCCGTTCTCGTCGCCCCTTCCCTCCTCTCTCCGGCCCTTTTTCATTTCTGCATAAGATCGCATGGTACGGGACCGGGACGCCGCCGCTGAAGATTCGCCGCTGCTCGTCCGCGGTGCGGCTGCCGACGACCTGCCTGCGGTCGAGGCATTCATCCGGCCGTTCGTTGAGCAGGGGCGGCTGCTGCCTCGTACCAGCGATGAGCTTGAGGACTTGCTTTCGAGCGGTTTCGTGGCGACCGATGACGAGCGACTCGTTGGGTTCGCAGCGCTGGAGGTTTACTCGCCCAAGCTGGCGGAGCTGCGAAGCCTGGCGGTTTCGGACGAGTGCCGGGGTCGCGGCATTGGCCGGCGATTAGTGGATGCGTGCTTGCGACTGGCCGCGGAGCGTCACGTCTTCGAAGTGATGGTCGTCACCTCCGAGGACCGGTTCTTCCAGGGATGTGGCTTCGACTTCACACTGCCCGGTGAGAAGAAGGCACTCTTTTTCCCGGTGCGCGAGGAGCACTGACAGCCGCACACGGTTGCCGTCGCCTTGGCAGCCGAGCGTGCTCGCCGCGCTGCCGGCAAGGTGCCGTCGAAAAAGCGGAGCAAGCTCCCGCTGCTAACGGGGGCTTCTGACGCAGCCATTCGGACGGTCGACACATCCGGCATCCGAACCTGGCGACGTCGGTGAGCCAGCCGAGCCGACGTCAATTGACCAAGGTCACGCGTCCCATGCGGAAGCTGATCGAGGCGCGGAGTGTTTGCCCCTTGAGGAAGTAGCCGGAAAGCAGGCTCACCTGGTCGTAGGGGACCTCCGCAGAAATCTTAAACATTTCGAGGTAGTTGTTCGTGTCTTCGAGATCGAAGGGGGACCCGGCCGACGTTCCATCGGCAGCAACAATCGAGATCGTGACTTTGTCACCCGGAATGCGGGCCGCCGTCAGCATGTTCCGAATGTCCTGGATCACCTTGTCATTGGCCGTCTCACCCGGCGCAAGCATCGTGCTCCAATCCTGGCTGGCGAGCCGTCCGCCCTCTCTCAGGGCTCCGTAAAGCGTGTTGGAAGCGTTCAAGGCGTAACCCAGTTCCACCGATCCCAACGTGAGAATCAGGAACACGGGTGCCATCACGGCGAATTCCACTGCAGCTGCCCCCCGCCGGCGCTTTCGCGGAGGGTTCGTCGAGTTGAGAGTCAAAGGGCGATGCATGGTGCAACTCATGGATGGTATGAAGAAGAATGTTTCGCCTGATGGCCGGTCAGTCGAAGAGGCGTCATTCGTGCCTCATCACGGCCATTCCGGACAGCGTAATGTTCTTGACCCAAAACGGAGGCAGGATCGCGACGTCGTCATAGGGGACCTCAATCCGCACGATGAACAACTGCCGCGGATCGGCGTCGGCGACCTCGATGTCGGGCAAGGAATTGTAGTCCAGGCCAGTGGGATCGAATCCGGCCACGTCGAAGGACGAGGCGTCTTTCACGTAGACCGTGGCTTGCACCGGGTCGAACGCCGCCGAAAAAATGGTGTCCGCCTTCGCGGTCACATCGGCGGTCTGCTTGCCTTCGACGACTCCAATTCGGGCGGACTGTTTGGCCGCCGAATTGAGCACCTGCATCACCATGAAGGCGTGTCCGGTCTCCATCAACCCGGCCAGGAAGATGCCGAAAACAGGCAGCACGACCGCCAATTCGACGACTGTCGCACCGCTGCGACGGCGCTGAGAAGCATCGCGTCTGAGTCGGCGCATCATCGGCGGGTCCCCCTCAACTCTCGGCTGATTTGGTTCGGCGGCGGCGGCCAAATGCGGATCGCCGCTCTCCAGACGCCACTCAAGGACGAGTGGAGTTTTGCAAACGTGCTTGGGCCGACAGCGGGGACGGCTGCCGATGAAACGGTCTCTGAATCAAAGGGGCGAATCCGTGCCAACAGGGACCGTTCCTGAACCCTACGTCACGGATCTGGCCGGTGCGCCGGAGTTTTCGGAGAATCCGGCAAATCGGTCGCCGCGCGGGCGGATTCCAGGCTCGCTAATGCCTCCCGATTGCCCAGGGAGCGGCATTTCAGTCCGCCCGTCGCCACCGCGAAGCTGAGAATCCGGTCCGGCGGCCAGTTGGAGAGCACGCCGTGGATCAGCCCGCCCACGAAGGCATCTCCCGCACCGTTGGTATCGACGACGGGAGAGCCCTTGAGCGCCGGCTGCGCAATCGACACTCCGTCCGTGTGAAGAACCGCGCCTCGTTCGCCGTCGGTTACGGCGACCAGTTTCGGCCCGATACGTCCCAGCGCCTCCGCAGCACGCCGCAGGTCCGGCTCCTGCAGAAACTCCTCAGCGAATCGCCGCGGAGCACTCAGGACATCGACCCACCTCAGCAGTTGGCCGATCCCCGGTTTGGGAGAACCGGTGTCCAGAAAAACCTGTCCGCCGGATGCCTTCATGGCTTGTGCCGCCGTGAGCGCTGTCTCGGTCGGCCAACCGTCCAGATGCAGGACCTGCGGGTCTCGCAATTCGTCAGACTGGTGGGGACCGACTTGCAACAATGCGGCGTCCGGCCGTTGGGTAACCGTCGTTCGCCGTCCGGTGGATTGTTCGATCCAGACCTGCGAAACCCCCGTCGCCGCTTGTTGGTTGCGGCAGTCCGAAGAGAAGGCGATGCCCGTCTCCCGCAGATTCATTTCGATGAAGTTCCCCCAAGGGTCGTCGCCCCACACGCTGATGAGCCGGCAGCGGTGCCCGAACCTTGTCAGTTGCGCCAACGCAGTCGGGACCGGACCGCCGACCTGCACCCGCGATTCAACCGCTTCCTGCTTGGAGTCCACGTCCGGATATCGCTGCACGACCGACAGCAAGTCGACCACAATCACTCCCAGGCCGACGATGTCCATCACGGTTTGCCGCGAGAAATGAGCAACGGTTCAGTCAAGATACAGAAACTCATTCAGATTCAGTGCGGTCAGGCAGAAGTCATGCAGCGACTCCTCAGGCGTGCGGCCGTGCTCGGTCTCCAGCACCTTGATCAGTTGGAGGCCACGCGAGATTTCGGCCTCGGTTGGCTCTCGCTGGGTGACGCGGCGGAGCGCGAGGCGGACCTGGGCCGGCGGGTCATCGCCAGCATGCTCGCGAAGAAATGCGGCGAACCAGTTCACCTGTTCGCTGATGAAGGTGCTGTTGAGCATGCCCAAGGCTTGCGTCGGTTGCGTGGTCGCGAAGCGGACCGGACAGGTCTTGTCAGTTTCGGCGACGTCAAAGGCAGCCAGAATGGGCACCATCAGCGATCGCTTGAGGTGAATGTAGATGCTGCGGCGTCGCACATCTTCATCGCCCGACGTCCCCCACCCCTGTCCCGGTCGCGACTGGCCGGCGAGCACTTCCGGAGGGATGACCGGGTAAATGCTGGGGCCGAACATTTTGGACGTGTTCAAGCGGCCGTTCACCGCGAGGATAGAGTCCCGCACTTCCTCCGCCCGCAGCCGACGCATGTTGAATTGCCAGAACAGGTCGTTCTGCGGGTCCCGATCCCGACCGCCACGCTCTGTCGCCGGCTCCCCGGTCCCTGCTCCCTGGTCCCCGCCCCCCACTCCCTGCTCCCCGACACTCGACGCCATCCGATACGTGTTCGACATCAGGATCAGCCGGTGCATGGATTTGAGGCTCCATCCGCGGCCGACGAATTCGGCAGCGAGCCAATCCAGCAGGAGCGGGTGCGTGGGCGCGACGCCCTGCAGGCCGAAGTTGTTGGGAGAACGGACGATTCCCCGTCCGAAGTGCCATTGCCAGATACGGTTGGCCATCACACGGGCCGTCAGCGGGTTTTCCGGCGAGGCGATCCACTCGGCGAGCGCCCGGCGGCGGCCACTGCTCTCCCCATGCGCGGGTGGCCGGATGGCCGGGTCCGGTGGCGAGAGCACGGACGGAAAGCCCGGATCGACTTCGGCCCCCTCAACGTGCGGGTTACCCCGAATGAGGACGTGCGCGGGCGGTGCTTCGGCACCGTGTTCCTTAATCGACAGCACACGTGAGGCCGCCCGGGGAGGGTTCGCCTCCAGCTTGGCCAGTTTCTTCTTGAGCCGCTCGTAATCCTTGAAGTCCGGCTCGTCGATCAGACGTCCGATCCCCCGCCGGAGGATGTCCAGCCGCGAACTGGCATCCTGAAAGTCGTCCTTTTCGCCCCCAACGAGTTGCGGAAGGACCTTGGCTTCCAGCAGACTCACTTGTTCGCGGATGTCAGACAGTTGTTGCCCGTAGTCTGCCGCTTGCTTGGCATAAAGCGAGGTTTCTTCCGGGAGCACGACGTCTCTGAGCGATGCCGCCGCGACGGTGTCGTCCGCCCGCTTGCCGTAGTGCTGAATGTTGCCAAAGAACGCCACGAAGCGGTAGTAGTCATGCTGGGGAATCGGGTCCAGCTTGTGCTCATGACAGCGGGCGCAGTTCAGCGTCAGTCCCAGCAACGCCTGCGACGTGGTGGCGGCGATGTCGTCGAGCCCGTCGTAGTATGCCAGCAGCGGGTCGGCCGGTTCGTCGTCCCAGATGCCAAGGCGGTAGAACCCTGTCGCAATGATCGACCCGGGCGTCGGCTCGTCGAGTTCGTCTCCCGCCAACTGCTCGCGGATGAACCGGTTGTACGGCTTGTCGTCGTTCAGTGACTTGATGACATAGTCACGGTACCGCCAGACGAACGGCTTGGGGTTGTCCCGCTCGAAACTGTTGGACTCGGCGTATCGCACGAGGTCGAGCCAATAGCGGGCCCAGTGTTCCCCATAGTGGGGCGAGTCGAGCAGCCGCTCCACAAGACGTTCGTAGGCATCGGGAGATTCGTCAGCGACGAAGGCGTCGACTTCATCCGGCGACGGTGGGAGGCCCGTGAGGTCGTAGGTCACTCGGCGGATGAGTGCCTGCTTGGCAGCCGGGGGAGCGGGAGACAGCCCGGCTTGTTCGAGCCGCGCGAGGACGAAAGCATCAATCGGATTGGTGACCCATTCCGCGTGCTGAACGTCGGGGCTGGACGGACGTTTGACCGCGAGGAAGGACCAATGGTTTCTGGTGTCGTCATCGACTTGGGGCGACCGATGTGCTTTCTCGGCAATCGGGTCCGCTTCGTCGGTCTCGGGCATCGGCAGGCCCTTTTCGATCCAGCGGCGGATCAGGGCGATTTGTTCGTCCGGCAGCTTGCCGGAGGGGGGCATTTCGTAGCTCTCGTAGTTGACGGCTTCCATGAGCGGACTGGCATCGACCTGTTGAAAGTCGACCGCCGCGCCGCTGTCGCCGCCCTCCAGTATGGCATGTCGCGATGTAAGCCGCAGTCCCCCTTTGATTTTGCCCTTGCCGTGGCAGTCGTAGCAATTCTGCTCCAGCAGCGGCTGCACCTGCTCGTTGTAGAAGCGAACCTCCTCGGCAGAGAATTTCGCATCTGATGCCGAGGCTGGCGCGTCGTCGGGCAGGACGGCAGAGACCATCCCGGCGACGAAGCCAAGCATGGCGACCGACGTCAATACAAAATGGACGGATGGGAACGAGCGCGTCATGAAGTCGGCTTGGTTCGGAATGTCTTGGCCCGCCTGCTTTCGCAGGCTAGCGACGAACGGGTCGTCCCACGCGGGCAGGCAGCGGGTGGTCGCTCCACACCCGACTTTACGGAACCCGGCACAGAATATGCAACGTCAGGACGGGTCGATGGCGGTGCGCCGGTTCAGCCGGGAGAACCGTTCTTGACAGTTCCGGCCCGAAACTACATTCTTCCCCACAACCGAGCCCGCACGCGGCTGGCTCGGCACAGCGACACCGAGAGATTTTCAACCTTCGGACAGGGTGCGCCAGGGGCATCGATGCTCCGTCAGCAGAGCCTCGATGTAAGATGTGCCAGGGAGGGGCATGTTGTGGGGCCGGAAATACAATCCCGCTCGTTGCGGGACTGATGCAGCGTGAGGAGCGTTCGGAACGCTCGGCAATTCGTCGAATTGAGTCCGACGATTTCTTGTTACAAAGGAGAATGAAGGATGAGAGTCACAACAACACTTTCAGCGGCCATGCTGATGTTGGCAGCCGCCACGTTTACCGCCGCAACGTTCGCTGCCGACAATGGGGGCCAGTTGGCGGTCGGAGCCGGGGTGGGTGCGTTCACCGTCACCGATGTTACGGGACCGAATGCCGGCAAGGCGCTGTGTTACCGATGCCAGTTCAAGGATCGGCCGGTCGTCAGCATCTTCACACGCGAGGTCAACGACGAGTTGGCGATGCTTGTCAAAAACATCGATCAGGTGGTCGGCAAGAACCAATCCGAGAAAATGGCCGCGTTCGTGGTGCTCCTGACAGACGATCCAGAAGCTGAAGAAGGCAAGCTTATGGCGTTCGCCAAAAAGCACGGCATCACCAACACCCCTTTGACGACCTTCGACGACAAGAACGGACCTCCCAGCTATAAGCTGTCGAAGAACGCCGATTTCACTGTCATGATGTGGGTCGACGGACAACTCAAGGTGAATGAAACCTTCAACGCCGGACAGTTGAGCCCGCAACAGGTCTCGCAAGTTGTCCAACAAACCGGGACGATCCTCAACTGAGCCGCAGCGAATCGGTCTGGCGGGAACGTGACGATTCCTGCGTCTTGACGATCCGTACCCATCCGTGTGATCCGTGGTGAATGCCTCCACCACGGATGGCGCGGATGTTTGCATTGCTGGAGACGGTCCCGCCAACGCCAAGTGCAGATCGGCGTTCGATGTGTTCGAGTGATTCGGAGCCGCGCAAGTCAGAAAACGACCGATCGACACGCACGGCGATTACACACAGGGCGTCCCATTCCGTTCCTCGGCCGCTTCCTGACGGGCGCGGCTAACGGGCTGCCGGCGGTCGGTTTGACACGTCCGCACCGCCATCGCCTCCCCAGCCGACGGCTTGGCCGCCGTCCTGCAACGAGCACTCTCTAACTCCAGCCCCCCCGTGTTCTCAGAGTCTCTCTGGAAACTCGTCCCCTGAAGTGCCTCGCCGTCCCAGAAAAACATGCCTTCCGTTTCCGGAGAGGCTCTCAAATGAGATCACGACCTCGCAGGTCCCGTTCCCGCCGACTATACTCCGGGCAGGCCCATTCGCAGATTCCACGGAGGAGGTCACGTGGTCGGCGGTCGATGCAACGCGGGGCTCGCAACGCTGCGGCTGTTCCGTCGCCGACGCTCCAGGCGCTGATTTGACACCGGACTCCAAGCGTTTCCCGAAAACGAACTGTTGAACGACCCGTATCCTCCGGCTCACTGAGGGCACCGATGTCGACTCGCACCTGCCGCCTCATCACACTTGGTTGCAAGGTCAACCAATACGAAACGCAGCTCGTCAAAGAGGCGCTCGGATCGCACGGATACCGCGAAGCAGGCGAGGGGGAATCGGCCGACCTGTGTGTCGTTAACACGTGCACGGTGACCAACGAAGGAGACGCCAAGAGCCGCAAGGAAGTGCGCCGGCTCGCCAGGCAGAACCCCGGCACGCGAACAATCGTCATGGGGTGTTACGCGACCCGCGATCCGGAAGCGGTGACGAAACTGCCCGGCGTGTTTGAGGTCGTCACCGACAAACGGGAACTGCCCGACGTCCTCGCGCGGCAGGGTGTCGCGGACATGCCGGCCGGCATCTCGCAGTTCGACGGTCGCAAGCGGGCCTATGTGAAGGTCCAGGACGGCTGCGTGCTCCGCTGCACGTACTGCATTATCCCGCAAGTCCGCCCCGGCCTTCGCAGCCGCTCACCGCAGGACATCGAAGCCGAGGTCCGACGCCTGATCGACAACGGATACAAAGAGGTTGTGATCTGCGGCATCCATGTGGGACATTACGGTGTCGACGCCACGCGGGGCCGATCCGGAAAACCGCCGTTTCGACTGTGGCATCTGTTCCGACGGCTGGACCGCATTCCCGGCGACTGGCGGATGCGGCTGTCGAGCATCGAAGCCAACGAGGTCGACGACGATTTTATCAGTGCCGCGGCCGACTGCGAGCATTTATGCCCGCAGTTTCATCCGGCTCTGCAGAGCGGTTCCGATTCGGTGCTCGCCCGCATGCGTCGGCGGTACCGGGCGGGGCGATTTCTGGAAAAACTGGACCGCATGCGGGAGATTCTGCCGGATGTGGCGTTCACCACAGACGTAATCGTCGGCTTTCCCGGAGAGACGGACGCGGAATTCGACGAGACGTTGGAGACGTGCCGACGCGCACAGTTTTTGAAGATTCACGCATTCCCCTTCAGCCCGCGGCGAGGAACATCGGCGGCGACGCTTCCCCATCAAGTCTCCCCCGAAGTTCGCAAAGACCGCATGCGACGGCTGTCGATTCTGGAACGTCAGATGGCATTGCGGTATTATCAATCTCAGATCGGCCAGGATGTCGAAGTCCTCGTCGAACGAACCTGTTCCGATCAGCCGGGGCGGGTGCGAGGAACGGACCGGCATTACATCCCGGTCGAACTCCCCGGTGCAGCCGACGACGTGGGGCAGTTCCGCATCGTTCGCGGGGAACGAGCCTTTCCGGACTACTTACGCGCGAGCCGATGACTGAAATCAACGAATACGATCCCGCGTATTATCACCTGGAGGTCGACGGCGACATCGCCGTCGCCACCTTCCAGAAAGAGCAGATCACCGAGGAAGACAACCTGGAACAGCTCGGCCAGGAACTGTTCTCGCTGGTCGATCAGTATCATTTTCGCAAAGTGATCGTGCAGTTGACGCCGGTCCGCTTTGTGACCAGTTCGGTGCTCGGGAAACTGATCACGCTGCATCGCAAACTCGGACGAAACGACGGCCAGTTAGTGCTCTGTAACCTTCACGACGACCTGAAAGAGGTCCTCGGCACGAGCAAATTGCTGACCTACTTCACCACGGCACCGGACGTTCCCTCCGGCAAAGTGGCCCTCAACTAAAGGCCGCGGAGACGAACACGTGGCCCTGCTCGTTGCTATCGAGGGGATTGACGGTTCCGGCAAAGGGACGCAATCGGCACTGCTGTGCGAGCATCTCCGAGGGCGCGGGAAATCGGTCACGCTGCTCAGCTTCCCCCGCTACGAACAAACTCGCTTCGGCGCGGCCATTGGCGAGTTCCTCAACGGGCGATTCGGCGGCCTCGACAGCGTTCACCCGCAACTGGCATCCCTGTTGTTCGCCGGCGACCGGTTCGAATCGAAGGACGTCATCCTCAAAGCGGCCCATGATCACGATGTTGTGGTCTTCGACCGTTACGTCGCTTCCAATATCGCCCATCAGGCGGCCAAGCTCGACGACCCGGACCGCTCCGAGTTGACGCGCTGGATTGAGTCGATCGAATACGACGTGTATAAGCTCCCGCGCCCGGATGTGACCGTGCTGCTCGACCTCCCGGCGGGGGCCGCCCAACAACTGATTGCCACGAAAGCCGCGCGATCCTACACGGACAAAGCGGCCGACCTTCAGGAAGCAGACGCCGATTACCTCGAACGTGTCCGGCAGGTGTATCTGTCACTGGCCGCTCAGAATCCTCATTGGAATCGAATCGACTGCATGGCCGACAATGCCATCCGATCGCCCGAAAACATCGCCGGGGAACTGCAAAGGTTCGTCGTCGAACGAATCGCCGAATCAAACGGCTGACCAAGCGACTCTTCGAACGCCCGGTTTCGCCGCACATTTCAAATGTGCGACGAAACCGACCGCCGACCATTCACGGACCAACGACACGAACTCGTTTTCGTCGTGGCACTACTCATGTCGACATCGCCAACTCTGCTTTCAACCGGTTCCGACGTCCGCGCGGCGTGCCGCACCGAGGAGTGGACCGGGCCGACTCCCGGACTTGCCCCCGGCTTCGCGCAGGCCAATCTGGTGATCGTGCCGCAGGAGTTCGCGGACGGCTTCCGGTTGTTCTGCGAGCGCAATCCCCAGCCCTGTCCGCTCCTGGAAGTCACCCCCCCAGGAAATCCGACTCCCGCAGGCACGGCTCCCGGAGCCGACCTGCGGACCGACCTGCCGCGCTACCGTGTCTGGGAGCAGGGAACTGTCACCGGCGAGCCGCTGCAAGTGGCGGACCGTTGGCGCGACGACCTTATTTCGTTTCTCATCGGTTGCTCGTTCACCTTCGATGAAGCCCTGCTCCGCGCCGGTTTGCCTGTGCGGCATGTCGAGCAGGGCTGCAACGTGCCGATGTACCGGACGAACATCCCCTGCCATGAAGCGGGCCTGTTTCGCGGACCGCTGGTTGTCTCCATGCGGCCCATGCCGCCGGACGACGTCGCCCGTGCCGACGAGTTGACCGGGACGTTCCCTCACTTCCACGGGCGGCCCATCCATGCCGGCGATCCGCACGAAATCGGCATCAGCGATATCGCCACACCCGATTTCGGCGAAGCGGTCTCGATTCGCGAGGGTGAAATCCCCGTGTTCTGGGCGTGTGGCGTGACCCCCCAGTGTGCGCTCATCGAAGCCAAGCTCCCCTTTGCGATCACCCACTGCCCGGGGCACATGTTCGTCACCGACCGAACCAACGCCGAACTCCTGTGAGGAACGCGACGGCAGTCCAGTCCAAGCCAGCCCCTGCACCTCGTTCCGAAGCTTTCGCTTCGCAATGCGCCCATCGGCCGTTCGACATCCACGCAGTTGTCGTAGGGTGGGCTGTGCCCACCAAAAGCGATTTCGTACGCACCTGGAAGATGTTGGTGGGCACAGCCCACCCTACGCTGTTTGATCCGTTTGGTCCCCGAATGCGTTCTCCTTGGTGACCGAACATCAGGACCGACTGAACGCGATCACATCATCGGGAGATTTCACCATGACTCCGTCAGAATCCGCCGGCTCACGTGACGAATTGTCTGTCCTCGATTTGGTTTATGCCGGTTTCAATTCGCGGGTCATCGCCCTGCATCGGGAGACGGGGGAGATCGTGTGGGACTGGAAATCGCCCCAGGGGCGCGGCTTCGTCGCCACCCTCCTCGACGGGGATCGCGTGATTGCATCGGTGCAGGGCTACATGTATTGCCTCGACGCGGTCACCGGCCAGCAACTCTGGAACAATCCCCTCAAAGGCAAGGGACTGGGCGTCCCCTGCCTGACGTCAATTTACGGCAACAGCGGCTCCGCAGCCGCAGCGGCGCTGATCGCTCAGCAGCAGCAACAGGCCGCAGCCAGATAGCCGACTTCCGCGACGTCGGCCGTTCCCAACCCGGCGAACGCAGACACCCGGTGTCTCAGCTCGGGACAACGGACCATGCACGGACAACGGTTGTCATTCGGAGAAACCGCGAACGGTCGTTCGAGACACCGGGTGTCTTCTCCGACCGCCCCCCCCCTTCGACTCTCCTCAAACGGCCCGGCTCGCGCCCGTCGGCTCTAACCGGGCGGTTCGCGTTCGCAGCCAAGTGGCCCCGCCGATGAGGATCAAGGGCAGCCCGAACCAGGCGACCGGCGTCGGCAGCAGCAGCAGTGTGAACAGGCCGATCAAAATGGCACCGGTTGCGATCACCGGCGTCCAGTTCAGCCGCCCGACGATCAGCAACCGCAGCACGACGACCGCCAAGCCGCACCCAACAACAGTCCAAAGCCATCGCAGCCCCTGTTCGACCGATTCCCGCGGCCGCAGGGCCAGTGTGAGTGCCGGCCCGCCGCCCAGTTTCGAGAAGGTGAGCCGGTTCCCGTCGACCGGAATCTCAATCGGCAGCGATAGTCCGCCGGTATGGGCAGGACCTGCATCCTCGTCGGCAAAATTGGTGACAGCATGCTGAACAATCTCCGCCTCGATCAGACCAAGACTGGTTGGGTCAACCATCCCGGCAACAGTGCCGTCCCCCCAATGGTCGCGACCAACAATGTTCGTTCGAGGATCGACAAAAAACGTCGCTCTCGCAGCATCCGCGACCAGCGATTCCACGTCGAGAATCTCGCCCGACTGCGGCGTACTTTTTGCCGGGGCGTTCAAGCTTTTCTGACGCGACAACCGCTCCTTGAGCATCGACCGGGATTGCCCGGGTTTTCTCCCGGAGGCCCTTCCTTCCAGTCCCCCACTTTCCTCAGAAGCGCGTGCGGGCGTGTCGAAGCGGAACTCGGAACCAATCTCCGGAGTCGCCCTGTTGACGCCCGACCCCCTGTTGTCCTGCTGAATAGCAATCGTGTTGCCCAGAATATACTGGCGACTGTCGCCGGCGGCGTCGGGAAGAGGAGTTTCGTTGCCGCTTTCGCCCGAGATCACGCCTCCCAGCTTGTCCGCGTTGTGCAGCGACTCGAACAACAGCTGTTCCCGTTGTTCACCGAGCTTCTCAAATTCGTTGGGGACGACCGTCGGGCTCTTGCCGGACCGTTCCTGTTCGTAACGGTCAGCCGAAAATTGCAGCTGCTCTCCCAACTCGCGGATGTTGCCGGCGGCCCGCTTTCGTTGGGACATGCTGAGTGAGTTGTCCGTGACCTGCAAGTTCAGGTCGGACAATTCCTGGAGTTGCCGGAGGTAGGGAAGTACCCCGCTCGTGCCTTCCGGATGGAACGACACATTCGTCGCTGTCCCCTCCGTCACGGGCGACGCATCGAATTCGTCCGGCACGGCGACCGTCCAGTTGGTGTGGACCACGGGGACGCCATACTCGATCGATTCACGCGGCGTGACGACCGACGGCACCGGCAGCGACACACGGTCCCCTCTCACGGAGACCGTTTGCGAGAACGGGCGCGGCAACGTCCCCTGCAGCACCAGCCGCACCACGAATGACAGATCGGCCGCGCTTGTCTGCGGCAGCGGCACGAGGGCGGCCGGCTTTTCGTTCAGTTCTGTCCGCAAAACCCGCGCGGGGCGATCCTTCACCAGAACGGACAATAGCCGCGCATCGGCCGGCACACGCACCGCCAGGAACTGATGCCCCCGGTTTCGCACCCGATACGCCGCGTCCGTCCGCCAACTGCCATCGGCAGCGAGCACCGTCGTCAGGTCGGCGGATGTCACCGTGGCAGTCGCCTGCCGCTGCTCGATCACGCTCTGCATCTGCCACGTGACGGTCCCGTCGATGGGAACCTCGGCCACTTCCATTGCCTGTGCCAACAGTTCGCTGCGCAGCGTGAGTGGCAAGTCCTCCGCCCGGACTTCCTCGTGCGCCTCGCCGTCGGCCGGCGAAAGCTGCGCCGCCGACAGGTTCACCAACACGGCGAACGACCGCTGCACGGCGACCGCGGAGAATTCATCCGTCTCGGCAGCCGGTCGCTCGAAACGAATCTCCGGCGCACTCACCGTTCCCTCAGCCGGCGGCGGCAATGTGGCGATCGCTGAAAGCAGATACTGGCCCCGGACCCCGTCCTCCAATGACACGCTCCAGCGAACCCGTCCGTCATCCAAAAACTCAGCCGACGTCCGCGCGATGCCTTCTCCAGTGAACTCCAATCGTCCCGCGAGCCAGTCCGGCGTCGTGAATGTCAATAAGTCGGTCGCTGCCCGCTCGATTGTCCATCGCAGCGTGAGTCCGTAATCGACCGAAGTGTCACTCACGGCGATGAGCGTGACGGCGTCGCCGACGAGCCGCGCTTGGGCACGTTGCATCTGCAGGAGGATCAGTTCCGGCTCCAGTTCTGTCGACCGGAACGCGAACTGCGGCGGCAGCGAGTGAAGCGACCGCAACTCATCCGACAATTCATCCGGGGCAAGAGGCCGCCATCCTTCAAAGCTGTCCAATGTCGCCGTCAGCCCTTCCTCGACCCAAACCGCAAGGCGGCTCTCCTGCCGTTCAACGTCCTGCGGCAACGGCGTCTCCAGCACGGCTTCGATGTCGTTTTCGAACCGCTGCATGTGTCCTTCAAACGTGACCGTCACTGCACCGACGCGCGGCTCGCCGAGGTCCAAAACCAACTCTCCTTCCTCGACGAACCACTCCCGCACCTCCCCGCTTTGCAGATCGACGAGCTCGAAATCCTGGGGCAGCAGTACCCGCAGCAGTCGTCGCGGTGCCCCGGTCAGGTCGAACCGCAGCCGGCTGCCCAACAGAATCCGACGGCGGCCCAGGAACATTCCATGCTCCGATTTCGATCGCACTTGCGGCGGGCGAAGGGCCGTCGTCACCGATAACCGCCAAGGACGCGACGTAAAACGGAATGTCCCCCGCGAAGGCAGAGACTGCGGATTCAGTTCGTCCGGCAACGGACCACTCAGTTCATTCGTCCGCACGGCTCCGTCGGTTGCAGCGGTGCGAACATCACGCTCCTCATTCGCCAGCAATACGACCTGTCCCGATTCGCGCGTCACCTGTCGCGGGGCAAACGCAGGGATGTCAAACGAGAGTTCGTCCGTCGAACCGGTCTCGGCGATGTAAAGATCGGCCACGATACGGGTGCGATCCTCGACGGTTCGACGCAAGAACACCGTGAGCGTCCGTTCGTCGCCGTCCACACTGAGCTGCCAACCACCCACGTCGGTGCCCGACAACCGCTTGAGACGCAGCGGTTCCGGGAACCCGAACACCATTCGGGACACAGACCCTTGCCGCACCTCGACGTCGTAAGCAGCACGGAGACCGGCCCCCGCGTCGTCGATCTGAATCGCCGTCGTTGATTCGACGTTAACGATCCCCAGCCGACCGTTTGAGGACTGTTCCGGCCGCCAGGAGACCGAAACCTTTCCGCCCCGGTCGATCGGTACCTCCACCGTCACGCCGCCAGCCGCCTGTTGCCGCCGATAGCCGATGGGCGTGCGTCCGTCTCGCAGCACGGAGATCGCCCAGTCATCCCGGGCGGGAAGCGTCACCGTCAGCCGCCCGGCAGCGACCGGGAGGAGCGGCAGAACGAAGTCGCCCGACGTGGGTTGTATCTCAGCGGGAAGCTTGAACGACACCTGCAGCACGTGACGGCCCGCTTTCGGGACAACGATTTCAAGTCCTCCTTTGCCCGCAGGCCGGATGATGGCAGCAACATCATCAAGCGTCGCACCAGTCACGGCGACGTTCGTCAGCGGCAGCGGCAACGCAACCGGCTGACTGCGAAAGCTGTGCAGCACGTAGCGGCCCGTCACCGACAGTCCGGACTCATCTCTCGGATCCCGCGCGCGCTCGCCAATCTCGACCGCATACATCGCCTCAGCGATCACGCCCTCCACCGGGGCGGGGCCGATCGCGTCGCCATCGGGATGAGTCCACGCCCGCAACTCGTCGAACAGCTTGCGCGGCAACAGCACACGGTCCGACGCCAGCGGATCGCCATCTGCATAGGGGATGATGACCGTCGGCACGTCGTCCCGCCTGCCCGGACCAGCATCGCTCGGTCTGTCCGCACGAGACTCGCTCGGTTGAGCCGCCGACCTGTCGTCCCTGGAGTCAGCCGCCTCACCCGCCAGACATCCCGTCTGTCCGCCGATCAAACCTGCAATGACGATCATTGCGTGAGCCGCCTGTTTCGCGCTGATGTGCGGCGTCTTGATGTCGGACGTCGAGTGCGCAAACCAACAGACAATCGCCCGCGCTCCCCACAGGACGACTCCCGCGACTCCTCCGAGCAGCACTCCTTCCACGATCATCGACCGCAGCGATGGAACAACCGTCACCAGCGCGACGGGAAGGATGACCGTCACCACGGCAGTCACCACGGCAGTCACGCCGCGTGTCGTCGCGCTCAGTCCGCGCATCCACCACATCACCAGCATCACGCCGCAGGCGACGATCCAAGCCATCACCTCCCGGGAGGACCGGGACGCATAACGCACATCAATCGCCGCCGCCTCCACATCCCCCGCCGTCCGGACCGCTGTCCGCTCCGCCGTCCCGAGCGACCGGAACGGCATCTCCCGCAGCCCCTGCGGCGCGTCCAGGTCCAGCGACAGCGATAACAACGCCCCCCCCGCAGCGGCACGTTCGACGCCCGCGAGTTCAACACGCGCGAGCTCCCCATCCTGCAAAACCGGTCGGCCGAAAACGGGCGCCACTCCGTCCGCTTCGTCGCCATCAAGCTCGGAAGCCGGAGTGGAAGCCGCTTCTCCAGGAGCAGCGGCTCCCTGAGATTGCGGCATGCTTTCCTGTTGGGCCATGTTTGGGATGGGCGAGTCCGTTGGCACATTGAAGTCCTGATCGATCCCGATTCCGTCAAAATCGAACTGCTGATCGGCTCCGCCGCGAAGCTCGCGGCCCAACTTGTTGGCACCGCCACCGCCGCCAAAACCGCCGCCACCGATTCCCTCCCCTTGCTGCAGGCCCCTTCTTGCGCCAGCCTGCTGCTCGAGGGACTCCGCCTGAGGAAGAGCGGATAACTCGGAAGATGCGAAGTACTCCGCACTCCCTTGATCCTGCGCAGCGAACTCGTAGAACAGCAAGCCCACCAACAGCACACCGGCCAACTTGACGCCTCCGATCAGAACCAGCACCGATGGTGCCGCCGCATGACGGACCACATTGATGAGCCACAGGACGACGAGCACCGCTGCAGCGATTCCCACGCGCCATCCCAAGCTGTCCAGAGACGGCACGCGGATCGATTCCACGATCCGGCCGATCAGCGTGTCGTCCACGAAGGCCTGTGTCGGAGTCAGTCGGCCGCGGCTCTCCAGCAGCACGACGTCGCGGGGGTACAGCAGCGTCCAGTCGTGTGCCAGCACGTCGATCGGTTGCGTCTCGCCGTTGCCAAGTTGAATGGCCAGTCGCGGCTCCGCCTGCTGCAAACGTCCACCGGTTTGTGCGTCGTCGGATTTCGAGGCATAGAAGACCTGCAGCGACCGCGCGGCTTCCGGCACATCGGCTGGCGGCAGCGGCACCTGATAACGCCCGAGAGACTGCCGCACTTCGATCGGCCGCCCGTCGACCTTGACCGCCCATAAACCCGACTCCGCCGGCAAAGCCATCAACAAACTCTGTGCGCCCACCGCACGGAACCGAACATCCAGCCGGTGCTGCAATGTTCCCGACGGGCCGAGCAGACTGCGGACAACGAACCGATCCGCGATCGCCGTCGGCACCGCCGCCCGCTCGAACCGCGCCTCGGTGACGGTCGCATTCGCACCGGGACGCGAAAACCGGTACCCGGCGATGATCCGGCGTTGCGACGGGTCCTCAGTATCCATGCCCGGCAGGTCAATCGGATCGACCGACCGCAAAGCCCGGCCGGCGGCGTCAAACGCTGCGACCGACAACCGCTGATCGTCACGTGCTTCAACGGCGATCCAACCATTCTGACGATCGGCTCCCACGAACGTTGCCGCCGTCAGTGCAACAGCCGTATCATCCGTCCGGGGTTCGGTGAGCCGGGCTGTCAACAGGTGAGTCCCGTGCATGCGCCGATCGAACCGCAGCGCCCAGGTCCGCCGCCCGCTGATGGCATCCGACACCGTTTGTTCGATGATCACAACAGCGGACGATGGAGACGGGCCGATGCCCGAATTCCCGGATCGTCCGGATCGCGCCTCCATCGGAGACAGAACGAACCTCGCGTCGGCCGCCACGCTCTCCGGGAGTTCAATCAGCAACCCTTCGATCCCGCCCCCGTCGACGGTCACTGTCGAACGCAGCTGCGTGACAACGCGCTCCGGTTCGAGCCGTGACAGGGACAGCGTCGAAACGGACAACGTCGCCGGACGCCGGGTGATTTCTAGTTCGCCGGTGATCTCCTCGCCCTGGTTTGTGAATCCAAGTCGCAGTTCGCCTTCGAGTTTTTCCACATGCTTGCGGAGACCGGCAGCGTCATCGCTGCGCGCCGGGTTGAGCCCGGTGAGATCCACCGCCCTCACGTCCAGATCATCGTCCACCGTGACCCCGTACCGCGCCTCGGTCATGTCAGCCTGCGGCAGCCCGACCTGCGGGAAAGACAACAGAACGGAATTCTTCTCGACCGGCCAGTCTTCCGGATCGGCGTGGGCCCACAAGCCGATCCGCCGCGTCTGGTCCGGAGCCAGCGGCGGTTGCAGAGCGATGCGAACATCGATTCGGCCCACGTCGCCCGTGCCGAATGTCCAGTCGCTCGGTTGGCCCGCGACGGCCACGCCGGTCACTTCAAAATCGGCGGGAAGCGTCAGCCGCACCTCGAACAGAGGCGCGACCGCCGCCTGCACATCAAGCGCGACCGACAGATCGAGTCCGTGATCCGAAACTCGCAACAGGCTCGTCATCGCCGCCTGCATCACCCCCCGTTTGCGGGGCGTGAAGAACGACAGGTCAAAGTCCGCCCGCATGGCATGAAAGGCCATCCGGTATCGGCGCTCGGTGTTCGGTGTTCGGCGTTCGGGCTCCGGTGACAGGCGGTCTTCGATGACGGGCGTTCCGAAAACGCTCAACCCTGCTTCGTTTGCCAGCGTCTCGTCGGCCAGCGTCTCGTCGGCCAACGCCGGTCGTACGGAGTCGTCGTACTCCGGTTGCAGGCGAATCCCCGGATCGTGCAGCACGAGGACGCTTGCGGTCTGCGAATCGGCCCCGCTCAGCAGCAGTGTCGGCATGCTCCATTGGTCCTCATCGGGCACAAACACGCCGCGAATCGTCACGTCCCGCATTCCGGTGAACGGCTGCCGATATGTCAACGTGATCTCGGTCCGGTCGCCTCGTTCGGCCTCCGTCATGTTCCATGACGCCAGACCGTTCGATTCGACCGCAGCCACATCAAGCATCGGAGGCACGGTGAACGTCAACTGGTCCAGCGTGCGTCCGTACGTCGTCAGCGTGGTCCGTGTGGTCCAGGTCACCTCGCCCGGCGCGGCTCGCAAGCCGTACGCGGTGCGGGCAAACAACAACGAATCGGACTCCTGCGACGCCTCGCCATCGGTGATCCGCAGGGAGACCCGCGACCGGCCACCAACCGGAATCCGAAAGCGCGTCCCTTTCTCCCCGCCGGTCGCGTCCCCAGTCATTTCCCCCGCCGCTTTCGTGACAGCAAGTCCGTCAACGGACAGCGATTTCTCCTCCGGCAGCGAAAGAGTCAGCACACCGGAGGGAGCTCCGGACAGTGCGAACTCTGCCAACCGGTCACTGCCGACGGGCAGCAGTCTCGCGGACAGTTCGAGTGCCAGACGATGCGCCCCCAGCGAACGGTTGAAGACCAGCAGCGTGTCGCTCTGTTGCGTGTCTCTCGATGCGGAAGCGGTCTCCCCGTCCAGCGACACACCCTCGACATTAAGCCCGCCAACCGGAATCCGTAGCACATGCCAACCGGTCGCAAACTGCGTGAAATCAATCTCCGCCGTCAGCAGGAAATGCTCCCCTTCCACCCGAGCCGCGTAGTTGGCGGATGACAGCACAACATCGGCCGGGTCATGCACGGCTTCCGCCTCAGTCCGCTTTGCAGCATTCCACAATCGTCGAAACTCGCCCCCCGACAACAGCACCTGATGACGGTCCTGTTTGAGCAGCAAGTCCAGTTCGCTCGCCGGGACATACAGACGGCGGACATGTGGCTCGGAAGCGGTCTCACCGTCTCCATCGGCGGAGTCTCCACCGGGCATGCCGTCCGAATTGCGACCGACAGGAGTGACGGCCTCCGGCGGCGGCGGTTGTGCGAAGACGGCCGAAAGCACCACCTGCCCGAAAATGCCCACAATCGCGAGCATCAGCAGACGCCGCCGCCATTCAGTTCTCCCGCACGAGACGGGCTCACCGGTCATCATGGTCATGGGGCTCTTGTGTGTGATGTGGTTCGAACACACCCGGGGGAGGAACAACGGCGACATGCGCGGGAGTTGCGCTCACCACGCCGGTTGAGACGGCCGGCTCCTTGCCGGCGCCCGGCTTCACCCGGTGATGTCTGCCGAACAAGGCTTCGATGATCCACAATCCCACCAGGAACAACAGACCGAACCGCGCCGCCGACAACGCATGCGCCAGAACCTGCTCCCCTTTCAGGCCGAGCAGCATGCCGCCGAATGCCAGCAGCAACAAAATGCCCAGCTTGTTCTCCCACGTTGTTCGCAGCAGCAAGAGGGCAATCGCGGCGAGCGTGAGGCTCACCACCACTGTGTACCATGCCATGTTCCACCACAGCAGTGTGATCGTAGGATCGAGTTCCAGACCGCCGCCCAGATTGGAGTACCGATAGGCGACGCGGCCAGTCGTCGGAAACTCGAGCAGCACGTTGCTCTCGCCGCCGATCCATTCGTTGTCATCGACGCCGGAGTCCCTTCGCCGCACCCCTCCCAGCAGAGACGCCCGCAGCGACGTTGATCCCGACAGAGTAAAGCCGGACGGATCACCGATCAGGGCATAATCTTCCGGCACCCACACGGCCACTCGTGTCTGCTGCACGGCGGCACTCGCCGGCTCGCCAATCCGCGGCAGCGGCAACTTGATCGTCCCCTGCAATCCCCGGTCGAACGGCTGCGGGTGTACGATCCACAAGAACTGGAACGTGAGAAAGAACGGATCATCGCTCGCCCCACTCCGCGAAACTTTGACGAAGTAGCTGTCCCACAACCCCCCGGGCGATGCCTCAGGGTCCGGCTCCAAGCGCACTTCGCTGTCGTTGGCCAGCACGGAGAGCACTTCCAGCCCTTTCGGCAACTCCACCCGCAATCGCTGCCGTTCGGTTGTCTTCATCCGGTACCGGCAGCGATAGGTCGCCGTCATATCTTCGCCCAACACGACCTCCACCAACGCGCGAGACACCACCGTCGCCACGACTTCCTGGACGTCGTACCGGGCCTGCGTCACACCAACGGTGATCACCTGATCCGACGGATGCTGCCGATACCGAAACGCAAAGGCCCCCGCCGCCGGCAACGTCTTCAATTCCCGCACGTCGATCGGCTCCACATCCGCCCCGGATGCCTCCGCCGTGATCGTGAGCGACCGCTCGTTCTGCAGGCGGATTTCGCCCGTCACCCGTGAGAGCAGGGTCGCTTCCCCGTCGTCGTCGGAACGGCTCTCCATCGGCCGAATGATCCGGACGGACGTTCGCATGCGGTTCGGGTCGGCCTGTCCAGCCGGTGATTCGAGAGCGAGCGAGTCTTCAGGGTGTCCCTCTTCGGCGTGTCCTTCTTCAGCGTCCCCCTCTCCTGCATCCGATGATTGGCCATTCGACCCCTCGTCCTTGCTGGAGTCCTCGCTTGTCGACGGGGAATCGTCTGCAGGCCCCGGTCGCGTTTCATCCTCATCCGCACCGCCCGCCTTTGTTTCTTGAGGGTCCGCGTCATCGGCCGTGTTGTCATCGGTGACCTCGGCATCGCCGGTCTCCTGTTCGTCTGCCTTTCCCGCGACTGCCGCGTCCCCCTCGCCGGCTCCCTGTTCGTCGGCATCAACCTCAATCGGAACAATCACCGGCGTCGGCTCAAGATCGTAGATAATGCGAAACCGCTGCTGACCGACGACCTCCCGCTGCATCACCAACGTGTAAGGGACCCATCCATCGACCGGATCGTCGGCGCGGCTTTCCTTGAGCGACGGTGACGTCGGCGTTGTGGCGATCGCCTCGATTTGGACAGTGCCGACCGCCTCATCGGGAATCGAAACACGGAACCGGTCCAATCCGGCATACTCGACATGAAAGTCGACCAGCGTGGTCACCCGCGTCCGTGTCGGTTCGACGCTGAGGTCCGTCGCCACCATTGCCGACAGCCGCGCCGGCTTGCGGGCCATCGTGACCGGAATCACCACCGGCCGATGAGTGAACTGCCATGCGGCCCGCAGCCGCGCCCGCCCGCGGCTCTGCTGCGGCGACACGGGAGCCGGACGGGCCGCTTCCAGCCCCGCCTCGTTTGTCGTTACTTCGACCGAGTCGTCGGCGAACAGTCGCACAACGCCGGTTTCCCGCTCGACTCCCAACGGCTCCGGTACCGGCAGCGTCAGTTCGGCGGCGTCCTCGTCAAGCACCTGATGGGCCTCGATCGCCAGGACCACATTCCCCAGCGTTCGTTCCTGCAGCACGATGACCAATGTCTCGTCGTCGGCCCGGTATTCCCGAAGATGCCCGGACCGCACATCATCAACGACGAGTCCTTCTGGAAGACCGACCCGCAGCTCGAACAGTCCGGCCCGTTCGATGGCGTAGGATAACTTGGAGACGACTCCCAATTCGTCATCGCCAATCACGAGATCCACAAGCTGCGTGGCTCTCACGCGCGGCTCGACATCCGAGATAGCGACGGTCAACTCAAACGCGGGACTGTAATACTTGTAAGCCAACGCACCCGATTGCCGCATTTCCTTCGCCACCTCGTCCGGCTCGATCCGCACGACTCCCGCCTGCTCGATCACCCGCAAGCTCAGATCGCCGCCGTGACTCACAACAATCTGCCCGCTTTCCCGCACGACGCCCAGCGCATGAATCCCGCGTGCCGGTCCTCCCTCTTCATAGCCGCCGATTGAAACAGTCTTCTCGTCGAGCCTTTGTTCGGTGTGCACTTCCACGGTGACTTGATCGTCAACGGCATTCAGCAAGTCCACCGTGAGCGTTTGCCGCTCGTCGCTCTTCTCTGTCTGCCAACCCTGCACTTTGGTTGACGCGGTCACGTCGAGTACTCGATGTTCCGGAGGGACGACGATCTTCACCTGTTGCAACTCGCCGCGCAGGACTTCGTACGTCATCCAGGCATCGGCATGGATCATGCCGTCGGCAAGATGATGCCGCTGCCGGTTGGTGACGCTGATCAGCAGTTGCATCTCCGGTTGAGCGGTCGCGCGTGGCCGCCATGCCGCAGCGATGTGTCCCGTCGCACCGAGGCTGGCGCTCACGCGGGTTTCGTCGGCCCCTGGCTCCGAGGCAACCGGCTGCTGCACGAAACGCGGGCGGATCTCGATCTCTTGGTCAGCTTCCGGGACGCGGATCCCAAATGTGGTAATGGCGGCGGGGGGACAGTCCAAATCAATCTGCCGGCCGTCCGGCGACGTCACAACCCGAGCGGTCAATTCCAGGCGGACCTGTTGCTCCCCTTGCTCCTTGAATAGCAACGCGTACGTGCCGTCTCCCTGCCCACGCAGCAGCACTTCGCCATCTCCACTCGTGACAGCACCGACCGCTGCCTCTCCAAAGTTGAGCGGCACCTCGACCCACGGCTTGCCGACCACGTTCACCGTTAGCGTCACTTGGATCCGCGCGACGTCCCTTTCGATGCTCGCCGCGTATTCCGCCTGAGTGATTACCGCATCGATCGGCCGACTGTCTCCCCCCGCCGATGCCGACTTCAGCGCCCAAAGCTCCAGATACTCTGCATACGGAAGGACAACCGACGCTTCCGGGTTCTCGAACACGTCCGAGAACTGCTCGAATGGAATGTAGATGACGCGTTCCGGAGGACCATGAGCCGCGGTTGCCGCGGGGGAATCGGCAGCACTGAGCTGACCCTCGGACCCATCTTGGCGCGAATTCTCGCTTTCCTGGGAGAACGCGCCGCCAGTGTGCAGCAGCGTGAGCCAGAGGCATCCCATTGCCAGCCGCGAGCGAGAAACTCGTTTCGTCGACATCAATCTCGGTCCTTGAACGAAACAAGATGGTGGTTCAGGGGAACTGCACGACCCTGCGACAGCAGATCACGCCCACGCGAACGCCCCGCTCTCCCGAAAGCCCCCACTTCGCGCATTGCTCACCTGTGTCGCATCTTAGCCAACGACGGTCCAGAATGGCGATCCTTAGGGATCGATTTCCGAATTGTTTTTCACCGGCTCGTCACCGGTCGTAAAGTCCTGTTCAACCGATCACCCCAAGCGAAAGACATGGGCCAAGCGAAAGACATGGGACGGCGCCCAGACACCCGGTGTCTCAAATTGGGAACGGGCATCGATCGTGAATCGGATCCCAAGACCGGTCGGAGTGCGGACGACGAACCGAGACACCGGGTGCCGATCACAGCTCGTCCCCCGCAGCCGGACATCATCTCTCAGACGTCCCGACCCCTCAGCCGGTTCCGCAAAATGTGTGCGCAGGGGATGAAAACCCTGGCAACCGCACCCCCGTCCGAACCAACCGGTTGACGATCTGCGCACGTGTCGGCTAGAACGCGCAGATCGGTTTTCCGCGATTCAGTCGCCCCTCGTATCGGCGGCCGCGCTGAACCATTGGGAGCGGTCGGCTGTCAGCCTTCAGCGGTCAGATGTTGCTCTGAACGCGGTTCTTCTCTTCCTGACTGCTGGTCGCTGATCGCTGAAAGCTGACGCATGCCCACCATCCAACTCCCCGACGGCACCACCAAACAGTACCCCTCCGGCACAACCGCCCTCGACGTCGCCCGCTCCATCAGCGAACGGCTGATGCAGCAGACCATCGCCGCCCAGGTGGACGGCGTCACCGTCGACAGCATGCGCCCGCTCGAAGAATTGACCGACGCCGACCCGATCCCGCTCACACTCCTCACTACCCGTGACGAGTCGGCCCTCGGCGTGCTGCGACACTCCTGCGCCCATGTCATGGCCCGTGCCGCCATGCGGTTGTACGAGGGCGTCGGTCTCGCCTTCGGTCCCACCACCGGCAACGGTTTCTATTACGACTTCGACCTCGACACGCCCATCAGCGAAGAGGACTTCCCCCGCATCGAAGCGGAGATGCAGGCGATCATCAAAGAAGCCGAACCGTTTGAGCGGTTCAGCCTCTCCCGGGACGAGGCGGTCCAACTCGTCGACGATCTCGGTCAGGAACTCAAGACCGAACACATCCAGACCGGACTCGCCGAACACGAAACTCTCAGCTTCTACCGTCAGGGGGAATTCGTCGACCTCTGTCGCGGACCGCATATCCCCGACGCGGGCAAGATCAAAGCCTTCAAACTCCTCAGCGTCGCCGGCGCCTACTGGAAGGGGGACGCGAACAACAAGCACCTGCAGCGCCTGTACGGCACCGCCTTCTTTGACAAGAAGCACCTCAAGGCGTACCTCGAACAGGTTGAGGAGGCCAAACGCCGCGATCACCGCATGCTCGGCAAACAGCACGGTCTGTTCGCCATCTCCAACGATGTCGGCAGCGGGCTCGTGCTCTGGTTGCCCAAGGGAGCCACCGTCCGCGCGCTGCTCGAAGACTTCATCAAACAGGAACTCCTCAAACGCGGCTACGAACCGGTCTACTCCCCGCACATCGGGCGGGTCGAACTGTACGAAACCAGCGGCCACTTTCCCTATTACCGTGAGTCGCAGTTCCCCCCTCTGTTCTGTCACCCGGCCGGACAACTCGTCGACTACTGGAAGACCCAACTCGCCGACGGTTCGCTCGACGACAAGGCCGAAGCCGACTTCCTCGCCGCCGCCGCCGACATGGGCTGCGACTGCACCCGGTACCCGCAGACCGGCACCGCGGACGAAAGGACCGCCTTCCTCAAGGCGTGGGAGAAACAGCAGGAACGTTACCTCCTCAAGCCGATGAACTGCCCGCATCACGTGCAGATGTACAAGGCCATCCCCCGCTCCTACCGCGATCTGCCCGTGCGGCTCGCCGAGTTCGGCACCGTCTATCGGCACGAGCAATCGGGCGAACTCAACGGCCTGCTCCGCGTGCGCGGCCTCACCCAGGACGACGCCCACCTGTTCTGCACCCCCGATCAGGTCGAACAGGAATTCAAAGACACCCTCGACCTCGTCCGCTTCGTCCTGCACGCCGTCGGTCTCGAAGACTACCGCGTCCAACTCTCCCTCCGCGAACCCGGCTCCGACAAATACGTCGGCGACGACGAACTCTGGGACCGGGCCGAAACGACCCTTCGCAAAGTCCTCACCGAATCCGGCTTGCCCTTCAGCACCGTCGAAGGCGAAGCCGCCTTCTACGGCCCCAAAGCCGACTTCATGGTCTCCGACGCCATCGGCCGCGAGTGGCAACTCGGCACCGTCCAGCTCGACTACAACCTGCCCGAACGGTTCGACCTTGAATACGTCGGCGACGACAACACGACCCACCGCCCGGTGATGATCCACCGCGCCCCGTTCGGCTCGATGGAGCGCTTCATCGGCATGCTCATCGAACACTTCGCCGCCGCCTTCCCCTTGTGGCTCGCCCCCGAACAGGTCCGCATCCTCGGCCTCAACGACGACATGCTCCCCTACTGCGAGGCGATTCAACAGGAGTTTCGAGCCGCCGGTTTCCGCACGACAATCGACCGCCAATCGGCCAACGTCAAAAAGAAAATCCGCGACGCCCAACTCGACCTGATCCCCTACATGGCCGTCGTCGGCCCCCGCGACCAGGACAAGAACGGCCTCGCCCTCCGCGACAGGTTGGAGGGAGACCTCGGCTTCATGCCCACGCAGGGCGCCCTCACCAAACTCACCGAAGAACGCGACACCCGCCAAATCCGCCAACTGGTGAAGACCGACTTCCAAGGCTTCCAGGGCGGCGAGGAGGAAACGAACGAGTATTGACGGCTGCTTCCGCGCAACAGGTCATTTTCGCCGGTCAGGTCAATGTGGCTACTCGCAAAACGTTGTAGACTAGATGCCGTAACACTTGTCGTATACAATCCTTGCGAAACAAACTCGCCTTCATGTGAACAACCCTCTCGGTACATTAAACCTGCAGAATGACCAGCGACGGACTTCCCGATTACGAAACACCACCAGTCGTCGAGACGATACTCGGCGTTCAGTTCGACGCGATCGAGAGACTCTCAACGCCCTTCCTGAGTTTGTTTTGGTCGAGTCTTCGAGACGAGTGGCCGATTGTGGTTGAGGCCGCCTATTTGGAATCGAAGTTTGAGCGATTTGGGGCGGGTCAACCATGGAGCGACCTGCGTGTCCAATTGAAAGAGGGGCATCCACCAATCCGCCTTCAAATGAAAAAAGAGGCTTCGGATTGGATGATTCAAGTGCAGAATTCGCGATTGCATGTCAACTGGATCGGTTACGAAGGAAATCGGGAGAGTGGCTATCCAAGGTATCCTTCAGTCCGTGAACAATTTGAGTCGGCTTTGGGCCAATTCCGCAGATTCATTGGCGGGGAAAAACTTGGTGACATTTCTCCTAACCAGTGGGAAGTCACCTATGTCAACCATATTCCCGTAGGGAGCGTATGGAACAGTCCTCACGACTGGAAGTTCATGCAACTGCTCGGCGATGGAGCTATCTTGGGTAAAGCTGCAGACCTCGAAGCATTTCAGGGTGGGTGGCGATTTGCGTTGCCGAACGAGGGAGGACGCCTCCATGTTTCCTGGAAGACTGCGAGACGAAGGCATCCCGATAACGTAGATATCGAACAACAAATTGTGATCCTGGAACAAACAGCAAGAGGACCGCTTTCTGCGAATTGCGACACCGACGGAATTCTTAGAGGCATAGATACTGGGCGTGAAACGATCGTCAAATCGTTCACACAGATGATGGATGACGATGCCAACAAATACTGGGGTATTCAACGATGAATGAGATGCTTGATATTGAGCACCCGACCTGTGGATCGCCCGAGCAATTGGGTGTTCATCGCGATGTCTTCTCGCTCGATTTTCATGATGCCTCAACGCGGTTGGTATCCGACCAAGCGAATCCGCATTCTGCGGATTGGGAGCGATGGATCGTGCGAATCAACGAATGGACTGAAAACGCTGGTCAAGAGGATTGTGATGGAATCGTCTGGCCTTCCGTGTACGCGATTGACAAGGCGTACGAAATCGTTCAGCAAATGAGATCACGCCCTTACGTGGAGCCGTCTGATGTCGTTCCATCCGGTGATGGTGGAATCGTTTTCAGTCACCGAACGAAAGATCATCGCGAAGAGATCGAGATCTCTCAATCTGGTGATGCTGAGCTACTCGTTTTCGCTGACTGTCACTTGATCGATCGGAAGCCCTGGTGATCTCTCAACGACTCAACAGGTTTCTCACTCAGCCTCATGCCAGATGCGGAACCTTCCACGCACGTCGACGACGGCGAGCTGATCCTCAGAAGGATTCCAATCAATCCGGGTTGGTATAACCCAGCCAGCGGGGAAATCAGCCACTTGGCATTCCGGCCTCGCAGGGACGATGTCACTGGCCTGTCGGTAACACGTGCGAAATCCGACTCCCACCCCGAGTTCTTGACCCCGGCGCAGGACGCGGCGCTGGGAACTAATGCGTCTGGCTACTACGTGGCGGTGCTTCGGGTCGGGGACCTCAGGAGCCATGACATTAATGTCGTTGCAAAGTCTGAGCAGCGAAACTCCGGCCACGCCGAACTTGCCCTGCTGGCATATGACGCGAGAAGATCCTTGATAGCGATCGACGCCACCTCGCTCTTGGCCGAGAAACTGACAATTCGTGTCGAAGGGCCATTTGCCCCAACCACCTCCCGCTGAATTGGACGACAGCAAGATTCAGCACCGCACTGCCATGCCAGTGGAAGCGCGAAGCCGTGTTGGAGGCTTGGGTGAGTGAGCGGGTGCTCAAGCTGACTTGTACGGCGGAGGATATGTTGCCGTTGGCGGAGGTGTGTGAGTTAACTGGCGGGAGCTTTCAGGCGGAGTATGGGGGGCGGCTGAACAAGTGGGATGAGGCGGAGCGGGCGACGCTGATGGCCGAACTGGATGCCGCGTTCTTCCACCTGTACGAGATCGGGCGGGACGACGCCGAGTACATCCTTTCCACGTTCAAAGGCATCCACGACAGCCGCCCGCTGCTGTCCGGCCACTGCAGCCAGGCGGAATTCATCCTTCGCAAGTACGCCGAGATGTCGTTTCCGGCCTGAGGATTCGCGCTGAGGGTCAGGCACCTTTTTCGATCATCACTTTGTCTGAGTCGGACGCCGTTTCCCGCCGAAAAAGGTGCCTGACCCGAATGGCACTTAATTCATTGTAAGTCGTTACGCGGCTTTTCGTTTGTAGTTCTGTCGTGGTTGCTGGAGGAGTTTGTATGGTTTGGGCCGGCGCTTTCGCCGGCGTGGTTCAACGCGGTC
>JAJDEI010000180.1 GCA_029259845.1 Planctomycetaceae bacterium | reverse complement strand
CTGACTGCAAGCGGTCAAAACTCGTCAGCTCGGCGTCGCCAAATCTCGACGTATCTAGGGATATGTCTGCGATTCGGCTCCTTGATCTGACGAGTTTTGCCGCGCTCTCGCCGACGAAGCAGTTTTTCAACAGACTGCTAGGCGCACCGCAGCGAAACCGACCGTTCGCGCGACCGTTGGGCCGTTTTCGACAGAGAACGGAAACGCGGATCAAACGGATTGGGGCGGATGACCACGGATCGCCGGAGACCAAATCCCGCCTCCGCATGAATCTGCCTCGATCCGCCAAATCCGCTTTCCCCTCCCTGCCGGGATGCGACCGATGATGTGGTGTGTTACGGACGCCTTCCCGTGCCATGTTGATCGCGGGCTGTTCCCCCAAGGGGAGGCGATCTTCACAGGACACCACGATTCAGCTTGAGACTCCGGGTGTCTTGGCGGATTGACGCAGGCGCTCAACAGTTGCAGCCATGCGTCCAACAGCCGTGTCAATCTCTTCGACCGTGTTGTCGATGCCCACGCTCAGCCGGACAGATGAGAGAGCCGCCTCGCGGGGGCAGCCGATTGCGATGAGAATGGGGGCCGGTTCGCTCGACCCGCTCGCGCAGGCGCTGCCCAAGGAGACGCCTACCCCGTCCAGATCGAGCGAGACGAGCAGCGCGTCGCCGTCGATGCCGGGGAAGGCCATATTGAGCGTGTTGGGAAGCCGGTGCTCCCGGGACCCGTTAACGACCGTTGGGGCACACCGCTCCCGCAAAGACGACTCCAATCGGTCGCGCAGGTTGCGAACATGAGCCGTGCGTTGTTCACGATGCTCGTGCCACAACCGCAACGCCGTTGCCATGCCGGCAGCGAGCGCCACGCATTCGGTGCCGGGACGGCGTCCGGCTTCCTGATGTCCGCCGAATTGCGTGGGGGCGAGCCGCGTCCCCTCGCGAACCAGCAGCGCGCCGATTCCGCGCGGCCCGTGAAACTTATGCGCCCCCAGCGCGAGCGTTGTCGCACCAAGTTCGCGGAAGTCGACGGCGATCTTTCCGACCGCCTGAACGGCATCGACGTGTAAAGGGATGGCGTGCTCCGCGCACCGCCGGGCGAGCGGGCTGACGTCCTGGATGACGCCGATTTCGTTGTGGGCCAACATGAGCGTCGCCAGCTTGACGTCGCTCCAGGCGACATCGTCGTATGCGTCGGGAACAACGCGTCCATCGCTGGCCAGAGGAAGCGTGTGCCGTGTCCATCCGCGTGCTTCGAGCGCTGTCACCGACTCTTCCGTCGCCGGATGCTCGGCCGGTGGGAGCACGACTGTCCCGGGGCTGCCGGCGGCTAATCCGAACAGGGCCAGGTTCGTCGCTTCGGTTCCGCCGCTGGTGAAGACGACCTCCTGCGGCTGAGCGTTGAGAATCGCAGCGACGGTCTCGCGGGCCTGCTCCAGCACTTGCCGCGCGGCCCGTCCGGCAGCATGGCGGCTGCCGGGATTGGCGCACGCCTCGCGCATCACCCGCGAGACGGTCTCCACCACCTCTGGCAGAGGCCGCGTGGTCGCGTTGTGGTCGAGGTCGATGGGGGACACGATGAATTGTGGCTCCGTGGGGTCTCAGGTTGTCTCGGTCAGCGATCCATCAAACAGGCACGTCGTGCCATCGCCCCCTCCCAAGCCGTCGGCTGGGGAACACTTCCGACCGTTCCCCACACTCGGAACCGGCACACGGGGAGCGAATCCCGTCAGTCGTAGCGGATCAGGCTGAAGACGTCGTGCGGCTCCAGTTTGTCGCGGCCACGGAGACCGTCGAGTTCGATCAGGAAGGCGCAACCGACGACCTCGGCACCGCATTTTTCGGCCAACTGAATGCACGCCTGCATCGTGCCTCCGGTCGCGAGCAGGTCATCGACCATCAGCACGCGGTCTCCGGGGTGGAACGCATCCGTGTGAATCTCCAGGGAATCGGTGCCGTACTCCAGCTCATAATGGAACGACTCCGTATTGAACGGGAGTTTGCCCGGCTTGCGGACCGGCACGAAGGCCGCGTTGAGTTCCAGGGCGAGAGGCGTGGCGAAGATAAAACCCCGCGCCTCGGCGGCGGCGATGGACGTTACCCCCGCGTCTCGGTAGTGGTCGGCCATCTGACGGATTGCATCGCGCATCGCGTCGGGAGAGGCCAACAGCGGCGTGATGTCGCGAAACAGGATTCCCGGCTTGGGAAAATCCGCAATGCTGCGGATGAAATCAGTGAGCTGCAGAGTTTCGGTCATTCCTGGTTATTTCCTTCGGGGTCCGCTGCAAGGGGGTGTTCTTCAAGCCACTTCCGCCCCTCCGCGACCATCTCGGCGGCGTGAGGGTCCGTATCATACAGGTCGACGATGCTCTGCCAAATGTAGCGCGCATCGTCGTCTCGGCCCGAATCCATCAATTTGTGGGCACGTTCCCCCGCGTCCGTCAGAATCTTGCGTTCGTTCGCACTCCGTTCGTGATTGATTTCGTCCAGCATTTCGTTGATGGAGTCGCGGCCTTCTTTGTAGGCGTTGGTCTCGGGAAGAAGCACTTTCAGCGACCGAAGCGTCTGCGCCGCACGTGACAACTCGCCGACTTCGCGCTCGCGGGCGGCCCGACGGAGAAAGCGGTCGATCTCCGAATGTGGTTGTGTCCCAAACGGATGCAATGACGGCCGGCGGACGCCCTGGAATGACTCGTACAGCGAGATTCTCTCCAGGTAGCCGTCCACCTGCGGCTTCCAGCTTTCCGGGTCGGTTTCCAGAAGCGGCAGAAAGTAGTCGTCTCGTGCCTGTTCCCACGCCATTCCGGGCTTCTTGCGCATGAGGTCTTCTCCGGCGGCGAACATTTCTTCCGGAGTGAGCTGACGAACTTCGAACCACCAGACGCCGCCGGCGATGAGCAGCACCAGCAGTCCGACCAGCACCCAAACGCTGTCGAACACCCGCCGCACGTTGCCCGTCGCCTGCGATTGCTCCAGTTGGGCGCGCATGAGATCCCGCATGAGCGTGCCGCCCACTTCGCCCTGCCCGGGCGCTGCGTCGGCGGCGAGCGTTTCGGCATCCGGCGGAGCAGACGCCTCAAAGGTCGCCGTGGCGTTGCTCGATGCCAACGCGACCTTCTTGGGAATCTCCTGGAGCCGCAACGACAGCACGTAGGCATCCGGGTAGCGCAGCTCCGGTTTCTTTTCGAGACACTTGCAGACGACCTCGTCGAGCCAATACGGGATTTCCGGAACGACCATGCCGGGGCTGTCAAAGCGGTGCGTACGCTGCTTGTGCATGACCTCGTTGGTCGTCTTGCCCGTGAAGGGAGGCCGCCCGGTCAACATGACGTACAGCACGGCCCCCAGCGAATACACGTCGCTGTGCTTGGTCGCCCGTTTGCCTTCGGCTTGTTCCGGAGACATGTACTCGGCAGTGCCGATCACGCCACCGGTCGCCGTCAGTTTTCCCGAAGCAAACAACTGGGCCACTCCAAAGTCGGTCAGTTTGACGACGCCGTCTTTCGCCAGCAGCAGGTTGGAAGGTTTGAGGTCCCGGTGGATCACACCGGCGTTGTGGGCCGCTTTAAGGGCCGCGCAGATTTGCACGCCGATGTCGATTGTCTCTCGCCAAGGGATGCGCTTATCACGTTTGAGACGCTCGGTGAGGGTGTCGCCTTCGACGTACTCCATCGAGTAGTAGTACGTTTCGCCGTCGACGCCGCTGTCATACAATTCGACCACGTTGGGATGCGACAGCTTCTTGAGCGCATCGATTTCGCGACTGAACCGCGCCACGAAGCCCGGCTCGCGGGCCAGCATGGTGGGCAAGACCTTCACCGCCGCAACGAGCCCCGTGCCGGCATGCCGGCCCAGGTAGACCGTGCCCATCCCGCCGGCTCCGATCTGGCGTTCGATCTCGTAGGGGCCGATGCGTTGCGCTTGCATAGAGTTCGCCGTGGACGCGGGTGAGGGGTTGTTGAAAAGTTGAGAGTTGAGAATTGAGAGTTGAATGGTGAGAATTGATGGCTCGGGGTTTACTTTGAACACTCGGCAGCGAACGTTCAACTCACCGTTCGGGAATCCAACGTCTGAGCACTCAGATTCGAGGTCTCAAATTTCAAATCTCGGATTTCAAATCTGGCGTCCGAATCTTCAACCTTCAACTCTCAACTCTCAACAACAAACATGCCCTGGGCCATTCTGTTGATCGCGCACGGCAGCCGCGTTGAGTCGGCGAATGCTGATCTTGTGCGATTGGCGGAGAGGATCGCGGCGAGGCGACCGGAGCTGATCGTCGAGCACGCCTACCTGGAACTGGCGGAGCCGACCATCGGGCAGGGGTTTCAGGCATGCGTCGAACGGGGGGCCACCGAGGTGCGAATGTTGCCCTGGTTCCTCTCCGCCGGGGGCCACGTCACCAGCGATCTGGAAGCGTTTCGGCAGCGATTCGCGAATCAGCATGCCGACGTGCGATGCCTCCTCTGCCCTCCGCTGGGGCTCCATCCGCTAATGACCGAAGTCCTGCTCGACCGGTTGGAACAGGCAGAATGATTGGCGCGAGGGTCCGATGCACGATCGGATCGGGCGGCCGATTCCCAACGGCACAGGAGCCAGCGTCTTGGCGGCTCACTGGCTGAGCGGCTCAATTGCTCGTTCGCGACATGAACCAGCCAATCACGATGATGGCGATCACGCAATGCGCATAGTCCGTGAGAGTGGCGGTCTGCCACTCGTACATCAGATATTCGATGAGCCGTCCCATAACCCCAATCCCCCCCCGGAAGCCCGGTCTTTAAGTCTAGTTGATGTGATGCCGATTGCAGTTGTTGAAACGTCCACGAGGCGGATGTCTCTCGGAAATCGTGCGCCCTGGGCATCGCAATCGGCAAAACATGGGCAATACTGACGGATTGTCCGGTTGTGGCGACCGCCGGGAGCGGTTCCGCGCCCGCATCATCGGTGCCACCTTCACGACCGATGCATGGAGCATCCTCGCCCAGTCGGACAAATTCGAGATCGACCGGCGATTCAATCCGTGCACGGATCAACAGCAACCGGAGCCTGCGACGGTCGGGCTTGATGCGGAACCGGGATCCAGTAGAGCAGCAGCGGCAGCAGCACGAGGTCGCCCAACAGCCCGCCAAGCATGGCCACGCTGACCAGCACGCCAAAGTAAATCAGCGGGATGAAGTGGGACAGCGACAGCACGGTGAAGCCCAGCACCAAAGCCACGTTGGCAAACACCAGAGACCGTCCGATGTTTTCGTGCGTGCGATGAATGGCGGCGAAGTGGTCGAGCCCGGCGGACCGGGCGCGGCGGTAGCCGGCGAGGTAATGGATGCTCGAATCGACCGTCAGCCCCATCGACACGCTGGCGATCATCGCCGTGCCGATGTTGACCGGCACCCCCACCCACCCCATCCCGCCGATCACCAGCAGGATCGGAAACGTGTTGGGGACCAGCATCATCAGGCCGACCGGGAAGCTGCGAAAGGCGATCGTCATCATCACCAGAATGCCCATCGCCGCCCAACCGAAGCTGACCAATTGGTCACCCAGCAGACTTTGAATGAGATGTGCCAGCAGCACATACAGGCCGGTCGCCCGGGCATCCGGGAAATCTTCACGGGCGATCTGCTCAGCGCGGTCGATCAGCAGCAACTTGGTGTCGGCCGGCTGCTGTTCGAGGGCCCGTATCATGATCCGCATCCGCCCCGCCTGCGGGTTATACAGGCTGGATTCGAACTCCGGCTGCAACATGCGCAGCACCTCGCGCTTCCCCTCAAGCGTGCGTGCGGCGAGGCCCGGGACGAAATCGATGCCGTCCGACAACGCAATGACCTTCGTCGGGCTGGTCCCGTCGGACATCGAGAAGTCGCTCAGCTTGGCCGTTGTCTGAGCGACGCGTTCGACAAACGGCGTCGTCAGCCCGCTGTCGGTTGAATCCGCTCCGTCACCATCAGGGCGAGCGAGGGTCGCGCTCGAAACGACCTCGCTGTCCACCTGAGCAACCGACTCGACCGGTGCGTCGAAATTGATCTCCCAGCTCCCGACTCCCCCCAGATAGTCCTCGAAGAACCGGACCGATTGGATGATGGGACTGTTGGCGCGGAAATTCTTGGTGAAGTCGGTTTCCACACGGAGGCGCGAGAGCCCGGCCGCCGAAAACAGCATGAGCAGGGCAAACAAGCTCAACAGAACGACCGAGCGGTGTTCGACGCCATGACTGATCTTTCGAAGCAGACCGACGAGCCGCCGCTCTGCCGGTGATGGGTGGGGATCGGCGCTGAACCGGCCAATCAGAATCCCCCCCGGCAGCAGTAAGGCGGTCGCCGCCAGGACGAGCATGGTTCCCAGCGCGACCATCGTCCCGAAGCTCCGGACCGGTGTGATCCCGCTGGAGAGCAGCGCGGCGAACCCGGCCGCTGTCGTCGCACAGGACCAAAAAGTCGCCGGTCCCAAATCGATGAACGTTTGACGGAACGCGTCGAAGCGATCAAGCCCGTCGCTGCGCATTTCGCGAAAACGGACGGTGACATGCGTCACCGTGGCGATCCCGATGATGGTGATCAAGCTCGTCAGGATCGAGCTGACCATGCTGAGCTTGAGGCCGGAAACGACGAGCAGCGCCTTCGTCCAGAGCAGCGCGACATGCACCACAATCAACGGAAGTGCCATCCATCGCAGGCTGCGAAACAGCACTAGGATCACGAGGATCAGCAGGCTCGACGACGCGATCCCGAGAATCGCTCCGTCCTGTTCCACGTATCGGAACATGTCATGCACCATCACTGGTTCGCCGCTGACATAGGCCCGCGGCGTGTGTGCCGCGGCCAACTCGCGAATCCGACGAAATGTCTCCTTTCGCGAGACGGGCTTTTCGCTCTCGTCGGTTGCTTCGCCCTCCGGCAGCAGCCGCAACACAACGGCTGTCGTTTGATCGTCATCTCCGATGAGCACGCGACGGGAGAACGCGATGAGGTTCCTGCGGGTTCGCGGGAACCGCAGGAACAGACGAACGGCAAGCCCTGCAGCCGGTGGCGCCAACGTTGTGGCGAGGTCCTGGGTGCTTTCCGCACGGACCCCCGGAACCTGACTGAGCCGCTCAGCGAACGCCTTAACGCGATCCAACCCTTCCTGCTCCAGGAGCTGCGGATCCTGATAGGCGACGAACACGAACTCATCGCCGCCGAACTTCTGCTTGCTGTCGAGATAAGCAAGCAAGTACGGGTCATCCGGTGCGTAAAACGACTCGACCGATTCGTCCAGCGTCAATCGGGAAGCGGGTCCGATCGCTGCAATTGCCAGCAACAGGGCAAGCCCCAGCAATTCCCGGCGGCGGCGGACGAGCCAATCGGCAACGGCCGCCAGTGCGGGAGTCGGCCCCGAGGCGGAAGCATCATGCGGCATCGTCAGCCTGATGTTGCTAGAGTCTTTCGACAAACCTGTGAGCGCACCATGCGCGCATCCTGTACGATCATCGAGTGGTACGACGGGGGTGTGGCCAACCCGTCGAACGGGGTTTCCAAGTCGGCCGTTTCGACCAAATGAAGGGCACGATCGCCCCTCAGAGACGGGCAAACGCGCCCAATGAGACCAAATGGACGGGTGACTCCGCAAGTGGCGACTTCATGAATGGTCATGCTTCTCCCGCCGATGTCCCTCCCGGTGACGAATTCGATCGGTTGGTACGACAATGCGGAAAGCTCCTGATGGGCGTTCTGCTGGCGGCCTGCGCGGCTCGCATGGGCGTGTTGTGGGTCTGGTCGGACAATCTCGATGACGATCGGGACATCTATCTGGCTCTGGCGGAGGGAGTCGTGGAGGGGCGCGGGTTCTCCGTCCCTGGCAGCGACGTGCCGACTGCGTTTCGCCCGCCGCTTTACCCGCTGCTGCTCGTTGCCACGGGAACAAGCGACTCACCCTGGGGGAGAGGCCTGTTGCATCTGCTGCTCGGTACCGGCACCGTCTGGCTGACGTACGTGCTCGGCCGGCGACTGCGACTGCGCCGATGCCTTGCCCTGCTGGCGGCCGCGTTGGTGGCGGTCGATCCGCTGCTGCTGCGTTACACGACGTTTCCGATGACCGAAACGCTGGTCACGTTCCTTGCGACGGCCCTGCTAGTGGCCATCACCTTAGCACCGAGTCTTCGGCAGCAGGTTTTGAGCGGATTCCTGTTCGGATTGTGCGTGCTGAGCCGCCCGACGCTGTGGGCCTTCGGCGGGCTGATGCTGCTCAGAGGGATCGTTCTCCGCTGGCATGCGAGCCGTCGCAACAGGACAATCGCAGCATCGAAGGGGAGGACGCTCCTTCCGCAGGGCCGGGAATCCAGGCGTCCTGCAAACTCGCGGCACGGCGGGATCGTCGCCCTCCCCCGCCCCGAGGCCGCAGAGAAAACTCAAGATCGGGACGACGGACGGACTGGGTGGCCCTGGGTCACGCTCGCCGTGCTGGCGATCACCGTCTGTCCGTGGGTGGTCCGCAACATGCTGGCGACGGGGTATCCGATTCTGATGACCACGCATGGGGGCTACACGCTCCTGCTTGGAAACAACCCGGCGTTTTACCGGGAGGTCGTCGAGCAACCGTGGGGGACTGTGTGGGACGGGAGCGTCGGCGGGGGGCAGGCGAAATGGGCCGAGTCGCTCAACCGCGAAATGGACAACGCGGGCATCACAGGCGAGGTCGCCCGGGACCGTTGGATGGGCCGTCGGGCCCGCGAGCACATCGTTGCGGAGCCGCGGCTGTTTCTGCGGGCCTGTCTGCTGAGGTTGCGGCGATTCTGGAGCGTCACGCCGGGCGGCACCGCCGCGGCAGCGCTCCCTTCGCCTCTTCGGGTTCCGTTGGCGGTGTTCTATGGAGCAACGTTTCTGGCAGCGGCTGTCGGCTTTTATCGGGCTCTCCGTTTCGATCCGAAGCGATGGTCGCCCGCGATTCTTCTGCTCGCGGCGTTTGTGTCGGTGCATCTGGCCTACTGGTCGAATGCGCGCATGCGCTCCCCGGTCGTGCCGGTGATCGCCTTGCTGGCCGTGCGGGGCGTGCAGCGGCGCCCCTCTGGGAAGAACTAGCGCAACACTTGTCACACGAAACCCTTACGACTCACAGGTAGCCCCAGAACCCTTATTGACACTTTCTCGAAACTGGCCGTATAATCCCGCCCCATTCCGTTCGATTCTTCTCGACCCAGATCGGCTCTCGGCAGCTCAGTGACACCCAGTCCTTGACTGTGGGCGTTGGGACTGTCGGCGTTCGGCCTGTGTCTTTCCCCGATCCGGTGCGTCCTGCACTGGTGACATCCCCTCGTCTTGCGGAAGTTGGCACCGCTGGCCCGATTGACGAATCGGGCTCGCCTTCCTGCTTCCATCGGCTGACCCGACCGGGTGGCCTCACCAATGCAAATACGACGATCACTGCCTTGGGCAACGACCCTGAGAAGGGTGTTCGCTGCCGGTGTGCTGCTTGCCGGCGCACTGGGGGGGCTGATCGTCTGTTCGCAACAGACTGCGGTGGCTCAAATCCCGCTCCCCTCGCTGCCCCGATTTTCGCTGGGCCCGTTCGGCGGGAATGCTGAGGAGCCGACGACCACCAGCGTCCAGCCGATCACCGTGTTCGCCGACATTGCTCAGCAGTGGACCGATCAGGGAACGACGGTCCTGCTCCTCCGCAACCGCTGCCGCGTGACGCAAGGAGACGAATCGCTCCAGGCGGATCAAATCGTGTTGTGGCTCATCCAGAAAGAATTGAAGGGCCGCATCGAAGACCGTGTGGTGATGTATCTGGAAGGAAACGTCCGAGTCACACGGCCCGACGGCCAGCGTCTGCGCCATTCGCTGGTGGCCGAGCTCATGACGCTCGGCGGGACACACATCAATGGCCCGGAACCGTTTGAAGGTCCCCCCGCGACGCAGGACCCTGTGTACGTCCGAGCCGTCGAGCAGGTACAGGCGTTGAAACCGGGAGTGGTCCGACAAGCGCAGCACGTCATTCCCGAGCTGCCCGCCCCCGGTCGTGGCGACGGTTTCGAGGTCGCACCTGGGTTCGGTTCTCAACCCGGACCGGTACTGGCCGACCCGTTTGCCCCCATTGCCGTCCCGAGACGCCACGTCACCGTCGTCCCTCGGAACTTCGAAATCGGGTTCGTGGCCCGGTCCCACCTCTCCGAGCAGACCGTTCCGCCGGAGTTGATCGTCACCATCACACGGGGCGTGAACATTGTCGTCGAAGGGGTCCCGGTCGTGACCGCCGATGGCGTGACACAACTCGGCACCGTCGACCTTTCGGCCGACCGGGCTGTCATTTGGACCGATGCATCGCGTCTGGACGACCTGAGCTTGGGGGCCGACCTGGACCCCAATACACCGTTTCAGGTGTATCTCGAAGGGAACATCGTCGTCCGGCAGGGAACGACCGTTGTGCGTGCCTCTCACGGGTTCTACGACGTCCGGGACGAACAGGGAACTTTCTTCAACGTCGACCTGCGGACCTTCATCCCTGAACTGGAAGGGAACCTCCGCGTGCGTGCCGACCGTATGCGGCAAACCGGTCGCGACCAATACCATGCGCAAAACGCCTGGGCGACCGGCAGCACATTCGGCAAGCCGGGCTATCGGCTGGAAGCAGCCGACATCTTCGTCGAACGCCGGCCCGGCAACCCCTATCCCTGGACCGTCGATCCCACTGATCCGGATGATTTCTCGTCCCTGTGGGTCAGCTCGTACGACAACCGCTTTCTGGTGGGCGACGTGCCCATCTTCTTCACGCCGGTGGTCAGCGCTCCGGCGGAAGACCCGCAGATTCCGATCCGCAACATCCGTTTCAACCAGGATCGCATCTTCGGCACGCAGGTGCGGACGGAATGGAACATGGAGGCCCTGTTCGGCCTCAACCTGCCGCCGAACACCGACTGGAACCTCCTGCTCGACTACCTCTCGGACCGGGGGCCGGCGATCGGCTCCAACGCCAATTACGAAGGCGTGACCGAAATCTTCGGCATCCCCACGATGTACGACGGCCTGGCCGACCTGTATTACATCAACGACAACGGCACCGACAACCTCGGCCTCATGCGCCGCAATCTGCCGACCCAGGACGACAACCGGGGACGGGCGCTCTGGCGAAACCGGCTGCGGCTCCCCAACAACATCTGGGTCAAGAGTGAACTCGGTTACATCAGCGACCGCAACTTCCTCGAGCAGTACTTCGAAAACGAGTGGGACGAAGGCAAGGACAACGAGACACTGCTGGAAATCGGCCAGCAGGTCGACAATGTCACCATTACCGGGCTGGGACGGGAGCGGCTGAACGATTTTTCCAACGTCACCGAATGGCTGCGGGGCGACCTGACGGTGCTCGCGGAGCCGCTGCTGAACGACTGGCTCACCTGGAGCTCGCACTCCTCGCTCGGATATGGACGGATCGAGCCGGCCCAACCACCGTTCAATCCGGCGGTGGACGTGTTCACGCCGCTCCCCTACTTCGCGGATGTCGAGGGACTCGTCACCTCGACGCGGCATGAACTCGTGCTCCCGCTGGACCTGGGCCCGCTCAACGTCGACCCCTACCTGATGGGTGAAGCGGCCTACTGGGGCGAAGCAATGAACGGCGACGACCTTTCCCGTCTGTTCGGCAGCGCCGGCGTGCGGGCCAGTATCGAGTTCTGGAAACGGATGCCGTACGTGCAAAGCCGCATTCTCGGCCTGAACGGCCTCGCCCACAAAATGGTGTTCGATGCCGACTACTCAATCTCCGATTCAAGTCAGGACGTCGGGCTGATCCCGCAGTACAACGAGTTCGATGACAACGCCCAGGAACGGTTCCGCTCACGGTACCTGTTCAACGAATTTGGCGGAGCGTTCGCCCCGACGTTCGAACCCCGCATGTATGCGATCCGAACCGGAGCCGGCCGCACGGTGACGGCCCCTTACAACGAATTAGTTGACGACCAACAGGTGCTCCGCATGGGTTGGCGGCACCGCCTGCAAACGAAAGTCGGTCCGCCCGACCGCCAGCGAATCAGAGAATGGATGACGCTCGACCTCGAAGCAAGTTACTTCCCGGACGCGAGCCGCGATAACTTCGGCGAAGACTTCGGGTTGTTCTCGACCCGATACGCCTGGAACGTCGGCGAACGAACCACGGTGACGGCCAATTCACTCGTCGACTTCTTTGACGTGGAGCAGCAAATCTGGAACGTGGGCGTCCTGTCCCAGCGGAGCACGCGCGGCAGTGTGTACCTCGGCATCCGCCAGGTGAAAGGCGGCCCGATCGACAGTCAGATCGTCACGGCCAGTTACAGCTACTTGATGAGCCCCAAGTGGGTTTCGTCAGTGGGAGTTGCCTACGATTTTGCCGAGGGTCGCGACCGGGGACAGTCGCTCACCATCAGCCGCATCGGCGGGGATTTCATCTTCCACCTGGGCGCGAAATACGACCGCTCGAAAAACAACGCCGGCTTCGGCATCTCACTCGAACCCCGCTTCGGCGCCCTCCGCACCTCCCGGACCCAACTCAGCTCCCTGCTCGGCATCCCCTGACGACCTGAGATCTCAAATCTCAAATCAACTTTTTCCCAAGCTCCGGCTTGGGAACACACGTCCTGCAAAGCTTTGCTTTGCCGTTCGCGAAACAGAGTTTCGCGGAAGTGCGTTCCCAAACAGAGTTTGGGAACGAGGTTCAACTCCGAACTCTGAATTCTCAACTCCCAACTCCCATGCCCGCAACGCTCCCGCCATCCTCACGGCCGATTCCGCAGCGAGTTCTTCGGCGCACGCGACCGCCGTGGCGGCAGCGGCTTCGCGATACGGAGCATGGTGTGCGTCAGGGCATGCGCGGCGACAGCACGTTCTCAGTGCACTTTTTCATTGGCACGGTCGTCGCAGCAGCGGCGTTCGTGCTGAACTTCGCCGTCATCGAATGGGCCGTCCTGATCCTGTCGTTCACAATCGTCCTCTCGGCAGAGATGTTCCACCAGTTGCTCAAGACACTGGGAGACGAGGAAGGGCGACTGCTGTCCCCCCGCAGCCAGGAAGCCCTCCGCATCGGGACCGCCGCCGTTATGGTGACCCTTGCCGGCTCGCTCACCGTCGCCGGACTACTCTTCGCCCGCCGCCTGTTCGCGCTCTGGGCCGAGTGACCACGAATCCCTCTCTGCAGCAGACAACTTGGCTTCGGCGGCGGGTGGCGGGGGCGGGGTAACACCGTCCGGTCGTCTCGCGGCACCGATCATGGGGGCAATCTCGTCGTCTGGTGAATCGTTCACCGCCCCCGGATCGAAGGGGGGACGTTGCTCCATGCTCCTCCGCGCCCCCGCCACCCGTCGCCGTTTTCTGTCAACGAAAGCCGCCCGGCCAATGAGACACCGCGTGTCTTGAACAGGGCGTCGTGAACGGGGTGTATCCGTTCGATGGTGGTGCTCGCTCATTTCAGGGTGGCTGGGGCGCTGTTGAGGCAGCGGAAACGTGTCCTGAAACCGAACACTGGGGCCGTCACGTGGCTCGTTCACTGTCCACAGCCCCAGACTTCCGAGCGGCTTACTGATCAGCAGTGTCAGATCGCCCCAGCCACCCCCCCACCAGTGAGCGGATGCACCCTCGTGAACGAAACTCGTCCCGCCCCGCTTGCCAGCAACACGCGCCGGTCCACATAATCGAGCGGGCGCCACCGATAACGCCCGACGGTGACAATCACCGCTTGCGGTTTCGCACGGCCCCGCACGCCGATCCCGATGGACCCGACATGACCGACACCGATTCGCCTCCCGACCAATCCGACGACGTTGCCGCCATCCAGCGTCTTCGAGATTCGCATGGAGCGATCACCAAGCAGTTGTCCAAGCGAATCGTCGGACAACAGCAGGTGCTGGAGGAGATGTTGATCGCCGTGTTGGCGGGAGGGCATTGCCTGCTCGTCGGCGTGCCGGGACTGGCGAAAACGCTGATGGTGCACACACTTGCCGACGCGCTGGAGCTGAGCTTCAACCGCATCCAGTTCACCCCCGACCTCATGCCGGCCGACATCACCGGAACCGAACTGCTGCAGGAAGACCGCACGACCGGAGCCCGCGAGTTTCGTTTCGTCCAGGGCCCGGTGTTTGCCAACGTGGTGCTGGCGGACGAAATCAACCGCACACCCCCGAAGACGCAAGCCGCCCTGCTGGAGGCGATGCAGGAGCATCAGGTCACCGTGGGAGGACATCGGCATCGGTTGCCGGAGCCGTTCTTCGTGTTGGCGACCCAGAATCCGATCGAGCAGGAAGGAACCTATCCGCTCCCCGAAGCGCAGCAGGACCGCTTCATGTTGCAGGTGCAGGTCGAGTACCCCTCAGAGGAAGAGGAATTTCAGATCGTCCGCCAGATGACGACACCGGCACCGGCAGCGGTGGAGCAGGTGCTCACGCACGAAGAACTGATTCGCCTGCAGGACGTTGTGCGGCGTCTGCCGGTCGCCGACCATGTGCTGCGGTACGCCATGAACTGCACTCGCTGGACGCGGCGGGAAAGCGAGCACGCTCCGGACTTCGTGCAGGAATACGTCACCTGGGGTGCCGGACCGCGGGCGAGCCAACACCTCATCATGGCCGCCAAAGCACGGGCCATGCTGCACGGTCGCAAACACGTTAGCATCGACGACGTGAAAGCGGTCGCACCGCCGGTGATCCGGCATCGCCTTGTGACCAACTTCAACGCCGAAGCCGACGGCATTACCGCCGACGAAATCGTTCGCCGGCTCACCAACCTCATCCCCACCGACCCGCGCGAGATGTCAGCCCTCGGCAAAATCCCTAACGTCTTCGCTGCGCCGGCGACATCGTCCTGAAAACATGGACGTTTGCACCATTTCACACCCATCGCTTGCGGATTGGCACGGGCCCGAACAGCACCCAACGCACATCGGCCATTCCCGGCCCGATTCCGAAAAACATCCCGGCTCAAACCAACTCGCGGACCCTGAACATGACGTCCTACCGAAAAGTCCCGCATCCGAATCGTCCAACCTCGGCACATTCCATCACCCACAATGTTCACAACCTCGTCGAAACTCTCCCGGAGACCGATTGATGAAACGTCTGACGCCGCTGCCGCTGTTCGCGATTCTCTCTCTCGCCGCCCTGACACTCATGCCGACCTCACCCGCCCAGTCTGAATCTGCCGCCAAGAAACGTGTCCTGAGACACGTCGTGCTGCTCAACTTCAAAGACGACACCGACGAAGCAACTGTCGAAGAACTCGTCGCAGCGTTCGGGAACCTGCCGAACGAAATCGACGAAATTCACGACTTCGAATGGGGACGGGAAGACAGCGTCGAGAACCTGACGAAAGGCTTCACCCACTGCTTCCTCGTCACGTTCAAGAGTCAGGAGGACCTCAAAGCCTACCTGCCGCACCCCGCGCACCTCGGTTTTGTGAAGGTCCTGAAACCGGTGCTCGAAGACGTGCTCGTCGTCGACTACTGGGTCAACAAGTAGGAGCGGACAGTTTCTCGTCGGCTGACGGCCGGATTGAGGTTTGCGCATCGCCATTGTTTTGGGACGGGGGCATCGCGAAAACATCAATCGGACTTCGGGTCACTTTCCTCAATGGAACAATGGCATTGGCCGGGCTCCTGGATGAACCTGTTGGCAAAAACCACCGTCGGAATGGCTCTGTGCGTGCTGGGATGCGCGGCCTGTCTGGCCGATGCGCAACCTCCATCAGCCGCCGATGCGCCGACCGAACAGTCCGTCAAACAGTCCGCCAAGTTCGACGGGTTGCTGGAGCAGCTCGGCAGCCCGTCGTTTATCCAACGCGACTGGGCTGCGCGCCGGCTCATGCGGCAAGGGGCGGATGTTGTCCCGCCACTGGTCGCAGCCGTTCGAGATACTGCGGAAGAAACGACCGCCGCCGCCGCAATCGCGCTCCTGACACAGATGTCTCGCGCAGCCGACGCCGCCTTGGCGACGACCGCCCTCACGGGGCTGACGGCACTTCAGGATGATCCGCGGGGACTGTCCGAAACCATGCGGCGGCTGATTGCGGAGGCCTTTCAGGAGGCGATCCAGCACAGCCTGGCCCAATTGGCAGCATTCGGAGCGGAGCTCGTACGCGACGACGAGCAGCACATCATCCAAATCAGCATCCATTCGGAACGGTTCACCGACCGGCACATGCCTTTGGTCGGCGCATTCACAAGCGTCCAGGTTCTTGATCTGCGCGGCACCGCCCTTACCGGCGCGAGACTCCGGCATCTGGCCTCACTCGCGCATCTTGACCGTCTCAACCTGACGGACACACGGATCACCGGCGCAGCCCTGCGCCATCTCACCGTGCTGCCGAATCTGCGACAGCTCTCCCTCTACCGCATCGAAGTCACCGCCGACGACATCAACTGGCTGCGGGAAAACCTGCCTCGCTGCAAGGTGTATCGCTGAGAAACACGTACTGCTGTGAGAGTCTCCCCGGAAACCGATGGGGGCGCGTGGATGCGTGAAGCAACGAAAGCCCTTTGATCCAGGGGCGGTGGACAATCGACCAAACAACGGCATCGCCCCCGTGGTCAGCGCGGCACGGCCAATGGACGGTGTCGCGGCGCCCCCGCCACCCGTCGCTCTGAGAGGAAACGGGTGACGAAGCGACCCGTCGCTAACGCTCCGGGCTCTGATGTGAATGCCAATGGCCGCTCCTTCCCCCCTTGGCGCCGACACATTAGGGCGACTCCCGGTCCACTTCGATTTGCGTCAGTGCGGCGGTGACGGCAGTTTGCAGGCCGGCATCGTCTGCGCTGTCGAGTGCTTTCAATTCTGCGACCGCTTCTCGCGCGTCGGGCCCCATCCGGCCCAACAGTTCGACCATCGCCAGGACCACATCGCGGTCGCCGTCGGTGAGCAAGCGTGCCATCTGCCCCACAAGCGGTTTGGCGGCTTCGACATCGAGCACGGAGAGGTTCATCGCCGCCATTTTGCGAAGGTGCTCGTCATCGCCGTCGAGAAACTCTGAAAACACCGAAACCACGTGCTCCGCTTGTCCAGGCATCTGGGCGAGGGCGGTCGCCGCATTCGCCCGGACGAAGTCGGATTCATCCTTGAGCGCGGCGATTAACTGGTCCTTGGCATCTGCAGCGGTCGCGCCCATGAGTGCCAGCATGGTCGCCGCCATCTCCCGCCTGAGCGAGTCCTCCGCTTGCAGGCCCGCGACGAGCACGGGAATCGCCGGCGCCCCGATGGCCAACAGCCTGTCGGTCGCTGCGTCGAGGTTTTTCTGAGAGACACCGACAGCCGTCATCGCCCCGAACGCGGCTTCGGCCTCCCGCTGCTCCGCAGAGACTGGCTGCTCAACGGGTGCCGGTTCCGACGCGGGATCGTTCCCGGCAGGCTCCGCCGCCTTTGAGCCTGCGTCTTCCTCCATCACCGGCGACTCCGACTTGGCAACAGCCGTTTCCTTCGCCGCCGATGTCGCAGTCGCCGCGGCAGAGGATGTCTCTTCCGAAACCGGCGGAGACTCATCCGAGCCGCAACCGGCCAACAGGGCCAGAACCAATGCCGTCACGAGCGTTCTCGTGCCACTCAATCGTCCGTCGAACAAAGAGCCCTTTCCACTGCGTTGAACTCTCGTCAATCCCAGGCAATCAGCCACTCTTCTCCTCCTCAGCAGCCGGTGCGGCCCCGACCGTGTGCAGCACCATCAGCTTTTGCCAAATCTTGCGGGCCAGACCGGTCGTCAGCGTTTCCACGTCATTCACCGCCGCCACAGCGACCGAATCCTCGAACTCCTGAACGTACAGCGCCGCCACCTTCCCGGTTAGCGACAACATCTCCGAGCAGTAATCCAGATACCGGCTCAACTCAAACTGTGTCATCGACCGCTTGGGGGACGATTGCGTGTCCTTACCCTGGCGAAGGACGCGCTCCGGATCCTTGGTCAACTGGTGCATGTCGATAATATGAGCCACCGACCGCAACTCGTGAATCGCCTTGAGCGCCCGGCCTCGCTTGATCCGTGTCTCCAGCGTGACCAGAAAGAACACCGTCGCGCCGATGAGCACCACGTCATTGATGCCCGCTTCCATCACCTGCACAATCTCGGCCATGCTGAGCGGTTCATCCGGCGGCTTGGCGGACTTGATCGTCCAGCCGAGCGTTATCAGCACGGCGGCGATCACGGTCCCGGACAAAATCCGCACCCAGGGAATGGGCCGCGCGATGGCCTCTGATCGTTTCCGCGCCTGCCGCGAAATCTCCAGCAGCTTCTCGCAGACCCCCGACAGCCCCGCCTGCGGAAACCGCTCCTGCATCCGCCGATGCAACGTCTGCACCGTCTCGATGATCTTCTCGGAATCCAGTTGCTGGTGGGTCATGTCAAATTCACCTGCGGTTCGAGTGACTTTCTTGACGTAGCTCTCGGCGGCTCGTCACTGAAACAACGCGGAGCGAATCGTACCGGATCATCGAAATGGCGGGAAAGGCCGATTCACGAACGAACCCTGTGGGATTCTCCCCCCTTCGCCACGGAACCACCCGCGGTCGCTATAATGCCTCCGCAATCAAGGAGCGGTCAGCCTGCCATGAAAAAACCTGTCTGGACATTCACCACCGTTTTCACGCTCGTATTCGCCTCACCGATCGCCGCTCCGCACATCGAGGCCCATGCCCAACAGCGCGGCGACCTCTTCCGCAGCGTGCGCCTGCAGATGGTCGAACAGTTCATCGTGGCGGAGGGAATCGATGACGAGCGGGTCGTCGAGGCAATGCGGACGGTGCCGCGGCATGAGTTTGTGCGGCCGTCGCTACGGGCGCAGGCTTACTTCGACCAAGCACTCGACATCGGCCACAAACAGACGATCTCCCCGCCGTACATCGTCGCCTACATGACACAAATGCTCGAACCGCAGCCGGACGACCGCGTGCTGGAGATCGGCACCGGCAGCGGGTATCAGGCGGCTGTGCTCTCCTCGCTGGTCAAGGAAGTGTACACGATGGAAATCGTCGAGCCGCTTGGCAGACAGGCGGCGCGGCGGCTCCGCAAACTCGGCTATCGCAACGTTCACGCCAAAGTCGGCGACGGGTACCTCGGATGGCCCGATCAGGCTCCCTTCGACAAAATCATCGTCACCTGCTCGCCGGAGTCGGTCCCCCAACCGCTCGTCGACCAGCTCAAAGAGGGGGGACGCATGATCATCCCGCTCGGCGAACGCTATCAGCAGGTGTTTCATCTGTTTGAAAAGCGGGACGGAAAACTGGTCGCGACCCGCTTGCAGCCGACATTGTTCGTCCCCATGACCGGCCGTTCCGAAGACCGCCGCAAGGTCAAACCGGACCCCGCCAATCCGCAGATCATCAATGCCGGCTTCGAGGAAACTGACGCCCAGACCGGACGGTTCGAGCACTGGCACTACCAACGCCGCACATCCCTGATGACCGACGATCCGCCCGAAGGCCGACAATACATCTGCTTCGAGAATGACGAACCGGGCCGCAGCGCTCACATCCTGCAAGGCTTGGCCATTGACGGCAGCCGCATCGCCGCCCTGTCTCTCTCGCTCAAATATCGAACAACCGGAGTACGGGCAGGTCGACAACCGGCAGACCGCCCATCGCTGATTCTGTATTTCTTCGACCCCAAACGTCTGCCGATCGGCCGGGCGGTGATTGGCCCCTGGCGCAGCGATGCCTTGGCATGGACGGTCGCCGGTGACCGAGTTCCAATCCCCTCCCGCACCCGCGAAGCCATCCTCCAAATCGGCCTCAACGGCGCCACCGGCACGCTCTGCGTGGATGACATCCATTTGACGAAACATGCCCGGTAACGTAAGTCTGTGATGACCAACAACTCGCTCAGCAATATCCAAACCGAACAAGGGGCCACGTTGACGGCACATGATCGCATGGGACGCGCCAAAGATTTCGGCGACCCGGCGGCAGAGTACATCGCCGCCGGTGAAACGATCGCGCTGTTCGACCTTTCGGACCGGACGTCCGTCGAAGTTCGCGGAGACGACCGGCTGTCGTTTCTGCACAACTTCTGTACCAACGACATCAATCGGCTCGCGCCCGGCGAGGGCTGCGAGGCCTTTTTGACGAGCATCAAAGGCCGCATTCTGGCGCACATTATCGTCTCGGCAACCAACGACGCCCTCTGGCTCGACAGCGAACCGGGCACGGCAGAATTCATCGTTTCGCACTTGACCAAATACGTCATCACCGAAGACGTCGAAATCACCGACCGGTCAGCGGACTGCGCCCCGCTGTTCCTCGTCGGTCCCCAGGCAGAAGCGTGGTTGTCCGATCGGATCAAAAACTTCTCGCCGCCACCCCTGTGTGGGTTGGCCGTAGGCTCGCTCGCCGGTGCTCAGGTGATGATTCGCCGCTTTGACTTCACCGGGCAGCCGGGCTTCGAAATCATTGCGGCCACGGATGCGGTCGCCGACGTCTGGCAGGCGATCACTGACACCGGCGTGCCACCGGCTGGATCCGAAGCCTTCGAGGTGCTGCGAATCGAAGCCGGCTTTCCCCGCTACGGCATCGACCTCACTGACGACAACATCGCGCAGGAGGCCGGTCGCACAGCACAGGCGATCAGCTTTACGAAAGGCTGTTACCTCGGCCAGGAACCGATCGCGCGGCTCGACGCCCTGGGCCATGTGAACCGGATTCTCACCCGCCTCACCATCCGCGCAGGCGAAGCCCCCTCACCCGGAACCAAGGTTTGTTGCACCGACGGTAAAACCATCGGCCACATCACTTCCGCCATACTTTCCCCTAAGACCGGCCACCCCGTCGCGCTCGCCCTGCTTAAGGCCACCGCCCTGTCACCGGGAACGAAATTGACGGTGAACGGGTCTCCCGCAACCGCGATCCTCCCCGCAACCCCGACACCAGACGCAAGCAATGACACGAACGGGGCAACGTCGTAGCAACGTGGACACGAACATGGCCCGGCACGGAGAGTGACGACAAGTGGACCTCTCCGGTTATCTCATCGGGCTACTGGCGGCGGCGTTCTTCGGACTGGCTTTGTGGATCGCCGCAAAGCAGTGTCGCGCGAAGACCTGTGGCCTGCACAACAAACACGCCGACCGATTGGCCGTCGTGCTCGCCGTCATCTGCGGGTTAGTCGCGGTCTCACTCGTTGCTCTTTCTGCGAGTGCCTGACAGGACCATGGGATGGTATTCTCTCCAATCAAAGCGTCCTCCGCAGCGCGGCAAGCGTGTGAGTTTCTCGGTGGAAACACTCGGTGCCTCAATATCGCAAATATCGCAAGAGACATTGAGGACAATCGTCGCGGGCACCGGGTTCTCGGTGTCTTTGCTGATTTGAGACACCGGGTGTTTGAGTGCCCGTTGGGAACAAATCACAACCTCGGAGAAAAGGAGAACAAATGGCCAGCGCTGCGTCCCTGCGATCCTGGAAGTTTGCGGGGCGGATCCGCCGTCTGGGAGAGACTCCGTGGATCATGGGGATCGTCAATGTGACGCCGGACAGTTTTTCCGACGGCGGCCAATATCTGGAGACCGAACGGGCCGTTGAACGAGGCATGCAATTGGTCGCCGACGGGGCCGACCTGCTCGACGTCGGCGGCGAATCGACCCGACCGGGGGCCGGCCCGGTCGCCGAAAACGACGAACTTGACCGTGTGATTCCCGTCATCGAACAGCTCGCCGCGGCGACCGATGCGCCGATCTCGGTCGACACCACCAAATCGGCCGTCGCCCGTGAAGCCCTGAAAGCCGGGGCCACGATCGTCAACGACATCTCCGGGCTTATGCTTGACCCCCACATGGCCGACGTCTGCGCGGAAACCGACTGCGGCGTGATCGCCATGCATAGGCAGGGCACGCCGCAGACGATGCAGGACGATCCGCAATACGCCGACGTCGTGGGCGAGATCGTCGCCCATCTGCACGAACGGATCGAATCGCTTGGTCAGCGGGGAATCGCCGCCGAGAGGATCGTCATCGATCCGGGCATCGGTTTCGGCAAGACGGCCGCCCACAACGTCGAGATTCTCTCTCACATCGCAGCGTTCCGCGCATTGGGACGGCCCGTGCTGATCGGCCATTCCCGCAAACGGTTCCTTGGTAAACTATTGGGGGGCCAACTGCTGGGCCGCAAGATCGACGAACGGACCAGCGGCACAATCGGCGTCGCCATCGCCCTCGCCGGGCAGCAGACCGACATCCTCCGCGTCCACGACGTCGCCGCCGTCAAAGACGCCATCACCGCCTGGCGAGCGATTGGCGGGGAGCGGAGAGCGGAGAGATGAGAGCCGTGTAGCCGCGTAGGGTGGGCTGTGCCCACCACAACAGCCGTGTCGGGTCGGGTGGGCTCGTGTGACGTAAATTCTTTACGCCGAAGGCGTTCTACATCACAGCCCAGGGTCGCGAACGAAGTGAGCGCACCCTGGGGGGATCAGCGAAAGAATCCACAACCCTGAAAGGGTTGGACAATCGTCAATTCACCGGGAAACGACCAGCGTTCGTGTTGTGGAACCCTTGCAGGGTTCGAGCTGTTGTCCACAACGTCCCAGGGTGGCGCGGCGACGCCGCTGACCCTGGGCTGTGGTGTTGAACGCCTTCGGCGTATTAACGGCTCGTTGCCAAACTCCGATTTGGAAACGCGGCGGGTGCCATCTCCACATCCCAAAGCAGGGCGGACATGCGGACACGCCCACTCCGCATGCTCATGCTGCTTCGCGACATGAGCATAGCACCCGGCCCACCCTACACGGCTGCGCGACATGTGCATCACACCCGGTCGTTACTCAACGTGCGTCACTCTTCCTTCGGCGGTCGCTGCATGAGCGTTTGTGTGGCTTCGAGGGGGGATTTGCCTTCAAACAGGACGGCGTAGATTTCGTTGGTGATCGGCATTTCGATCCCCTTTTGGGCGGCCAGGTCGTAGACGCTGCGGGTGGTGTTGACGCCTTCGGCGACCGCTTCCATCTGGTCCGTGATTTGTTCGAGCGTTTCGCCCTTGCCGAGACGTTCCCCGACGAGACGGTTGCGGCCATAGGGGCTGATGCAAGTGGTGATCAGGTCGCCGATACCGGCCAGACCGTTGAACGTGGACGGCTCGGCACCGAGGGCCACGCCGAAGCGGGTGATCTCGACGATGCCGCGCGTCATCAGGGCCGATTTGGCGTTGTCACCGAACCCCAGCCCGTCGCACATGCCGGCGGCCAGTCCGATCACGTTTTTGAGCGCCCCGGCCAGTTCGACACCGATTAAATCGGCATTGGTGTACACGCGGAAGCGGTCATTGGAAAACATCTCCTGAACCTGCCGCGCAAGGGCAACGTCACCGGATGCTGCCACAACGGTCGCAGGCAGGCGGCGGGCGATCTCTTCCGCATGGCTCGGCCCACTCAGGGCGACGACCGCGCGGCTGCCGAGCACGTCTTCGATGATTTGGCTCGGCCGCAGGAAGGTTTCGTTTTCGATCCCTTTGACAACGCTGATCACCGGCCGGTTTTTGGTGAGCGCGGGCCTCAGGGCGGTGAGTGATTCCCGCAGGAACTTTGTGGGGATGGCGACGATCAGGAAGTCGGCATCGGCAACCGCCTCGTCGATCTGCGCGGTGATGGCGACGGAATCCGGAATGGGCACGCCGGGCAAGAGCCGCTCGTTGACGCGAGTCGCTGTCATCTCGGCGGCATGGTCCGGATTTCGCACCCAGACGGCGACTTCCTGTCCGGGGTGCTCGGCCAACAAAATCGAGCAGGCCGTTGCCATCGCGCCGCTGCCGAGAATCGTGCTCTTCGTCGCCATGAAATTCCGATCTCTCCTCTGGAAGGCAGCGGCTGATCGAATGCGGGGGACGTGCCGCTTTTTGAGCACAACCCCTCCAGCCGGCACGGACGCCCCCGGTCTCAGAGTCGTTCTCGCACAAACGACTTGCCAATCGCAGGCGGGAACGTAGGTTTACTCGCCTATTTCTACTCCGGGAGTAATCTAATGCAACTCGCAGCCGAGCAACAGACCGGCTTCCTGAACCGTCGCGGCTCACAGGCCGACGCCCCGCGGGGAGTCGAGCGACGACAGTTCTCCTCGACCCACCAGTCGTCCCGCCCCGAAGTCAACGAACTCGCCGAAGCGGTCGACCAGTACAAACTGCGTCACCGCCGCCGCTTCATCACCTTCGATGAACTCTATGATGTGATGACGTCGTTGGGTTATCATCTCTGAGCGAAGTGTTCGCGAGCGGATCGCGGTCGAAAAGGGAGACCGAGGGACTCCGGTCAATCAAGACACCCGGTGTCTCGACTGACCGTTCGAGTGCCCGACCGGAATCTGTCATGGAGTCACCAGGAGTGGGAATCCTCGTTCGAGACACCGGGTGTCTGTCGTGCAGCCTGTCAATCGACACGCCCTGAAAGAGTGGGCCGTCGTCTGTCGCGCATTGAGCGAGGGACGGCAAACGATCCTGCTGCGCTCCGGCGGCATCGCCGACGGCAAGGAAGGCTTTCCGCTCAAGCACGACGAATTCTGGCTGCTGGCCACGCGGTTCCACCAGACGGCCGAGGAGCTGTCCGAGGAGGCCGCGCCGCTGTTGGCGTCGGTCGCCGCATCGTGTCCGCCCGACGGGGTCATCCGATTGCCGCTGTACGCCACGCTTGAGCAGTCCTTTCACCTGCACGACGAACGGCAACTCAACTTGATCGCCGGATTGCACGTCTTTGCTCCCCAGACGGTCCGCAACCGTTTCGATTACCGTCAGCCGGGCCTTTCGGTACTGCTCGTGCGGGCGTTTCTCCCGCCGCAGCCGATCGATTTGCCCGACTCCCCCCATTTCGCCGGCTGCCACAGTTGGGTCGACCTGCCGTCCCCGCTGCCGACGAAGGACCTCCAGCCGGTGCTGACGGATGAGCAGTTCGCCGCTCAAGCCGAGACAGTCGGCCGGCTCCTGACCGATCCTGCGTGAATCGCGACGCTGGCAATTCGCGAGAGCATGCCCTACGGTAAGAGTTGGTCTGTTCAGCGCGCGTGGTGCGTTGTTGGCAGTGTTGGGGGCGGTCTCTCGTGGTTCGGCGTGTCACAACCTTATTCCTGCTCGCTGCCTTTGGTGGCAATAGCCTGGCAGTTCCCTGGCCACGGTTGGGGCCAGCACCCCGGAAAGACACCGGCGCGTGTGGACGGACAATCGCGTGCTGCTGTCCGCAGGAACAGATTGATACGGGGACGTGCTGTTGCAACAAATCTCCGGAGAAGAAACGCTGCTGTGCATCCAAGTGCAGTCCCGTGACATCGACGCGAGTCCCGTCCGGCGAACAGCGGCATCCTCCCGCGTTCGCCTCTTGTGATTGCCAGTCTCCGGCGTCAGGGATGATCGTCGGATCGGCCCAGCCGCGATGGATGAACGACGGGCCGCGCATGCAGCGCCCCTCCGATGGGGCACGAGTTGTCCCGGCGGCCCCCCGAGTCCCGGTCGATGCGAATCACGGCCCTGACGACCCGGTTCCCCGCTCCCGTCTGACGTGACTGTTCTGCCCGACCTTCTGGCCATGCCTGCCTTGCGCGCATCGTGCGAGAAGCCGAAGGGCACGTTTCGGTCAACAGGATCCCGTCATTTCGGGACCGGCTGAAGCAGCATCCGCGCGACTGTCAGCGCCGACGTCTCCGCGCGCCCGCGTCGAACGTGGGCCGAGTTCACGTCGGATGAGGAGCCGATCAAGCGGTCTGCCAAACGGTTCCCTGCACGCGTTCTGTCATTTTCCGGGAGCCCCCACGATGAAGGATTTCTCTCCGTCGCTACAACGCGGCACACCAATCCGAGGATTTACGCTGATTGAACTACTCGTCGTGATTGCGATCATTGCGATCCTGATCGCCCTGCTGCTGCCTGCCGTCCAACAGGCCCGTGAAGCCGCTCGGCGGACGCAGTGCCGCAACAATCTCAAACAGATCGGGTTGGCTTTGCACAACTACCACGACGTGCATCTGACTTTCCCGCCGGGTTACATCGCCGCTCAGGTCGGCGCGACCGACCCGGCGAGTGCCGAAACCGGGACCGGTTTTGCCTGGGGCGTGATGATTCTGCCCCAGTTGGAACAAACGGCGCTGTTCGGCCATTTCGACTTCAATGAAGTCACGACGGACGAGCATAACCTGGAGCACGGTCAAACCAGGCTGCGTGCATTTCGCTGCCCATCCGACCCGGCGCCCGATCTGTTCACCGTCAGTGACGGGAGTGAAGACTATGACGTCGCATCGGCGAACTACGTCGGTATCTATGGCTACGGCAGTGTGACGCTTCAACCGGGACGCCCTGACCCTGCGGGCATTTTGTACCGCAATAGCAGCACCCGTTTGCGGGATGTGACCGATGGCACCTCGAACACGATGCTCGTCGGCGAGCGGATGCACGCCCATCGGTTCGTTGCGACCGCGCCCGAAGTCGCAGCAAACTCAACATGGTACGCGGCGTTGCCCGGTGTCTTCCGAACAGCGGGAATGCCTATGCCCGACGAAGGCCCCGCCTCACTCGTGCTCGGCCATGTCGGTCAAACGATGCCCTCCGGGATGCTCATGCATCATCCGCCAAGCACGACGAACCACATCGTCAACTTTTCCAGCGCCCACACGGGCGGCATCCACTTCCTGATGGCGGATGGCTCGGTCCACTTCCTGAGCAAGAACGTGGACTACAATACGTTTCGCTGGTTGGGACAACGCGCCGACGGCGAGGTGCTCACCGTCCCGTAGTGTCTTCGGCGAATCGCCCTTCAAGAGATGGGAGCACGGGGACGGAACCCCGCTCCCATTTGTCGACGTCTCACCGCAACGAGGCAGACGGATCCGAAATCCCGTCGCGCGTCGGCCAATGGATGAGCATTCCGAAGCCCTGGTCGAGTCCGCCTTCGACGTCGATCCGTCCGCCGTGATTGGTCACGATCCGCCAGCACTTCGAGAGGCCGAACCCCAGTCCGCGTCCCGCCTGTCGGCCGGAGTAGAACGGGTCGAACAGATGCTCGGCCGCCTCTGCCGACAATCCGTCTCCCTCATCCCGCACGCCAAACCGCACCCACCCGCCGCCGCTCGCGGTTTCGCGTGCCGCTACCACGCGGATCGTTCCCCTGGCGGGCGACGCCTCAACAGCGTTGCGGACCAGTTCGCTGATGACGACGCACAGTTGCGTCTCGTCCGCCCAGATCGGCACGTCCCCGCCGGCGTACTCTCTCTGCACGATCAATCCACGAGATTCGAAATCCCCCGCGAACTTCTCCAACACGGCATCCAAAACCTCGGGCAGATTGAGGAGTCGCGGCTCCGGCACCGGCGGCCGCGCAAACAACATCGTGTCGCCGATCATGTCGCGAATCCGCAGGGCCTGCGCCCCAATCGTGGTCAAGTGCCGGCGTCGCTCCGGGTCCGTTTCGTCCCGCAACAGCAGTTGGGCGCGGCCCGAAATTGCCGCCAGCGGATTGTTAATCTCATGCCCTGCCCCGCCGGCGAATTCCCCCAGCGACTCTAACTTCGCGTCCCGAAGCCACCGGTCATTGCTGACCGCTCGCTCCAGCAACGCGGCGGTTGCGGCGATGAACCGCCGGTCCAGTTCGTCCGGCAGCGGAGTCGCTCCCACCAGAACCATTCCACCAATCGGCCGCCCGACTTTGGGAGAGACCAGCGTCTTTGTGAGCAACGTCCCGGCGACGAGCGTCTTGCCAGTCTCTTTTCCCTCCTCTTCGTTCGCATCCGGCCCGGCAAACGCCGATCCCCCGGCGAGTACTTCTTCGGCCAGCCCGTCGATCAGACTGGTCTCTTCCGGAAGCCGATAGCGGCTGCAAGTGGAGGCTCCCGCAGAGTCGCTGACTGCGGCAGCATAGCACCACGCCGGACCGCTCTCGACGGCCAGGATCACACGTTCTGCGCACGTCACCTCATGCCAGCACCGCGACAAATGGCCCAACAGCCGGTCCCGCTCCAGGACGCCGAGTGCGTCAGTTATTGCAGCGAACAGGGTTGTTGCCAGAGCTTCCTCTGCAGCGGCTTGGTGCGGAGGTTCGTCGCGTTGGCGTGGAGCCAGCATGCCCATCACCCTCTCACATAACGCCGCGTCAAACGTCCGTCGAGGGATGTGCCAGGACTGGGAAGCACAATCACCGCGTGTGTCCTTAGCCAAAATCACCCACCGGACAATGCCGGGCAGGGCCCGTGCGGAAGCCGATTAACCGGTTGACACGGTTTCCATGTCCAGCAAGTCGCAGACACGTGCCAGAAGCGTTTCGACCTCGAACGGCTTTTGCAGAAAATCGTTGGCGCCGGCCGTCTTGAGGTCCGCGATCTTGTCCTGCTCCACCATCCCGGAGATGCAAATGATCTTCACATCGTCCATCGTTGGATCGTTGCGGACACGCTGGCAAACCTCTTCCCCGTTGATATCGGGAAGCATCACATCGAGCACCATGATGTCCGGGTGGTACTCTTTGGTGAGCATGCCCGCGTCAAACCCGTTGTTCGCCGCGCGCACTTCAAAGCGACCATCGGACTGCAGAACATCGCTGATCAAGTCGACCAACTCCGGATCGTCGTCCACCACCAGCGCTTTGCGTTTGCCGCTTTCCAGAGCATCCGTGGGGATGCCGTTCTCTTTCATGAACTTAAAGAGCACATCGCGCGGGATCCGGCGGAACCGCGAGCCGGGGACCCTGAACCCCTTGAGCTGCCCCGAGTCGAAGCAGCGAATGATCGTCTGCTGGCTCACCTTGCAGATCTTGGCCGCTTCACCGGTTGTGTACACCGTCTTGGTACTTGTGCTCATACTCCATCCCTTTTTCCGACTCACTCTCCTGGTGAGTCATCAGGAATCGTTGACAGCCACAAACGTTCGCGGCAGGCGGCATGAAGCTCCTCCATGGCCGCCGTGTCGAATTGCGAGGGGGGAGGACGAAATATGGCTTGTGACCGACATCCGTGCGACCAAAGAAGGCCTGAATCCGCTGGATCGTAGGATCTCCATGCCACAGAATCGAACGCGGAATGCGGTTCGACCGATCGCTCTCCCAGTTAGCTCGGCCTGCCCGCGACGCAATCTCCGAATTTACCAGCGTTAACGGGCGTACCGATTGTATCCATTCTTTGAAGCTGGTCAATAGCACACGGGCGGTGTCACTCCCCAAGACGACCTCAACCTGCCGAAACCCCGATTTGACCAAATCAATCAATTCATCAGCTCCAATCAGCCTGAATCACCTCCGCCTTTCAATTGCAGCAGCACGATTGCCAGGTCTGCCGGTGTAATCCCGCTGACACGCGCTGCTTGCCCCAAGTCTCGGGGGCGGATCTTTGTCAGGCGGTCTTTCGCCTCCGGACGAAGCTGAGCAACGCCCCGAAAGTCAAACCCCTCCGGAATCCGTACGTTCTGAAACTTCGCCTGCCGCTTGATGTCCTGTTCCTGCCGGCGGATATAGCCGGCGTACTTCGTCTCCACCTCAACCGCCCGCTGCGCCGTTGCCGCGATCGTGAGGCTCGCGAATTCCGGCGACATCTCGCAAAGTTGCTCCCATCCGATCTCCGGACGCCGCAGCCATTCCTCAAGAGTGCTTCCCTGACACCGCACTCGCCCCAATACGCCCAAGGCCCGCGAGATGTCTGCTTCATGCCGCTGCAGCCGTTGCCAACGCGCATCGTCGACCAGTCCCACACGACGCCCCACCGGCGTCAGGCGGCGGTCCGCATTGTCCTGACGCAACAACAACCGGTACTCCGCCCGCGACGTAAACATCCGATACGGCTCCGTCACCCCCTTCGTCACCAGATCATCGACCAAGACTCCGATATACCCCTGCGACCGATCCAGAATCAGAGTTTCATCGTTTCGCAGGGCCAAAGCTGCGTTGATCCCCGCCATCAACCCCTGTGCCGCCGCCTCCTCGTAACCGGTCGTGCCGTTGATCTGCCCCGCGAAGTACAGCCCCTCCACCCGCTTGGTCTCCAGCGTCGGCTTGAGCTGCGTCGGCGGCGCGAAGTCGTACTCCACCGCGTACCCGTACCGCATGATCTCCGCCCGCTCCAACCCCCGGATGCTGTGAATGATCTCGTCCTGCACGTCGCGCGGCAGGGACGTCGAAATCCCGTTGCAATACACCTCACGCGTATTTCGGCCCTCCGGCTCGAGAAAGATCTGATGCGACGATTTATCTGCGAACCGCACCACCTTGTCTTCGATCGACGGACAATACCGCGGACCGGTCGAAGCAATCTGGCCACTGTACATCGGTGCCCGGTGCAGGTTCTCCCGAATCAACTGATGTACCGACTCATTCGTTTCCGTCAGCCAGCAACTCATCTGCGGCTCGCGAATCGCGTCCGTCATGAACGAAAACGCTTGCGGTTCCGCATCCCCCTGTTGCTCTTCCAGGACCGGGTAAGCAATCGTCCGCCCGTTCAGCCGCGCCGGCGTCCCGGTCTTAAATCGCTCCAACGTGAACCCCAACTCCCGCAGGCAATCCGACAGCGTCCCGGTCGTCCCCTCCCCGGCACGCCCCCCGGACGTCTTCGCCTCTCCCGTATGCATCACTGCCTGCAGGAACGTTCCGGTGGTCAAGATCACCGCCCGCGCCACGTACTCCGCCCCGCCCCGCACACGGACTCCGGTGATTCGGCGGAATTCGGAATTCGGAATGGGGAATTCGGAGGAAGCCTCTCCGCATTCCCCATTCCCACTTCCCCCTTCCACGCGCAGCGTATCCACCATCTCCTGCACCAGCGTCAGCCCCTCCTGCTCTTCGACGCGGAGTTTCATGGCAAACTGATACGCCTTCTTGTCCGCCTGCGCGCGCGGCGACCACATGGCCGCGCCTTTCCCGCGGTTGAGCATCCGGAACTGCAGCCCGGTCTCATCGATCACGCGGCCCATCTCACCGCCCAGCGCATCGATCTCGCGGACAATCTGCCCCTTGGCCACGCCGCCGATCGCCGGGTTGCAACTCATCGCGCCGACCATGTCGCAATTCATCGTGAGCAGCGCGGTCTTCGCCCCCAGCCGCGCAGCGGCCAGTGCCGCCTCAACCCCGGCGTGCCCCGCCCCAATCACCACAATGTCAAACTCGTACCGGCTCACCGGCCTGCTCCTGTTCACTGCGACAATCGGCCAGCACATCCAGAGGGCTGCAAACGCCGCAGGCTCCTCTCTCCAGGACGTGCGTGTAAATCATGGTCGTCGAGACGTCTTTGTGGCCCAGCAGTTCCTGCACGGTGCGGATGTCGTATCCGTTTTCCAGAAGGTGAGTCGCAAAGCTGTGCCGCAGCGTGTGGCAGTTCGCGGTCTTCGTCAGCCCCGATTCCCGGACTGCCCGCTTGAGGGCTTTCTGCATGTTGTTCTCGTGGATGTGATGACGGACGAGCCCGCCGTCGGGGTTCTGTGGATTCCGGCAGAGCCGGGGCGATCCGAAAACATATTGCCATTCCAGGCTGAGCGCCGCATCGGGATATTTTCGATCAATCGCATGCGGCAGTGACACGCCCCCCACACCCTGGGTTCGATCACGGTCCCGTTGTTCGCGCGCGAGTTCAATTCGTCTTCGCAGTTCCGGGACACATTGCCGGGGCAGAGGGACCGTGCGGTCCTTTCCCCCCTTCCCCTCGCGGACGAACAACTGCCGGCGATCGAAATCGACGTCCTTGACCCGCAACCGGCACGTCTCGATCAACCGCAGTCCCGCACCATACATCAACTCAGCCATCACCCGGTACAACGGAGATTTGATTGCCAACAGGACTCGCTGCACTTCGTCCCGTGACAGCACCACGGGAAGATGCGGCTTCGGCTTTGCCCTCAGGGCCTCGATCATCGGCAGATCGATCTCGAGCACAGACCGGTACAAATACAGAATTGCCGACAAGGCCTGGTTCTGCGTGGATGGTGAGACATTCCGATCCGTGGCCAGCCATGTCAGATAGGCTTCGATTTCCGCCTTTCCCATATCTTTCGGGTGCGTCCAGCAGCCCCGGTTGCGATCACGATGCCAGCGGAGAAACCGCTCGATCCATTTGACGTATGACTGTTCCGTCCGCCACGCGTAGTGCTGCAGCCGCATCTTATGCCGCATCCGATCCAGCAGTTTCGGCTCCCGCACCTGAATTGCCATCTCGCCCCTTCACCGTCCACTCACGCTCAGTTCGCGCTGCCAGCTTGACAGCCTTCTTCGATATAGGCAGAATCTTGGCAAGTCCACGCAGAACCTGCAACCGAGATAGGCGGACAGGTTTCTGTCTATCAATAGTTCGTCGTTCCCGTTGTACGACGAACGTTGCGGCTGAGCTCCCGCAGCGTTCGAGGGTCGGGGATACTCCGTCCGGTTACATTTGCACCGCGGAATGGTGTCGGGACGTCGAACCAGCGGGTGGAGCGGAACGACGAGACCGCGCGTTCCTAGGATCTCGCGCAACATCGTCGTCCGCTCACCCGCAACGTTATGCCAGTAAACACGGAAACGCAATTTGTCCGATGAACCGTCCTCGAAATTGACATCTCCCGACGGATTCCGCCATGCCGTGCGAACGGTGGCAATCCTGAACGCAGGCTATTTCGCTGTTGAATTCGCCGCTGCGTACGCCATCAAATCCGTCTCGCTTTTCGCCGACTCCATCGATTTCCTCGAAGATGCCTCGGTCAATTTGCTCATCCTGTTGGCACTCAACTTCTCGTTGCGTGCTCGTGCGCGAGTCGGTCTCGCCTTGTCCGGGATCCTACTGATCCCTAATCTCGCCACGATCTGGTCTGCTTGGCAGAAATTCTATTCCCCAATACCACCTGATCCGTCAATCCTATGCCTCACGGGCGCTGGCGCGTTGTGCATCAATCTTTATTGCGCCTTTCGGCTTGCACGATTCCGCAAGCATAGCGGCAGCCTGACGCGGGCCGCATTTCTCTCCGCACGAAACGATGCAATCGCGAATATCGCGATTATAATCGCCGGGCTGATGACAATGATCGTGGCGTCATCCTTGCCTGACTTGCTTGTGGGGCTGATGATTTTCGCCATCAACTTGGATGCGGCCCGTCAGGTTTACATCGCCGCGAAAAAAGAAGCCAACCTTGCTGCCGCTGAACCGTAGCGCTGCGACGTTGAAACTGCCCGCAAAAACTGGCATAACAAGGCGGTCAACCGGAGCGGCGGGCGGTGTCGGTTCTGAATTCCAAAGTCGTTCGCCGCCGCCCGGTTACCTTGGTCGTTATTTGCCAAGATCTTTCAGCCAGGTAGGTCCGGCATTGCCGGACGCAACTCGGTTTGAATATCGAAAGTGAACCGCCGTCCGGCAAAGCCGGACCTACTCGGCTGGATTGGAACGACCTAATATGGTTTACATTCCAATCGAGACAGCTTCCGCTGACTTCCCGCTGCCACAATTCATGACGACACTCAGTGACGTAAGTCAGGCTTTGCCTGACAAAACAGCTTGACACTCCGGCGAAACGTGTGCGGCCGATTCAATCACATCCTGCGCATTCGTCAGGCAAAGTCTGACCGACGGAACTGACCTGCTTGGGTTTCAAAACACGAACGGAGCCGTCTTTGATGCCGTTTTCGGAGTCATGCTTGCATCTCGCCGTCGATCAGCTTCTCAAGGGGAGAGCTCTGCCTCCCGCACCGATCGGTCATCTTCCTTTGGATTGCCGGCCCGGAGATGCCTCTGAAGCGATGGTGCTTCAGGACGTCTTGAACGAGGCATTAACGGCGGGCGGCCATGGCCGCGTCGTGGGCACGAAGATCGGATGCACGACCCAGGTGATGCAGGAATATCTGGGCATGACGGCACCCTGCGGCGGTGCGATCTTCGACAGCACGGTGCGGCATGTTGACGGGGAATTCGAATTCGATTCCTTTCTGCACGTCGGTGTCGAATGCGAAATCGCGGTCACGCTGAGCAAGGCGATTCTCGCCGAAGCCGCGCCGCATTCGTACGAGGGAGTCTCGGAGTGCGTGCGCGCCTTCTATCCCGCGATCGAGATCGTCGACGACCGTTACGTGGACTTTGTCGCTCGCGAACCGGACTGCTGGACGTGGCTGGCGGATGACTTTTTCGGTGCGGGAATCGTCCTCGGGGACGCGGTCACCGACTGGCGCGCCCTTGATCTGGCCGCTCTGCGCGGCATGATGCGCATCAACGGAACCGAAGTCGGAGCGGGACACGGCCGCGACATTATCAACGGCCATCCCTTGGAAGCTCTGGTGTGGCTGGCCAACTCGGAAGCGGCGCGAGGCCGCGACCTGCCGGCAGATTGGATCGTCATGCTGGGCAGCGTCGTCCAAACCAAGTGGCTGGACCGAGGCGACGTCGTCACCGTCGACCTGCAAGGGCTGGGATCGGCGTGCGCCCGCTTTCATTGACGCGGTGATCGCGCAAGACCGCTCAACCTCCGTCACGGAACCATGATCGAACTCGGCTACATGGCGAAACGCATCCTGTTGCGTCCCGACTGGCTCGACGTTCCCAATGTTCACGACGTCTACGCGGTCTCTGACTGCATTTCCAAAAACTTCTGCGACGACATCGGCTCCTGGAAGCACAACGGCTTTTGGTTCTTCGATTCGCCCGCATTGATTCAAGGCATCGCGGCCGAGAACGACATTGATCTGACGGACGCAATTCTTGTCTACTACCGGGGACACGAAGCCCAATTCGATGCGGACCGAAATCTGTGGACGGACTACCACGCTGATGCGGACATCCGGACTGCCGTGTCGCCTCCCACCTCGGGGAACGTCCTCGGTTATGACGTCGTCACCTATTCGATGCAAAACTCCCCGGAATGCTCGCCCCTGTCTTGCAACAGCGTGGCGAGCGACGTCCGCGTCAACGAACACTGCCTCATCGATTCACTCGACGACGCAATTGAACGACTTGAGAATGGTGCTTTCAATCACTCGGAACCCGGTCCGTTCCGAATCATCGCCGTCACCGCAGTGGAATGGTCCGACATCGGATAACAAGGCGATCCACCGGGAAGCGCCGGTGAATGGGGATTCGACGGTCGTACGCGGAAACCACCCTCACCGGGGCTTCGGACTTTGTCCTCCAGTCCCAGCCACCCTTGAGAATTCATCCTTCAACAGCCTGGTAGGGGCTCCTGCCGCTTCCCAACTCAGCCGGACAGGGTGGGCCACCCGTCCTGTGGGGTGCAGTCAGTTTTTGTTGCGAGGCTGCGTCAGCGGAGTAGTCGGGGTGGGGCACCCAATAGGGGGGGCGGGAAATCGGGGTGTTTTTGAACGCCCCCCCCCCCCCAAAGGTGGCAGACCCCA
>JAJDEI010000179.1 GCA_029259845.1 Planctomycetaceae bacterium | reverse complement strand
GCGACGGGGCGGAACGCACGACGGACAAGCTCGGGAACTTGTGCGGCCGCGTGCTCGATCTGTTCCCCGAAACCGAATGCCGAAACTACCTCCGCCACTGCGGCTACCGCTACACTTAAAACGGCGCCGCACTAGCTTGCTGTCGCAGCCGTAACCGTTCACAGGCCGGGCGACTCTTGCACGGACGATTCGGGGTCAGGCACCATATTCGGCCGGAAGCGGTCTCCGACACCAAGGACGTGATGGCCGAATATGGTGCCTGACCCCCACCCTGTGAACGCTTACTCGCAGCCTCCAGGCTGAACTCCAACCCTCGGTTCAAGGCTTGGCCGGCTGCGCGCGTTGTCCGGCCTCTTCTCAGCGGGCCGGTTCGACACTCAAGAACCTCGCCGTGGGACGAGACAGGTCGATGATCATCGGCTGGTCGGTCTCCGCGCGAGCGACATTTCCCGCCCGGTCCCGGGCATCCAGCCGCACATAAACCTGCGGCGGGACGTCCGGTCCGATCACCCAGTCGTAGCGGCCCGTGTTCGCCCGCCAGCCGCCCAATGGCTGCCACGGACCAGACAGGTTCTCCGCGTAGGACAGCGACACCGGCTGCTCAGGCAGGGCTTCGTCGGTCACCTTCCATTCGATCAGGAGCCGATTGGATGACGTCCCCTCCCCCTGGCGGACCGGCAACAGCGTGGCCCGCGGCGGCTGACGGTCGACGATGACGGCCAATTCGGGAGAATCGTTCGGCTGCGGCGGTATCTTGGCCAGTCCCACACCGCTCTTCACGCGGATCGCGAAACCGTACGTTCCATCGTCGGGAACGGTAATTTGCAGCGGACTTCGACGGTCCTCGTCGACGCCGTAGTGAAACCATTTCTGGCCGCCATTCTCTGTCAGATACAAATCGACACTACCAACCCCGGACGGGCCAACGTCGTCGAGGGCATAGGCGATTTGAAACGTCGTCGAACTGACCCAGCGCTCCGATCCCTCCGCCAGAGGAGTCGTGGCCGGCGCCGCGGTTCTCTGAGAGCGAGCGGTCGTTGCCACCCGCCGCTCGGGGAGAATTTCCGCGGCGGTTTCGGGCTGAGTGACCTGCGTTTTGGTGACCGGAGCCTCCCCGACGGGTGCGTCCTTGGACGGCGTTTCTTCAACCGGCGTCCTTTCCGCCGAACCATCGGGGATTGTGCGGCTGAAGGCGACAACCTCGGGTGTAATCTCAGGAAGTGAGGAGGAATCCGTGATGAGTTCGTCGGACGGCTTCGGATCGTCGGCCGCGATCGGCTCTCGGCGGCGACGCACTTCGGGAACCCCGTCCGGTTCTGTGATCGTCTCGATTGTCTCAATCGTGGTGTCCGCCTCGGCGGTTGCTTCGTTTCCGGCCCGGTCGCGAACGGAGCCGCGCACTTCGACCGCACCTCCTTCGGCAAGCGACCAACTAGTCTGTCCGCTGTCGGTTGCGTCGATGCCGATCGGCTCCCAGTCGCCTGTCGTTGCGTCCCGGTGTTCGAGGGTCAGCGACTGCGGATCGAGATGCTCATCCGACGCGTCCCAGCGGACCTGCACGCGGCCGACGTCCGACTGTTCGACTTCGATGGCGAGCAGCGGAGCGGTCGCATCGACGGTGACCTGCAGGCTGGCGGTCAGCGGCCCGGCCGGATGCACATCGCCGCGGCGGTCGACGGTCCGCACGGCGAACGAGTATTCTCCGTCACGGGTTGCGTCGAAAGTGAATTTTCCTTCAACCGGGGGAACAGAATCGACATGTTTCCATGTCCGGCCATTGTCGGTCGAGACGTGCAGTTGGATTTCCGAGGCCCCGAGACGCCTGATTTCGTCGGCATCGAGCTGATAGGGGATGCGGAAACGACCTTTGTTCGTGAACACCGGCTCGGCCGATGCGGACGGATGATCGGCGTTTGCCCCCATCAACAGGCCCAACGCGAGGGCCATCCATCGCCTGCGCAGCGGCAAACGCATTCCGACAAAGGGCGGGGCAAGGTCCATTCGATACGCTTTTGTCATGGTCGAATCCATCCCGACCAGCGGGGCAGCCTGAAGGTTCTGCCGGCATCCGGCCATGCGAGCTGCGCGCGGCGCAACGAAGGATCGCGCCACGTATCGGGCCTATCGGCGTCGAAAATGAACCGACTTGAATCAATTGCACCGATTGCAGCAGTCCGGCACATTTCGCCGGACATTTGGACGTCATCGGGTCCCCGACACCCGGTGTCTCGTTCCCGTGGCGGATCGGTGACACCAATTCCGCCCCATGCCGCCACCCGGCGTCGTTCGATAAATGAGACAGCGGGTGCCTTTAGTGCGGCGCCTCGCTAAGTCTAGCGCCTTCTGGGTTAGTGAGGTAAACTGGGTTCTTCTTGTTTCAAGGAGGACTGAGGATGCGACTGTATTCGAAGGAATTTCGTCGGGACGTTTTGGCGGCGTGTGATGCGGGGGGGGGGGACGCAGCAAATCGCGCTGCAATTTGGCGTCTCCGAATCGTGGGTCAGGCGGATCAAGCAGCCGCGTCGAGAGACCGGTCAGATCGCGCCCAAGACGACA
>JAJDEI010000178.1 GCA_029259845.1 Planctomycetaceae bacterium | reverse complement strand
CCGGCAACCCGGCCAGCTGCTGTTCAGAAATCGGCGGTCCTGTTGGTCGCTGCGACATGGAGGAGATGTCGCAGAAAACGCCATCTGTGAAAAGACGAATTGCTCACCCAACCTCGTTCGAGGTGTGAACGGTTACCGTGGTGGAAACGCACACCCGTCGGTAGCACGCCTGCACACCGACGCCATCAGGAACCGTGAATTCGCGTCTTGCTCACGGTACGCCTTGCCTGATGGAACGATGAGCAATGAGCTCATTCAAGGGCATGAGTGGGGAACCTAAGTCGCTCTCGAAACGTTCCTGGGTGACGGAATACGAGATGGCCTGTCGGGCGCGAGCCCTAGGGTCACGGAGTTCTCGTAGTAGTCGTGGGAGTCACGCCCCACCAGGGAGAGCGGGAAAGCCGCTCACAGGGCGAAGGGGAACAGGCGGTGGGATGTCGATTGCCGTGCGGTCTGCGTGATGCAGAGAGCCACAGCGGAATCGAACATCGCGGCGGACGTGACGAGACTTCGGAATCGTCACTTTCGCCGTGTCAGCCGCTGGAGAGCCGGATGCGGTGAAAGCTGCACGTCCGGTTCGGAGGAGAGTGGTTGGAAAAGTGCCGATTTTGATCGGGAACTCGCTGGCCATTTATCCGACCGCTTGTCCGGTTCGACGGGGGCTCGTCGGAGTAATCCGGGGTGTTGCTGTTCATCATTGAACAGCAGGTGTGGCTGAGTTCGTATTTCAGACACATCGACCACCCCGAGTAATCCCGGCGTTCTACCCGATAGCTGAGGGGAAGAGGGGCGACGCGGACAGACCTGGAGCGCGTGCTCCAGGCCGTCACAGTACAAAGCGGGTGCGGAACGCGCAGGCGTTCCCAATCCCGTCCAGGGGGTTCGGGCCGATGAGCGCAGGGGGCTTGTCCGAATGGGTCTCGCACTCGATTGGAAAAGTGCGAGATCACCGACAAGCCGGCTGTGCCGGTTCGTTCAACCTCGGCCGGCGTGGGGAGTTCTGAGCCGGGTGACCGGCCAGACCGGACCTGACCAGTCCGGGGACCACTGGCAAACCCAGTGGCTGCCGAGAGCTCAACCATGAAAGGCCCGTCAGGGCTTGCCGGTGAGTTTCACAGGAGACGGTGCCGAACCGCGAACGTCTGTCGTCGATGGGTAACCGGATGCTTCTTGCTTCGGTCCGGAGAAATGGTGTGCCTGAGGGCACACTGAAACTATGCCCCGGCGGGAGCCGGGGACATACGGCGACAGATCCGAGGGGTCACACCCTCTAGCGACGTGACCTGTGAGACGAAGGCTGTGACTAACGCGGGAACCACTATGGCTGCCGGAGTAGTGACCGGTGCCCGGTCAGGTCGACCGGGTGAAAGTAGCGGTTGTCGGCTGTTCGGTGGGAGAAGAGCGACCAACGGGAGCGCCCTGGCGCAACCGAGCGGAAGCTCGAACCCGCCGGCGGCCGTGCCGCCAATGCCGTCGTGGGGGAGTGTGCCGCAAGTAGGAGCGAGCGGGAGCTCGGCGAGACGGCTGCAAGGCAGTGGTCGTATCGTTTGCCGGTTCCGGGTGGTGCCGGAGCCATCGCGCAACGACGAAAGCGGTGACGGGTTTCACCCGTCTCGATGACGTGCGGGCGTTTCGGTCTTCACAGACCGAGACACCCGTCCTGGGGAAGGCTGTGACCAGCGGCCAGAAGAGGACGGCTTCGGGAGAAGCCGACGTCTTTTGGCGGTGAAATGGCGACGGACACTCGGAGTGCTTCCTGCGCACGCCGGGTGCCGTCAGCAGGTTTATGAACCGCTACTGCTAGGAATTGGGCGCGGTCAACTTGTGAAGCAAGTGGGCTGCGCTTCGTCGGTGCTGATCGTGACGATCGGTGCATGACACGGACGTCCCTGGTGGTAGCGGCTTGGTGGTTCCCAGAGAGCGTTTCGGCTTTTCGGGAGATTTGTGCCGACGGAAACAAAATCTCCCACACTCGCAGTGCGGCGCGTCTGAACTTGCGATGATTCCGCACCCTTTTCGTCGGGAATCGACAATCGGGGCGAAACATAACGACTTCGTGATCGGCAGAACCACGTCCCGCTGCGACTACCGCTGCGTGGCCACCAGCATCGAAGGCTTTGTGCAGCAACTGGCCGTGTCCTACATCCGGCACGGCTACTGGTTCTACGTGAAGGGCTGTATCCCGCCGGATAAAGATCCGCTGGCGGTGGACCGCAAGCTGATTGAGCAGTACCAGATCAACATCTCCAAATGGGCGAGAGCCCGTCGCAAGCGAGCCGGTAACGCCAACGTGCACTATCTCCGTCACGAACGGATGTTCGTGCTCTGCGCCACACACGGCCGACACCCGTTCTTCGAGGAAGAGACCAACCTGATTCGGGACTGCCGCCGGGTCCCCGTGAAGTTCGCCGGTTACGCCATCAGCCACCGGGGGGGCCATTCCCATGTGCGGATCGAACAGGAGCAGTACAAGCTGATCAAGGCCTACCTGCTGGAACTGGCCACACGGCGGAACAAGCTGACGTTGGAACGGGAGTTCTTCCGCCTGCCCTTCGAGCCGTACGCCCCTGTCCGCCGGCAACTGTTCAACATCCTGCGGGCCGTGAACAGATCCCGCCGCCAAGCCGGGTCCGAGCCGCTCTCCAGTGATTGCCTGCGGATGAAGCGGCGAATTGTCAAACCGTTTGAGAGGGACAACCTGACCATCGAAGTCCTTCACCAGGAGCGCTCGCGAGGCAGCGGCGAGGCAGTCACTGACACACTGCTGACGCCGGCCAGTTGCACTTGCGATGTTGATGAACCACGCCACAAATGAGGACCTGCTCAAGCGCATCGATCGCGACGTCGTCGGCCGTGTCGTCGAAAAATTTGGTTGTGCGGGGCGATTCGCGTGACACAACGATTCGATCTCGCGACCCCAAGCCGCCCAGCGGAACGATACCGTTCAAAACTCGGCCTGACTCGTGGAGTTTGATTGCGTTTCGGCGCGCCGGTCGACCCCCACCTGCGCAGGATGGCTGCGTTTTCGGCCTATGACCGTCCCAGACAAGTGCGATGAACGGAATTGGGCCCTGGAATCGATGTATCCAATCTCATGATGGCATCGCGCGCCATCGCATTGAACGCATTTCCAGGACGACCAAATTAGAGCCAACATGGCACGCGGATCAATCGGATTCCGATTTGGCGCGAGCTACGACCTGTCATTGCCAAACCATTCGCAAGCTCAGCGGTGCCGGCCACCGACGGACATAAGACGCACAGTCGGCAACGTCAGCCGTGCAGGACCCAGCCGTGATTTTCTGGCGATCAAAACCGAGAACCGTCCTGCTGCAGCCGCGTATTCCGCGCTCAAGATTTCCAGCGATTTGCGAGTCCTGATGCTTGGAGGAGTTCGATGTTCCTGCGAGTCGCTCCTCGTCGACCGCCGACACGTCCCAAACGGTCATCGCTACTGTGAGACGCCCGTCGCCGCGCGTTGGGAGCGGAACCGGTATCCGATGCCGCGGACTGTTTCGATCAGATCCTCTCGCTTGCCCAGTTTCTTGCGGAGCGAGCGGATGTGGACGTCGATGGTGCGTTCGAGTGAATTCGCATCCGTTCCGCGCGCGGAGTCCATCAATTCATAGCGGTTGAATGTCCGGCCGGGTTGGCGGGCGATCGTCCAGAGCAGGCGGAATTCGGTCGGCGTCAACGGAAGTTCCTGACCGTGGAGGCTCGCCGTATGTTCAAGGCGGTTCATCTCGACGCCGTCGACGGAAACAACATCGCTTGAGCCACGTGATGCAGCCGGCCGTCGGAGCTGGACTTTGATCCGCTCGATCAGGGGCTTCAGCCGGAACGGTTTGGTCACGTAGTCGTCCGCCCCCATATTGAAGCCGAGCACTTCATCCGCCTCCTCTCCTTTGGCGGTGAGCATGAGGATGCGGATCGCTTGTGTGCGCGGATCGCTCCGCAATTGACGGCACACCTCCAGACCCTCGATCACAGGGATCATCAGATCCAGAACGACCAAATCCGGCAACACGGTGCGGGCCTGCTGCAACCCGGTTTGTCCGTCGGTTGCGGTGTACACCTCGAAGCCCTGTTTCTGCAAATTGTAGGACAGCACCTCGAGAATCGGCGCTTCGTCTTCAATGATCAATACCGACGGTTTACTCATCGATGGGCCTCGCGTTGGCTGCCGTCAAGATTTCGTCCGTGCCGAATGATGTTGCCCTCCACCAGATACACCACGTCTTCCGCGATGTTCGTCGCGTGATCCGCCATCCGTTCAATCTGACGCGATGCTGAGAACAGATGCAGCAGCGACTCCACGCAGTCCGGCATCCGGTGCATGCCCTCAATCAATTCCTCGATGATCATTTGGTTGAGCGAGTCGACGGCATCATCGTCTGCACAGACCGCGCGGGCTTTCTCGCTGTCCAGTTCGACATAGGCATCAATGGCTCGATGGAGCATGTCCACAGCGGACTGTGCCATTTCCTTGAGGCGATCCGGAATTGACACTTCCGGCGTGGACGCCAGCCCGCAAGCACGTTCGGCAATGTTCACGGAAAGATCGGCGACCCGTTCAATCTCACCCGAGATCTTCATCACCGTGGCGATGCGTCTCAAATCCACGGCGACCGGCTGGTGCAGTGCGAGGATTTTGAGGCAACTCTCTTCAATCCGCACGTCCCAAGCATCGATCTCGTCGTCTTTCGAGACGAGACTCTGAGCCTGGTCATAATTCAGCTCATCGAGTTGACGCACGGCCACGTGGATCATCTCCTCCACGTGACCGCACATGGAAATCAGGTCCTGTTGCAACGCCTCCAGGTCGCGCGCCAAATGCATCGACATCGTAGTGCTCCAAATCACTCATGCTGTTGGCCGTACGGCGTTCCCCAAGCCTGTCAGGCTTGGGGCCGCTGCGGGCTGTGACGAATGAGGCAATTTCAATCCTTGGTGGGACAGGCATTCCTGCCCGTCGTAAGTCGTGGGCCGGTTTGAATTCCAGAATGTGTTGGGTGTCATGGCGTCGCGGCGACAGCCGGGTCGCCCTATCCAAATCGCCCGAAAACATGCTCACCCGCCTATGGCGTGAGAGCATGACACCCTTGACAATCCTGTTTATCGGTGAAACAGACCCACCACCGAAATGTCCGGCCTACGAATTGGAACAGCTTCCTAACCGAATCGCCCGGTAATGTAGTCCTCTGTCCGTTTTTCTTTGGGTTTGGTGAACAGGCCGGTGGTGACGCCCATTTCAATCAATCGTCCTTCGTAGAAGAAGGCCGTATGGTCGCTCACACGCGCCGCCTGCTGCATGTTGTGGGTGACAATGACAATCGTGTAGTTCCGTTTCAGTTCGAAGATGAGGTCTTCGACGTGAGCGGTGGATGCCGGATCCAAAGCCGACGCGGGTTCGTCCATCAGCAGCACTTCCGGATTCGTCGCCAGGGCGCGGGCAATGCACAGCCGCTGTTGCTGTCCGCCGGAGAGCGCTAACGCCGATTGCTTGAGCCGATCTTTGGCTTCATTCCACAACGCGGCTCGAGACAGGGATTGCTCGACGATTTCGGCCAGCTGTTTTTTGTCCCGCAGCCCGGCGATCCGCGGACCATAGGCGACGTTGTCGAAGATCGACTTGGGAAACGGGGTCGATTTCTGAAAGACCATGCCCACGCGTTTGCGGAGTTGCGCCACGTCGACGTCCGGACCGTAGATGTCCGTTCCGTCCAGCAGCACTTGGCCGATCAGTTGCGTGTTCTCGATGATTTCGTTCATGCGGTTGAGCGTTCGAAGAAACGTGCTCTTTCCGCACCCCGAGGGGCCGATCAGGGCCGTGACCGATCGCTCCGGAATCGTCAGCGAGATGTCGAACAACACTTGGTGCGGCCCGTAAAAGAAGTCCAACTTTCGGGTCTCCGCCTTAATGCCGCGCGGTCCGGGATCGTTCCCGGGCGCGGCGCGTTCCGTCTCCTGCCTTTGCTTGACGAGATCGGACAGGGAATGGAGGAGAGAGGCCATGTCGGTTAAACACTCAGGCGTTTCTGGAAACGGTTGCGTACATAAATCGCCAAAGCGTTCAAGGACAACAAGGCGATCAGCAGCACAAGAATACCGGCTGCCGCGGCATGTCGATAATCATCACTGGGCTGCTTAACCCAATTGTAGACCTGGATCGTCATTGCCGTGTACTCGCTGAAAGGAGCGTCCAACACGCTGGGGAAATTCGTCAGCAACTCCGTGAGATGCGTGATCCCGCCGGGCGTCGAACGCAGAAAGGTCGCCGCGCCCACCATAATTAGCGGAGCCGTCTCTCCGATGGCCCGCGAGGCGGACAGAATGATTCCCGTCAGCATCCCCGGCACGGCGGCGGGCAGCACTTGATGGCGGATCGTCTGCCACCGCGTCGCCCCCAAAGCCAGCGAGGCGTGCCGGATCGAGGGCGGGACGGCCCGCAGCGCCTCCTGGGCGGCCACGATGATCACCGGCAGGATCATCAGGCTCAGCGTCAAGGCCCCGGCCAACACGGCCGATCCGAGCGGCAGTGGGATGCGAATCCCCACGACCTTGACCGCGACAACCTCCCAGCCGGTGAGTTGTTGGACCAGGCCGCCGGCCCGAAAGATGCCGAACATCCGCACGAAAACCGTCAGCCCCAGGATGCCGTACACGATGGAAGGGACGCCCGCTAAGTTGGCGAGATTCACACGGATCAGCCGCGTCACCCAAGTGTCCCCCGCATACTCCTCCAGGTAGATCGCGGCGCCGATTCCGACCGGAACGGAGATGAACATCGTCAGGATCATCAGCCAGAAACTACCCCACAGCCCGGCGAGGATGCCCGCGCGACGGGGGTCGATGGCGGAGTCGTAACTCGTGAGGAACGACAGATCCAACCAGCCCCACGACTGCCAGAGCACGCACGCCAGCAGGATTGCCAGGACGCCGACGGCGGACCAGATCGCCGTCCGGCACAACGCGGCGAAGAGCCGGCCCCGCGTGCTTACGGAACGGACAACGGCGGGAAGTGCTTTGCTCATTGGTAGACCTCCCGATACCGCCGCATGATCCACTGCGAAACAATGTTCATCACCAGTGTCACGCAGAACAGCGACAGGCCGACCGCATAGAGGCTTTTGTATTCGATGGTGCCGGCCGGTGTGTCCCCCTGGCTGACTTGCACGATGTAGGCAGTCATGGATTGGATCGGCTCGAACGGGTTGAGTGTCAGGTTCGGGGTGTTTCCCGCAGCAATGGCCACCGCCATCGTTTCCCCCACGGCCCTCGCCACCGCCAACAGAAATGACGCCATGATGCCCGAAAACGCGGCTGGCAGCACCACGCGGACACTCACGTCGAATTTCGTGGAACCCAGGGCGTATCCGGCTTCGCGAAGGCTGCGGGGCACGGCGCGGAGGGCGTCCTCACTCAGCGAGGAGACCATGGGGACGATCATAATCCCCACCACGATGCCGGCGCTGGCGGCGTTGAACACTCCCACGTCGATTCCGAACAGCGTTTCAAACACCGGTTTCAGTAAGTAAGGAGTCACAAAGATCAGGGCAAAATAGCCGTACACGACTGTGGGGATGCCGGCCAGAATCTCCAGCACGGGCTTCAGGACCGCTCGCACCCGCGGAGCGGCATACTCACTCATGTAGACGGCACTGAGAATGCCGACCGGCAAGCCAATGAGTGCCGCAATCCCCGCCACCAGAAACGTCCCGCACAACAAGGGCAGGATGCCGAACTTTGCTTCGTTCCACGCCCACTCCGTGCCGGTCAGAAACGAAGTCAGGGAAACTTTCTGGAAGAATGCCGGGTCGTCCGCTGACAGAGAAAAGACGGACTCGCTTAACAGCACGACGATGATGCCGAGCGTCGTAAACACGGACAGAAATGCGCAAAGAAACAGGCAGCCCTGGATGAGTGTTTCCCTGACCCTTGTCAGCGAGAAACGCCGGGCGAGAGAGCCGTCGCTTACGGCCGGTTGCGGTTCGGTTGCTTCAGTCGCAGTCGACACGATTGCTTCCTGGTGACAAGGCCAATGGGCTGTCCGGTGGTTCAAGAAGACAACGCAGAACTGAAGGCACGCGCGATCATCCTCCACCCCTGCCCGTACGCAGGCGACACCACGGCTCAGAGTGAAAGACCGGTCTGAGCGGAGGGTTCCGACTCCGTATTAAATTTCCCCAGCGCCTCGTTCAGTCGCTGGCGTGATTCAGATATCTGTTCCTCATTCAACCGCACGTACTTTCTGACCGTGACCATCTTCTGACCTTCATCGGAGAGGTAGAACTTGACGAATTCGGCGACCTCTGGACGCTGCAGCGACTTGGTATTTACGTAGATGAACAGCGGCCGGGAGAGGGGCACGTATTGGCCGGCTTCAATGGTCGATTCCGTCGGCTCCACGGCAGCGGACCCTTCGTGGCCGGGAGCGATCGCGACTGCCCGCAGCTTGTCCCGATTCTCAACGTAGTAGGCGAAGCCGAAGAATCCCAGTGAATGCAACTCACCCGCGACCCCTGTGGCCAGCACCGAATCGTCGACGCTCTCCTGGTAATTCCCTCGAAGGGCCCCGTCTTTCCCAATGATCGCTTCCAAAAAATAATCGTATGTGCCGGACTTGCTGTCCGGTGCAAACAGGTCGATCTTCTTGTTCGGCCACTTGGGATTGAGATCGCTCCACATCGCGATCCGGCTGTCCTTTTCCCAAAGCGCCTTGAGTTGGCCGACCGTCAACTCACGGCACCAATCGTTGTCTTTGTTGACCACCACCGAGAGGCCGTCGATGGCGACTTTAAGCTCCACGAAGTCGATCCCCGCGTCCCGGCATAGCTGTTGTTCCTTCGGTTTGATGGGACGCGAGGCATCATTAATATCGGTCTCCCCGCGACCGAACCGTTCGAACCCGCCGCCGGTGCCGGAGGTGTTGACTTGCAGGTGCACGTCCGGGTGTTGGTCCTCAAATATTTCCGACACGGCGGAACTGATCGGCGCCACGGTGCTGGAGCCGTCAATCCGAATCGTCTGCGCGCCGTCGCCGCCTTTGGATGACGTCGTCCCGGCAACTTCGACGGTGCAGGCCGGACAACTGGCCAACATCGCAAAAACTAAATATCGCTGCAGTCGAGTAAGCATGAGGTGTCGAATTCTCCGTTCACAATCGGACAGATGCCAAAACTCTACGGGCCAATTGTTAAGATTCCGTCCCGCAAGTATTAAAAACCGGTTAAGACGAGGCGTTCCTGAGAGATCAGTGTCACGTGAGCATGACGTGCAACATCTTGGCACGTCAAGGTTTCTGCTTTTGAGGGATGTCCCATCACGGATGCGGGCAGACAACTGGCGTGGATCAATATCGTTGCAGAACCACGAGGGCTTGGAGTACGTTATCCCGCCCTGCCGGAGGGACGTGATTCGTTCCCTCGGGACGTTCAGGAATAAACAGGCCATCATCGGCCTTCGATGCGGTGGGAACCGTCTCGGTCGTCATCTGCTGAAGCATGCCTGGAAGGCTGGTGCCTTTTCAGCAGTAAACACGAGGTTGAAAGCCAAGATGATTCAGCGTCAGGAGCGACGTCACCAATTGTTGATTCAGGATAACTGTCGATTTGTGGAGCCGTGTGAGTTTCTCAACTATGCGACCTCCCGCCATCATCTGTTGCGGTCTGATGAACGGGAAGCCGGAATTCACGGACTACTCGATCCGGAAACGGGGATGCGATTTCTGGTTGAGGAAGAAAAACTCTTTTCACTTTCTGTTTCAGGGAGATAGAATGTGCTGACAGCATCGGTGCGGCGTTTGCGTCGATTGAAGTGGACCCCGGTTTTCGGACCACTGGTTAAGGTAGATTTCGGGGAGGTTGAGAAGAGGATATCGTGGCGTCATCCGGAGGTGCATGATGGCGCGGACACGACGTCGATTTGATCCACGCTTCAAGGCGAAGGTTGC
>JAJDEI010000177.1 GCA_029259845.1 Planctomycetaceae bacterium | reverse complement strand
GCAGCAGCCCCGCAAAAAGTCCTGAGCCGCTTCCACACTTCGGCGAACTCACCACCACGTCACCCCACGTGGCCAAACCAACCCCAGGTGGGTCCCATTTCCGCGCCGAAGTGGGTCCGCTTTACACGCCGATCTCCAGTCTTCGCCGGTGGTGTCGTGTCCTGACCGTCGTCGGCCGTTACCGCCAGCTTCTTCCGCCACTGATAGAACGACGGCACCGACACCTGCACACGGCGACAAAACTCAGCGACCGACAAGGTCGAGCGTGAAAACCGTCCCAACCGCTGACGCCACCGCATTTGCCGTTCCAGACTTGCCTTGCGGGTCATGGTAAGCTCATCCACGGGATTGCCGAACACAAACCCCTGAGCTTACCCAACGCGCCTACAACGGTTCTGGTGTACGGTCGCAGCGAAAGTGCGTCGGTATTATCCGCCTGTGCGGGCGAGCGCACGCGTCTGAGTCAGATCGGGTCGACCGTCGGGTTGAATGGGGACTTCGGTGCCGCACTGGCGGGGACTCATGCGCAAACTGCCGCGCTGAGCGTGACCGCTGGTGCGGTTCACCGTGGGCCAACCCGCCAGATTCGGAGATGTGGCTGCCGGCGTCAATCGATTTGGAGGCCCAGCTTGTACGACAGCCTTGGACGCAGCCTCCTCGAAGACACACAAAAAAAACGCCGGTGATTGAGCCGGCTTCCTCGACGGAACAATGACGGCAAATCCTCGGTCGTATTCGGCCGAGACCGCTTTGACATCGGGCGTCTCCTCAACAGCGTGCTGGAGGCGTTGCGAGCACGCTCCGCAGGTCAGAGAGGGACCCCGATCCCAGATCGACCAACTCGCCATTCTTATCCTTGGTCCGCTCTTCGTTCTGGACCCGCACGACGCTCGACCGTGGCGAGCGCTCGAATGACGAATCCAGAATCACGATGCGCGTGAGAAAATTCACGGTGCAGTCTTCGGAAAACTCTGTAGGCTATGACTGGAAGTGGCGTGAGGCGATTCTCGCCTCCTGGGGGCCGTTGCCCTGACGGGCGCCACATCTCAATTCTCACCGAGGGCAGGCAGCACTGTTGACTGCGCCGCAACAAAAGGAGGTGCCGGGCTCGTGGCAGTCCGAGACAATCTAGCAAGACCATGAGTTCGAGAAAGCAAATGGGGCATCACTGGTTCCGCGACCCGAATGAGGCATGCGAATGGCGCAAGACCTCACCGGAGCATCGAGTCCATCGGTGTGCTGGTTGACTGTGGAACAAATTCGGCGGCAGCAACGAATGCGACGGGAAACTGTCATCGCCGCCATGCTTTCTGGTCAGTTGCCTTACGAACAACGCGGACGCATCCGCTACGCCCGTAAGTGCGATGTCGAGGCTTGGGAGCTGTCTCGTCTCAATCAAAGAGGCGAGATGGCAAAAACCCGAGTGCACGAAGCGCTCGCCCACCTCGTCTAACTCATTGTTGTCCGGCGTGAGGCAGCCACGCCGCCTCACGCGCCCTTCTTTCACATCAGTCGTCGACAGGGGGGTCATTCCGGGCACCGCTTGCGCAACACGTCCGATGATGGCAAACTGATGGGCGGTCGAACATTCTTGCGAGGCATGACCATGCACGAACATCAATGGCTTGTGGCGTACGCCGATTATCCCGGACGGTATTTCGTCGTGCGTCCCGCCCCGCTGGTACTACGTCTTCGACCATGTCGTTGTCGATGGAGGCTGCATGCTTCAATCACAATCGTTCCAATCCATCACCAGAGGATTTCCGTCGGAGCGGATCTTCTCAGGAGAGCTGGTCGGGCAGTCTGCGTCTGTCCTGCAGACTGTTTCCAGTTGGTTTGCGCCGCTCCCTGCCTGCGACGCCCCTGAGTATGCTCCCCCACCTCCGCCCTGGCTCTTTGGAACCTCACTTGAGACGTGTAACGACCGCAACACTTTTCTCGCGCTGCGCGTCTTCGGCGGGCCCCAGCAACTCGCTGTGCTTTCATTCTCCCACGATGGTGAACTTGATGACATCGAGGCGGCAGACGACGAGTTTGTGATCGATGCTCACGAGGCCTTCCAACTCTGGTTCGCCTCTGAGGGGGCACAACTGACCCGTCGGGAATTTCTGCCGTGACAGCCGCAGCGAAACCCTTCGGTTCCCTCTCTGAACGAGAGCGGGGGTCGGCATTTGCTCATTCGTCAGACCGTAAGCCTCGTCCTGCGCGGACTCCTCTCTCTCCGAGAAAACCAGCGGCCGTACCTGGGTCGGGCCGCTGACGAGGAGCATTTGAGAGAAACCTGGACATCGAATCTGCAAACACTCATGCCTTCGTCTTGCTGAGCAGATTCCGCACATGCAGAAAGACAGCGGTCTGTTTGAGCCTGTCTGAGCAGCGGCTGGTTGAATCCTGTGCCTCACGCCTCAAAAACCGGTTGCTCGCGACCGCCTCTCGTTCGATCTCGGCTCGCTGCTCCCTGGGCAAAGACCGGAGGTAGTTCTCAACGCGTATTTTCTCGCGCTCGAACTCCGCCACTTCCGCCTGCTCACTTTGACGCGCTTGCCCGGCTTGCACCCAGTTTCTCTTGGCCGCTGCCGCTTGATCTGCTTTCGATTGGTAATCTTGCCGAAAGGCGTAGCCGTTTGGTTCTTCGATGGCCTTTCGCAACCAACCGCCGCCGAGTTGCTCCCCCTTTGTTCGGCGGTCATCGAAGTTCTCGATTTGCTCAACGATTTTCTGCTCCGGATAGCTGGCCGCGAGTTTTTCCCCATTGCGGACGTCTCGTTTCAAGAGCTCGCCTGCAAGTCCGGTCCTGTGCGCGGGCAACTGCGACCGGCTGCCCTTTCGCCGCCTGGCGGCGGCACGTTCAAAGTTCACGCGGTAGACGCCCCGTGCGATGCGGGCGAATCGCTTCGCTTCCGGAACCGGTGCGAGGAAGCCTTGGGACTCCAGTTCGGCGATGGCCGGGCCGAGCTTCTGTTTGTACTTTCGCGGCTCATAAGCGCGGTTCATACCCAGCTTGTCCGTGCAGAACGGAATGAGCTCGAAGTCCCATCGGGTTCGCTGCCAGAACCGTTTGTCAAGAAACCGGTACAGCCGCTTGGTGCTCGGCAGTTTCAAGCGGCGATAGAAGTCCCAATCGAGCCCCTTGGTGTGGCTGGCCTGAACGCTCTCCATCACCACCTTGTTCCAGAGAAACACTTGCGGCTCGTCGGCGTCGTACTCACTGCGTGTGTTGGTCAGTTCCACATTGTCCAGGAAGTGAAACCCCTTGGTGCTTGTCCAGCAGCCCTTTTTTCGCCAGGCATTGACGTACTTCACGGTCACTCCCAGCCAGCGGTCGAGCGATTGCTTGAGCCGCGTGTTGTAGCCGCCGTGGGCCTGCGGCCACCCCAGCAGGCCGAGTAGCTCGTACAACGAGAATTCGACGGTCCGCTCGCGGAAACCATGTTTGTCGTGGGTCAGCTTCATCAGGGCCAGGAACACGTCCATGTCGAGTGCATTCGGGAGCCCCCACGCATCGGCCGCCGTGACAATCACTTGGCGGTGCACCCTCCGTTTGAGTTTGCGGTCGAAGATCGAGTCTTCAAACCGGAGCGTCTTCAGATCCGAAGGAATCTGTCGGGCCAGCAAAGCGAGCGGAAACTCGACAAGATTGAGTTCCTCCAGGCCCGGTGACCCGCTGCAGGTGTGTCCCGTCCCCTGTCTTGTGGCTTGAATTCCCTTCATCCCCGTCAACTTAATTCACACTCATCATCAACCGGTTTCCGGTTAATGATTTCTTTTGATTTCTGATCTTATTTAGCACGCCGATTCTCCAGTCGATTCCGTCGTTTACCTCACCGATCCGGACCCGAAGTGACAGCCCATCGGACCCGAAATGACAGCCGAATCGGACCCGAATTGACAGTCGAACCGGACCCAAAATGACAGCACCGATTGTGAACCCGCCCGCCCGACTGCCACCGACGGCCCGCTCACTGAGTGACAGCCGCAACGTTCCTCGCAGGGAGGTGTTGGCTGTCGCAACCGGCTTGGCCCAGCCGAGCTTGCCGGCGAGCGCACGCCGAAACTTGCCGTGCTGTCAGCGTCATGCCGTTGTTTCGGAAAGAGCCGGCGTTGGCGTTCGACCGGAGAGCCCGCTTGACAGGTCAGCAGAGACAGCCTCAGGCCCCGCTTAACACTTCAAAAACAGAGTCTGTTCTCGTTGCTGCCTCCACAGTGCCGAGGACATCGAAAAAACCGAGGCGGCCGGCTCGGTTTTCTTGTGCCCTCATCGCAGGAACTGTCAAAGTCGTCCCACCGCTCTTTCATCGGCGACTCCCTCTGCTTCACTCGTGAGGCTGCTGCTGGTAAGACCATACAAGGCCCCCACCCGCCGGACAATCCCCTCAACCTGTAACGCGGTTTTCCTTGCGGCCGCCTTGTTCAAGCCACTTGAACCAAACAGTAGACAGGTTCCCGGAAACTGGCAAGCACTTTCGGCACCGCCCGTGATTTGACCTGCCGTTTGGCGGCTTTCACGGATTTTTTGAATCGCTCGCCGTAAGGTCGCCTGGTGGGCGAGCCAGAGCGCTTGTTCGTTTTCGGCTCACTCACGGCCGGCCAAAGGCAAACACCGTTTCCAAGTCTCGGAGCTTTCCCGGCCATCGGCACCTGCCCACCAGTTCGGGAGCCCGGTTGGCGGACGGTTGGCCAAAGGCGCTCAGAGAGCCCTCACCGCGTTGCCCCGCAACAGTCCATTCGACTCAATCACAGGCTCGGACCAGCTTCGCCGTGGCTGTAAGAATGCGGTCAAGCAGCTCAGATCTCTGTTCGCTGCCCCTTCCCGTCATGCCTTCATGGCGACCGATGCTGCGTGTGCCAGCATGCAGGCACTGCCAACATGCCGGCAAGGCAGCGGCGTCCGGGGGCGGCGTGTATGCTGCTTAAACAATCCGTGCGATCATGCCGGGCGGGCTTCAATGCCCGCTCCGCGTGGTCATGTCGTAAGTCTTTCGCTCCCAAGCCGGCTCGCTCGGCCGCGTCTGCCGGGCGGGTCTTGTCAGCCGCAAGCTCATGCATGCATCGCGGGCCGGCTGTGCCTCATCGGTCAGCCAGCGTTTTATGCCTGTTGGCAACGCTGCTGTTGCCGAGTCTGCTGCTGTGGCGGCGGCTGCCCACTTTGCCTCTTGCGAGCTGCTTGAATCCGTGTCACGTTTGAGGCATGCTGATTGTCACTGCGGGAAAAGGAGGTGCCGGAAAAACGACCACGGCGGTCACGTTCGCCGTGATGGCCTACGACTCCGGCAAGAGAGTCGGCTTCCTGGATGCGGACAATCAGAACTCCGCGTCCGAATGGCTGCAGGAAGCGGAACCGGCCATCACGCTGCGCACCGTCCCGTGGGATCTGGAACTCAAGCAGAAAATCCGCCTGATCGACCGTGAACTCAAAACGCTTCTGGCTCACCATGACGTGGTCTTTGCCGATGCGGCCGGCGGGTTCAGCGATGAGAGCCTGTCTCTGATCCTGCAAGCCCAATTGCTGCTCATTCCGTTTGAAGCCAACCTCCTTGATCTCCGCACCACGGCCAAAGCGATCGACTTCCTCAAGAAAGCCAGACGCATTAACAACAGCCGCAGGTACCGCCAAGCGTGTTTGATTGTGAACAAGCTTGACACCCGCCGCACGCGGACAATCGCCGAGCTCGATCGGCTTGTTCCCAACCTCAGCGAGCCGGTGGCCGAGACCAGGATTCGCTTCTTAAACCCGCTTCCCGAAGCGGTCAAGCAAAGCACCGTCGTCAGTCGCGGCAAGCAGCGACGATGGCAGGGGGCTGCGACCGATTTCAGGCGGCTGTACCACGAGATTGCCGAGCGGTTTGCTCCGGATCTGCTTTCGTCAGAGCGACACGGGAGGGCCGCATGACACAGCGCACGCTCGAAGACGCCATCCTGAGCACGCCAGACCTTCAATCGCGCCTGCAGGCTCTCAAAGGAGGCTCGTCGCTCGAAGATCACGAATCAGACGCCTCTCAGTCTCCGCCGGTTTCTCGTCCGGCAACAGAGAACATTTCTCCGCCCGCACCGCAGAACGAACCGGCTTCTCAGAATCTGTTGCACTCGGCCGGCGAACCATCACGGCAGCAGAAAACGCTCCGCCTCGTAGCGGCTCATGCCAAGCTGCTCCCCCAAGTGGCTGCCTTCAACAAGCTCTTTGGACAGGCCCCTCAAACGGAGCAGGCCATCGTCGACGAAGCGCTTCGCGATTGGTTCGACCGGCACAACTTTCCGGAGAAATTCCCGGACGGCATCTAATCGGTCGTGACCGACTGAAGATCCAAGCTTACGCCGAAGTGGGGGAGCCGGCCTTTGAGCTTCCCGAGTTTCTGTGGGCGCGGGTTACGGATTGGTCCGTTCTGGCCGTCTGCTTGTCTGGCCCTTGGAGGATTTGCCGTTGCCGGAGCCGGCCGCTGGTCGCTCACTGCTGCTGACGACAGACGGCTTTCGACACAGAACGCAAATCCGGACGCTGCCTCTGTGGGAGAGGTCACAGTGATTCACTCCACGTGACTCTTGAGCGTCTTCGACAGAGACACACATGCCAGTCTCTCTCCGGTGGACAAACTCATCGTGGAATCGCCGCAACGCACAAAGCCACGCTGCTCGTAAAACGAGACGGCATTCAGTCCGCTACACACGCGAAGTTCACCGACACCGGCGGCGTCTCGACAAAGGGACTCGATTGCGTGCGACAGTTCGGTGCCAAGTCCTTGATGAGAGCACGACGGATCAACGTAGAGTGCGACGAGAAAATCACGTTGCGAGCCGAGTTCTGCGAAACCTCCAAGACCACCCGAAGATTCGCCCACGCACACCAGATTGCTTTCGATCGCATTCGCCAGATGGTCACCGCGCCGAACCGCGCTTTGCGACCAGGCAGCCAGATCGGGGGAACTGTAGCCACACGCAATCCCGGCGATCGCTCGCTGCTGAACGGAAATGATGGCATCCACGTCTTTTTTCGTTGCCCGCCTGATTCTCCCCACGTCACTCCTCACATTTCCTGAGAGCATGCCATAACTGGTCGCTGCTGTCATCAGTGACAGTCTGACGCTGTGCAGGAATCGTTGCCGGCTGGCACAGCGGCCAGCAGATTTGTCTCCGCCGTCGTTCCCATGGCGGACCTGAGTTAGCACGTCTGCGCCGAAATCGTTGCTGCTTCCAAGAGATGTGCGACTTGAGAGTGCGGCTGCGTCTGAGCGGCCTCAATCTTATGTTCGCTTGTTAAAAACTCGGCAGCTTCGGGAAGCCGAGTCACATGGTCGAACAGAAGCCAACCCCTCGGCCTCCCGCACCAACAAGAACAGTTAACAGCAGACAAACGCGGTCGGGTGGGGGAGCCGTGCTCGCGCCGGGCTGGATTCGCCTCCGTCCGGCAGGCGCAGGCCGACCGGCCAGAGCGGCAACTGGAGGGCAAGTCCACAGATCCATTTTGACGGCATTCGATGAATCGTGGTATTCTGAAAGAAAGGAGATCCGAAGATGGCCACAGACATGCAGCCGCTTTCCCAACAACACATCATCAGCACTCCCGATATCTGCGGAGGCAAGCCCTGCGTTTGCGGGACGCGCATTCGGGTGTGGGACATTCACATCTGGCACAATCTTCAGGGGCAGTCGCCCGAAGAAATCATTGCCGGCTTTCCGCAGCTCGAATTGGCCGACGTGTACGCGGCGTTGGCGTACTACCTGGACCATCGAGAGGAAATCAGCCGCCAAATGAAACAGGCGGATTCACTGGCAGAACGAATGGAAGCCGAGCAAGGGCCGACCAAGTTCACCCAACTTCGAGATGGAATACTGAACCGCAAGGACGGCAGCGAAAGTGATCCGGTTTCATCTTGATGAGCACGTCCATCCCGGAATCGCACTCGGCCTGCGGTCACACGGCATCGACGTGACCACCACCGTCGAAGCCGGTCTTCGGGGCGCAGGCGACCGGCGGCAGGTGGAATTCGCTCGCTCCCAACACCGCGTCATCGTCACCCATGACGACGACTTCCTGAAGATGCATGCACAAGGTGTCGAACACGCCGGGATTCTTTATTGCCATCAGGGAAAGTACAAAGTCGGAGAACTGCTTCAAATGCTCATGCTGGTGCACGACTGCGACTCAGCACAGGACCTGCAAGGTGTGTTGCAGTACCTTTAGCCCTTCCCAGGCCGTCAGCCGCTCACTCGGCCATTCCCTTGACAACGGCGCTGCCACGTCAATCGCGCCTTGGTGCAGCCGATCAGGACGGTTCAACGTCTCTCCGCTCTGGAAAGACGACCTCCAACTCAGGATAACGCTCCTTCATGAATCGCAGGGCCAGCACCGTGTGGCAGTGGGAGACGTCCGGGTTTTTTCTGGTGGGACACGAACAGCCGAGGGAGACGTCCGCCTCGCTGGCCTTCTGAGCGAGTTCATCAAACGGGACGCGGTCGGCTTGGAACCGGTCTTCCAGAAGCTCAAAGTAATCCTGGGCGAATTGCTCCCACGGATACGATTCCGAGTCGCTCAAGTATTTGACCACCATGTCTTCACTCGGTCGCAAGCAGTGGCGGGTGTGTTTGCGGGTGTCGACACGGCAGCCTTCGGGCAACGGCTCGGAGGCCGGCCTTTTCCCACGGTACATGGTGTAGCGAGCAAGCATGGTCTCAGAGCGTATCACAGTTTGGCGGCATCTGGCAAAACCAGCGGCAGCCGACCGGCCCGGCACTCATCGGCCGATCGCACCCACAACCGCACTCGCCGCTGGCCCCTCCTCGTTTTCAGAGACTGGTACAACCAGAGACGGAAAACGCCGAAAGAGCGATTGAGCCTTTTTGCCGATACCTGTCGAATTCCTCGAAACACACATCCCCGCCATCGTTTCCAGTCCGGCTCAGCGGACGCCGCCGGAGGCGACCCTCCCACGCTCTCAGCGACAAACTGCTGCTGACCGTCAGGCGAGACCCTTCGACCATTCCGAGGAAAATCCAGATTCCGGGTCGATTTCCACGTTCGCTTCTTCCGGGCGTTTCCGTCCGGGAGTTTGGAGCCTGCTGGTCAGCAGGGCAGGCCCCAACGCGCCTCTCAAAGTTCTTTGGCAATTTGAATTGAGTAAAATGTTGGCTTGGCTGGAACGTCTTTGGCGTTTCGCTCATGCGCTCTGTTCTCTGCGGTTCTCTTTTGGCCTGAAGCGGCTCGCCTCAGGCGAAGGGAGCCTTCGCAGCCGGTCCCTTCGGATCACCAGGCTGCATCAGGGAAGATTGCCATGAATGAAACAAAGAAGCGAAGTCGGTTCAAGGTGTTGCCAACAGGCGACCCCAAGACGGCTTTTCAGCGAATGACGGCTCAAGAGATCCTGGCTGCCTACGGTCCGCCACAGCGGCTGCTGGGCTCATCGAAGAAAGCCCAAAAGTGTGAGCGAGTGAGAGTGCTCAATCAGGTGCTCTACCTCACTCCGGGTGTGTTTTGTCCGGCAGCCACCGACGGCTGCCTGAGAGGCTGCCTGGGGCACACCAGCGGCACGATGCAACTGCCCAGCAGTACGCTGGCCCGCGACCGGCGGGCTGCGCTGTACCTGGAGGATCAGGACCTGTTCCTCACGATGCTTCAGGTCGAACTCCATCAACTCGCACGTTTTGCCGAGTGGCGGGAACTGATTCCCGCTGCGCGGCTCAACGGGACCGGTGACATCCCGTGGGAAAGGCTCCATCCGGAACTGTTGGCGAAGTTTGAGAACGTCCAGTTCTTCGACTACACCAAACTGACGCGAAGGATGCGGGATTATCTCCAGGGAAGCACGGGAAATCGCGAGTGGCCACAAAACTACCACCTCACCTTTTCAGCCGATGAAAAGAATCGGGACGAGGCAGAGCGACTGCTCGCTCTCGGTGCGAATGTGGCGGTGGTGTTTTGGCCGGAGCTTCCGCAGCGCTGGTGGGGCTACGCAGTCATTGACGGGGAGCAGCACGACGCGCGGTTTCTCGATCCTGATGGCGTGGTCGTTGGCCTCAAGGCCAAAGGCATTGCCCGAGTCGATCTCTCCGGCTTTGTAGTACGGACTTGTCCCCGGTGCCAATCGAAAGCACCGGAGCTAACGCTCATCAGCATCGCCGAGGATTCTCACCGCAAGACCGTGCATCAGTGCACCGCTTGCGGCTTCGAGCTTCGATCGCGCTGGATTCTGCCGCATGCCCTCAAGCAACCTGCGGGGAACTTCCCCAGGATCGGTTCACCCAACCGGGACGCCGCGTAGGCGATTCGGTTCGCTTCGGCATTCCGGGTGAGCGGGGCACCGGCTTCATCCTGCCAGGCCGACATCCGGTCAGCAGTTCTGGACCTTCCAGGGCTGCTGGCCTCTTTCTCCGAGCGAGCCACGCATCAACGCCGAACACCCACACTGAGGCCGCTACCGGCGTCACGGATAGGATCTGATTTCAAGCAGGCCACGCCCGCTCACCAGTCGAGCGAACTCAGCCATGCCTGACATCGTGTCGCCATGCTCGCGGCCTCCCTGCCGCGAGGGTTTCACGCTTTGGTGCCAATCTCGGAATGGGGCAGGTAGGGGGCGGAAGCAGGAAAGGAGCGGGACCGGACACCTGGGCGCCCGGCCCCTTGCTCCGATCTTGGCCCCTGGGACGGTGCTCGGGTCGCACCTCTGCGTTGCCCTATCCCCCGCCCAGGCCGACGTGAGTCTAGACAACAACATACATCGCTGACAAGGGCGCCGTCACTTGTTATATTGGAAAGACGTTCCACAATGACTCGGAATAATAACGTCTCTATTGCTACGTGCGGTTCCACGAAGTGGCACAGTGTCCTGGAATCGTTGTGAACACTTAACAGAACACCCAAGTGTCGTGCATGTCAGTGTCGTGCATGTCATCGCTAGGATGCTTATATTACCTTCCGATCGCTGTCCCTGCCCAGATCCTTTCTGCTTGCAGAGACGCGCCTATAACACCTGTCGGCCACTAGTGTTATGAACACTAGCTAGTCTGCTTTCGACTCTACCAGAGTTAATGACATTAAAGTATCTCCCGAAGGCGCGTGCTCTCCCGGCTACCACCTCCGGTCAGCCGCTTATTCTGTGATCCAATCTGTGACGCAATTGTAAGTCGGGCCCTTGGCAGCACTGCTTGTGCTCCAGGGCGGTCGCACCCTGTCTGTCTCTGTTTGCTGCTGTCGTTTGTTCCGTGACTCTCGCTAAAAGCGCCTGCTTTGAGCGAGGGGCCAACTCAAACCGGGCGATGCGCGGCCCCTGCTTGGCCTATGCGTGTCGCTCAAAACAGGAGAAGTGAAGTGGACCCCGGTTTTCGGACCACTGGTTAAGGTAGATTTCGGGGAGGTTGAGAAGAGGATATCGTGGCGTCATCCGGAGGTGCATGATGGCGCGGACACGACGTCGATTTGATCCACGCTTCAAGGCGAAGGTTGC
>JAJDEI010000176.1 GCA_029259845.1 Planctomycetaceae bacterium | reverse complement strand
CTTTCTCTGAACATTCTCCAGCAGGACACTTCCCTCAAAGAGAGCATTCGCGGCAAACGCCTCTGTGCCGGCTGGGACGAAGCCGTCCTCGACGGCATTTACCAAGCATTTCAAGCCGCTTGAACGTGCGATTGCCGTGGGCGGTCTCCCCTTCAATCGACGCATTGTCGATGATCGTCTCGATGATCCATCTGTTATCGCGGGCAGGCTCTCGCATCCAGCGCTCCTGTTGATCCTGAAACGCTGACACCGAGTTCCTGGCTTTGACATCCGGATGGAGAAGTTGCCATGATTGGGAAAGATCGTGAAAAGGGATATGTTCTCCGGCCTTGGCGTGAGTCAGTGAATTGCTCACTGCATCCCAATAGTCCTGAAACGCTGCTTCAAGCCCGGGCTCGACTGTTTTCCGGCCTGTCGACTGCTCCGATGCCGGACAGCCGGATAACACAATCAAAGTCACAACCGTGGGGAAATATAATCTGCTCCGCATGGCCCTCTCCTTGATCAGGATGTCTCTCGAACACGCACGTGGCTCCTTACCTGAAAACAACGTTTAGAACTCTCCTATGATTTCCTCTCCTTCAATCGTACCTAGTGCCCTAAATAGATCCTGGTCAATTGTTTCGCTGATGAATCTTACATTTCCATCAGCGAACGCCATGTTGACTCCGCCTGGATGCAGGCTTGTGGGTGGAACCACGAAGTGAGCGTACGTGCCCGTGCTGGGACCGTATATCTGTTTCGTTGGAAATCGGTATTCATAGCAAAACCAGTGATTTGGTTTCATCACATGGTGGTAACCGATGGGGTCGAGTGCCCAGTTTTTCTTTAAAGAGCTCACTTCACCGTTAGGAAACGCCTGTTGCATGCACCATGTCTCCAAAGCTGCCTGATTCGAAGAGGAACCCTGAGGGCGTTTGAACCCGTAACGTAATCGGAACTTTCCATGACTTGGTGTGCTGGAAGGCAGTGGGCCCGCCAATGCGTGCTCACTGGCAAGTGCCGTTTGGCTGGTGCCATCGGTGATGTCGGTGATTCGCGTGTTGCTGATAATGTGAAACGGTCCATCTGATTTGTCCTTGTAATTCCATGTCGTCCCGAAGGTGAGGGGGTAATTCAAATAGCCAAACTCGCGAGTGGCCGGCGTTTTCTGTCTATCACTGGGGCACAACAAGATTGGTATTTTCGTCTGAAAGACTTTCTCATGAAAGTCGAAGTAGTAGGTTGGGAAATTGAAAACTGTCTCGTTGCAATTGCTGAGGCTAAAGTCAATCCGATCGTAGAGGTGTTTCTGCTCAATGTGCGGAAGCAAGAGCATGAACGCGTTCACTCGGCTGCAACCCCATTGTAAGGGCCGAACGCCGAGCACCCTGCCACCCGTTCCGAAAGGCAGAACGGAATGCGTGTCGTGGTAATTATGAAGTGCTAACGCAATCTGCTTGAGATTGTTTTTGCATTGCGTTCGGCGGGCAGCTTCGCGAGCGATCTGGACAGCTGGCAGGAGGAGGGCGATCAAGATCGCGATCACAGTGATCACGACCAGCAGTTCGATTAACGTAAAGCCTCGTCTGTGCTTTCGGTATTGCATGTTGTCTCCCGAGTGTGAGTGGTGGCCCAGAGAAGAGGGATACGTGGCTACCAAACTACCAACCGATGCCGTACTCCGAAAGCGTCCTGTCGATCGCGGACAAGTCGCAGAGCACGACTGTGCCGTCGGCGTTCCCCCACAGGAATTGCTGCCCATCACGGCTGAACGTGGCGATCGGCGACAGAAGTTTTTCGTCGATTCCGAGTGTTACGAGTGGTTTGGTGTCTCCCCAACGCAACAGGGAGTAACCTCCGCCGTCATCGCGGCCTCTCCGTGCGGCGAACATCTTTGCGTCGGGTCCGAGGCCGACCGTGTTGCTTGGTAACCGGCCGTGGTGCCCCTTTGTCGGTGCCTCAAGGACGACAAACTCCGCACCGGCATCCGACTGCGCGGCGATGAACGCTCCGGTCGGGCCAACCAGCATCAGCCCGCCCTGGTAGGAAGAGGGCATCGACCACCGCTCCGCGCCGGTGAGGGCATCAAATGCCCGGATCGTGTGCCGGTCGCCGGCGGCGTCGCGGTGCAGGCCGTCGACAAAGAATGAATCACCGTTCCGGTCCGCCCGGATATTGAAGACATGCCAGTTGAACTCGCGGATTTCGGCGATCGGTTTGAGCGGCTGTTCACCCAGCAGATTGCGCAGCCGGCAGACGCGGGGCGAATCCTGCGGCGAGACATCGCTAAGGGGCCATTCTCCGGTCTGGGTTTCCTTTCGCAGAGAGAGCAACTCACCGGTGGGCCGAAAGACCAGCGTATCGGCGATCCCGTAGGGCAGGTTCCAGGTTTGTATCCGCTTACCTTCTTCGAGATCCCACAAATCGGCTTCCGCCCAAGTCGAGACCGCGAGGTGGCGGCCCTGTTCGTCGAATGCAATGGCGGAGTTGTCTGCCAGGAACCCCTGAGGAGCTTCCAGGGCGTGCAGGAGCCGGCCGCTGCCCGTATCCCAGACGCCGATCTCCCATTCGTGCGTGAACGCGGCCAGACGGGTCTCATCCGGACTGAGGCAAATCTTTTGCACGTTTCCGGACAGGCCGCGGAAGGTGTGGGTGCCGCGTCCGTAGTCCACCTCCCAGATGGTGGTCTTTGCGGCGCCGAAGACGTGCTGGTTGGTAACAACGAGCCGCCCGCCGTCCGGTGAGAAGAGCAGGTCGGTCGCGTAGTCCGCCGAGCCGAGCTCCAGCAAGAGTTTTCCAGTGGCGACGTCCCACAGCCGCGGACGATTCCGTCCGCCGGAAGCCAGCAGGGTTCCGTCCGGACTGAACGCGAGGGCAAAGACGTTGAAATGAGAACCGCGAAGAATGTTCTTTAAGAACGTGGTTCTGAGATCCCAGATCACGACCGTCCCCCCCGCGTCGCCGGTAGCCAGCAGCCATTCCTTTTCGGCTTCGTCGAGGCTAGTCCGAGAGCGAAACGGGTTGCGACAGAAGGTGAGCGATTCAATCCCGTTTCGTCCGGCGGAAAGGCGGGCCGTGACATTTCCGTCCTGCAGCGACCAGATTACGACTTGGCCGCTGCGGTCTCCCAGCGCCAGCAAGCTGCCGTCCGGAGCGAATTCGAGGGCCGATTTCGGCAGTTTCTTCGATTCCTCTGAGAGTGAATGCGTCAGCACATGGAGCAGATCACCTGTCCCTGCATCCCAAACAGCGATCGAGTGTCCGCCGTCCGCGTCGGTCCCTGCGAGTGCGACGTGTGACAGATTGGGGGTTGCGGTGATTTCGTATGGGGCACCGGGCCTGTCCTGATTGCTAGGCTCCACTTCGAAGTTTTCTGGGATGCGCAATTCCCGAAGAGATTCTCCTGCGTCGGAGTCCCACAGTAGCAGGTTACCATTCGGCTGAAGGACGACTTGTACCGGCGTTCCATCGTCAGTGAAACCGACCGGTCCGGCTCCGCCTTGTGCCGAGCGCCGAGGTTCGCTGATGCCGCCTGCCCACAACTTGGCAGGGTCATCCCGTGCGAGGCCGCCCATGAACAGCCGCGTTCCGTCGCGGTCGAAGGCGAGCGCCGATGCCCCGAAGTCGAACTTCTTCGTGATCGTCGCATCCAGTCCGATGAGTGTCGCTGCAACGTGATCGCGGGACTCATCTGAGTGCGAAAACTCCGTCGCAGTACCCACGGCACGGTCCGACCAACCCACACTCCGATCCGTAAGTCGAATCCGCATCCGTTCCCGAATATGTTGTTGAGTCTGCGATTCGATAAGTAGTATATGGGGCGGTAAGGCAACTGCGCCAATTAGTGCTGGCAGTGCGATTAGAATCGCCGTCGCCCAGCCTTTGTTGCGGCGGGACCATTTCCAGACGCGGCGCGGGGCGCGGGCCGGGCGGGCGGTGACTGGTTCGTCGCGGAGCCAGCGGCGCAGGTCGTCCGCGAATTCTTGCGCGGACTGGTAACGCTGCTCCGGTGACTTGCGGAGGGCTTTGAGGCAGATCGCCTCCAGATCGCGCGGCAGGCGGTTGTTGTATGCCCGAGGTCGGATGATCGGTGCATGGCAAACTTGCTCCTCGATTTCCGACTGGCTCTCCCCTGAGAACGGCGCTTGCAACGCCAGGAGTTCGTACAAAGTCGCGCCCAGCCCCCAGACGTCGGTCCGCTGGTCCTTCAGCGAATCGCGGTTGAACTGCTCCGGGGCCATGTAGCTCGGCGTGCCGATGATGCCGGTGGCTGAGATCCGATGGCCGTTCTGTTCCGCCTCTTTCATGTCTTCCTCATCGGAGTCTCGAACGAAACCGGCCAAGCCGAAGTCGATGATCCAACAGTGGCCGTCCCGGTCGACCATCAGATTGGACGGCTTGAGGTCGCGATGCAGGATCCCCTCTCCGTGGGCATACTCCACCGCGTCTGCCACATCGGCCATCGTTTCGGCCACCGAGCGGTGATACGACGTCGAAAAGATCGTTCGCTTGGTGAGCTGGCCGCCCGATTTCGGCGGCGTGGAGTCATCACCCTCCGCCGGCACAAACGTGGACTCTGATGGATCGCTTGCCGGTGTGTCGCGATCGACTTGCACGACGAGACCTGCCAATGATGGCGAGGAAGAGGTTTCGCCGGAGATCCCGAGTTCGAGTACGATCCGGACCACGTGGTTCAGTGCCGCGCCCTCAATAAACGGCATCGCAAAATACTGGAGGTCGCCTTCACGACCCGCTGTGTGAATGGGGACTATGTTGGTCTGGTGGAGCTGTGCCAGGACTTCTTGCTCACGGAGAAACCGCTCCTCACGCTCCGGCGAGATGCGGCCGTGACGAATGGTCTTCACAGCGACTTGACGATTGAGGGGCTGCTGGATCGCCTCATAAACATCCCCCATTCCGCCGCGCGCCACTCTGCGTAGGATCGTAAACTCACCGAGTTGCTTGGGAATCGGCGGTTCAGTTGGCGGCTGCGTTCGTTCCAGAGCTGCCAACGTGCTGAAAAACTCACGGATCTCCGCTTCAAATTCCGGGTGTCGGGCGACAAAGACGTGGACTGCCGGTGCGGATGTGCCCGCACTTTCCAGCTCACGCATAATCTCTGCGAGGATTTCATCCGCCGGGCCTGCCGCATCTGTTGATGTGAATTCGTTCATGCCAATTCGTCGGTTCCGAACAGACGCTTCCAAAGGGACTTCAGCCGCTTCATTGCGCGGACGTAGCGGAGTGTCGCTGCGGATTCCGAAATGCCGAACACTTCGCCTGCTTCCCGATAGCTCATTTGGTCGTAGTGCCTCATCCAAAGGATCTCGCGGTCCTCCGGTTTCATCAGTTTGAGCACATGTTGAATGCGATGTTGGCATTGCAGACGTTCGACCGCCTCGCTGGGGCTTGTGCCTTGTCCAGCCAGGGCGGTTCCCAGTTGTGCCGACGACTCTTCCGGCCACGGAAGGTCCCGTGCCAAATCGCGGCGACCGCGTGTCTCTCGCCGCCACGCCTCAATCAGGCAATCCATGGCAATCTGGTACAACCAGGAAAAGGCCGTCTGAGTCTGCTGGTCGAATTTGGCATACCGTCGTGAGGCAATCAGGTACGCCTCACTGAGGATGTCTTCCGGATCGAGACGGACGTTGAGCGCAGGGTCGATGCGGCGACGAAGGATGGCAAGCAATCTCGGCCGGTTTTCTTCCAGCTGCTTGCTCAACGTGGCCAAGTTACCGATCGACGACTCCACAGTTCACCTCTCGGAGTCTTAACCGGGCATGAGTCCGGTAGTTCTTACGCTTTTTCAGTCGAAGCGGAGCAGTTTTTGACGATTCTTGCGGGCATCGCAGTCGGCTGGCCCGGAAACTCGTCGATATGCGGAAAACAGCGAGGAGCAGATTCTCCTATAGACTGAGACTGAGGTTTCACACTTTTTTGACGCGCAAATCCGAGTTTTTCCGCAAATCCAAGAAAGATTCCCCACTCGGGCGAAGAAGAGGCGGGTGATTTCTTGTGCCCGCAGCAGTCGTGCTTAAATCCTGCCAACGCCGGAGGTCCTGCGACAACCGGCCTAACAGCCCGTTGAAAAACTCATTCTGACTGCGAGCGGTCAAAACTCGTCAGCTCGGCGTCGCCACATCTCGACGTATCGAGGGATATGTCTGCGATTCGGCTCCTTGATCGGACGAGTTTTGCCGCGCTCTCGCCGA
>JAJDEI010000175.1 GCA_029259845.1 Planctomycetaceae bacterium | reverse complement strand
CTTTCTCTGAACATTCTCCAGCAGGACACTTCCCTCAAAGAGAGCATTCGCGGCAAACGCCTCTGTGCCGGCTGGGACGAAGCCGTCCTCGACGGCATTTACCAAGCATTTCAAGCCGCTTGAACGTGCGATTGCCGTGGGTCAGGCACCAACCTCTCCGGAGCGCTCAACCGGCCCGCCGTCGACGTATCCAGTATGCCATCGCCAGGAAAGCCACGCCACTAATGGGGTAGACGATCCACGACCCATTCCACCGCCGCTCAAATGTTGGCTCCGGCAGGCCGTAGTGGCTGAGATAGAACTCTTCCTCCGGGACGTCCTTGCTGACGACCGCAACTGTCACGAGACCCTCCATCGTCGTCCCAGGATCGTCCGGAAAAATGGTCTTTCGTTCCAGTTTGGTGGCAATTGGGACCCCTTCGACAGAATCGCCGTATTCAAGGGTCACTCGAACCACGCTGCGCGAGTTGCTGATATGCGCGTCCACGGTGGCACCGTATTCTTGAAGGACCCATTCGCGGTTGGGGTCCACAACGAGGTATCCGTCGGAGAACGTCATGTCCGGTTCGTTGTTGGCCTTGGTTTGGGAGTACTCAAACTCCACGCGGACAAGGGGGCCGGTTTCTGATTCGACGCCGTAGACGCGAATGATTCGGAAAGCATCAGTCTCAATCAGGTCCGACAAGGCCATGCTCCAAAGATAATAACCTGCGAACGCGGCACCTCGAACGGTGGCTTCGATCTCCACGATCTGTGCGTCCACCTGCGGGTCGGAACCCATTCGTTCAACAAACTGCAAAGCGTTTCGCTGGCTGTTCGGCGCTCGCTGTAACGCGAACACATAGGCGTGATTTCTGGCGCGGACGTACTCCAAATCGTCTGACGGTCCCGTCAGTCCCGTTTGGAGGACCAACGGGCCTCGAAACGCGCATTCGAACCCCATGACATCCACTTCCATCGGGTCGATGTTACGCTCGGCATACGCAGCTGCGTTCTCTGCACGCCATGCCGGAGAAATCGACGTCAACCGGCTCTCGCGCCGACACTTTGCGAGAAGAGAGAAATCCGGCTCCTTCAGCTTCCGTGTCGCATCGGCGACCGCCTTGAGAAAGCGTTGCCGCAACGCCGGATCATCCTGCTGCGCCGACAGCGACTCGGACGCCACGAGCAGGAGCACGACCGCAAGGGACATCCTCAACAGGCGCGGGCTCCACGACCGATCCTGCCGAACGTTTTGAAGCATTGACTGGCGCTTCATCACTCCTCCTGGTACTTGGCCACCAGCGGCTCGATGACTTGCGGGGGCACGAACTCGCCGAGACTGGCGGCGTTGGTCGAGTGTCCCATGCGGGCGATCTGTTTGATCAGCGTGCTGGAGATGTGGGAAAACTTTTCGCTGGCCATCAGGAAGACGGTTTCAATCCGCGGCTCGAGAGCCCGGTTGGCGAGGGTCATCGTGAATTCGGTTTCGATGTCGGAGACGGTGCGCACGCCTCGCAGCATGACAGCCGCACCTTGCCGCCGGACGAAGTCGACCGTCAGGCCTTCAAAGCAAACAACATCGACGTTCGACAGATCGCCGATCACTTCCGACATGAGGCGGACGCGCTCTTCGGACGTGAAGAGCGGTTTTTTGTCCGGGTTGATGCCGATGCCGACGGTCAGCCGCTCGAAGACTCTTGCTCCGCGGCGAATGATGTCGACGTGCCCCAGCGTGACGGGGTCGAAGCTGCCGGCATAGACGGCGTGCCGCGGGTCGAGGTGCCGCGGGTCGAAATCGGTGGCCGTGCTGGCGGTCATGGGGTGCGACCTCTCCGGGGCGTGTCGGTCTCAGGGAATCGACGGAACCGAACGGATGCCGGGACAAGCTCTGCCCAGACACCCGGCGTCCCGTTGACAGGATCGGTTTTCTGGACGATGCCATGATATCAACAGCGGCTGAGAAGTCTTCTCTGTCAGAGTCGTTCTGGAAACTCGCCCCCCGATTATCGGCACCAGAAGGGAGGGCGAGGCTCCCGCCGAGCCGCGGCGTGACGATACCGTCCCGTTCGTTGCAACTCGCTCTCCTGCGGGAGACGATCCCCACGATTCCGCCGAGAGAGTTGGAACACAGGAAAACTCTGCCAATTTGACAGCGGGCATTGCCGATTCCCGCAAGTCGATGAGAACGAGAACATCACTACAACATATTATGAGAAAGCAGGTTAAGGGGACTGACTCCATCGGTGGAGCCGGTGTGGCCGGCTCGGACTGGTACGGCGTTTGCGGAAAAGTGGGAAAGGTGGCGATACGCCCGGTTCGCTGCCGATCATAGTGGCGCGCATGGGAGCAAACATGGCTGTGTTTCGCTGGGGACAGACGTTCGACGCCTTCCGCGATTTGGAACGGGAGGTCGATCGTTTGATGCGCTCCCTTACCTTGGAGGGATTTCGCATCGGACGGCCCTTTCCGGCAGTCAACCTCTATGAACTCACGGACGAAATCCTGATCACGGCCGAACTGCCCGGCGTTTCGGCAGACGACTTGGAGTTGAGCGTGGCCAACGGCCTGTTGACGATGTCCGTCAGTCGCGGGGAGTCGGAGGCGGTTCCCGAGGAACGCTTCCGCCGCAGCGAGCGTCCGGTCGGCCATTGGGAGCGGACCTTCTCGCTGCCGCAAAAGGTGTGTGACGATGAGATGTCCGCCGAATTGAATCACGGCGTGTTGAAACTTCACCTGCCGAAAGCGGCGGCCGAGGAACCTCGCGCGATCCCTGTCACGGAGGCGGACGGATGACGAGCGACATCACGCCCGGCGACACCATTCCGCCGGATTCCTCCGAAACTCGCGGCCCCGCAGCGGCGGATGCTTCCCCACCGCAGGGGGAATCGCCAACAGCCCCCGCGGCCGAGCGGCGGCTCTCGGCTCCACCGATCGACATCTACGAGACGGAGGAGGGCCTCGTCCTGTGCGCTGACCTTCCGGGCGTCACGGCGGAGGGACTGGAGCTTCAGGTCCAGGACAACAAGCTGACCCTGTTCGGACGAGTCACCGCTGATGTCCCCGAAGACGCGAAATTGCTGCATCAGGAGTATCACGTCTGCGATTTCCTGCGATCCTTCATCCTCAGCGATGAAGTGGATCACGACCGCATCTCGGCCAAAATCAACAACGGCGTGCTCGAGGTCTTCCTCCCGAAGGCCGAACGCCCCGAACCGCGACGGATTCAGGTGCGGACGGACTGACTCGGGCGAACACCGTTTTGTGGCCCGATCGTTCCGAAGAGCATGATTCGCTCCGCCTCCCGACGAAACAACGCTGGCCATTCCGGCGAATACTCCGCAAACGTGTATCGGCTCGGCGTCACGGCTCGACGGTCGCAACGGGTGGGCGAGACATGAGCGGTGACAGTGGGATGCGGAAGAAGCCGCTCCGACTCCCTCGCGTGTTCAAGATTCGACCGTCGTCGTTTGTTCCGTTGTTGGCTCCCCACAACCGGGCCAAGAGCCTTTTGATCTTGAGTTGCGTCAGCTTCGTGTGGCGGACGATCAGTGTCGCTTGCGGAGTCACCAGGACGCGTCCACTCGCTTCGGACTGCGCCGTCCGTTTTTCCTCCGAATCATTTTTGCCGGCACCACTGGGAAACACCGGACTGCCGAACTCCCGGACGGAAGGCGCGGCCGCCACTTTGAGCAGCGTCCCGACTCCGCTGTCGGCCAACGTCTGGATAACCGGCTGGTGCGGGTCGGAGACGCGCTTCCATGTCCCCGGCTCGATTAGCTCGGGAATCGTCACGAGCAGGTCCTCCGCCTCTTGGGCGGTAACCGTATAATAACGGGTTTCAATTTGGCGGTAGTCGCTGGGCGTCTTGGCTGACTCCGCCCGGGTTTGCCGATAGTCGTCGAGAAAACGGCGGATTTCATCGAGCGTCTTTTCAGAGCTCCGCAGCACGAGAATGTCGGGGCGCGGAGCCGCGACACCGTCTCTGTTCCCCAAGTAGAACACACTCCAATGTTCCTTGATGACGCCGATCAACTCATCGCTCTCGCACCGATTACGGCAGAGATCGCCAACGCCACAGACGACGGTTGTTAGCATCCCTTCCGCTTGCTCGGTTGTCGTGATCAGCAACTGTCCCAAATGCGGCACGGCACAAAGTTCAAGCGGTTCCAAGGCAATCCGCAAAACCGTCGCCAGTTGCTTGGCCTCCAGCGTCACGTTGATTGGCTCATCGAGCGGGACCCCCACGTCATCAAGGTCGGTGTGATCAATTCTGATGTCGATTTGAGCTTGTTCACCCAGTCGCGCAGCAAAGTCGCTGAGCGGAGTGTCGACGAAAGACACGCTCACGGGTTGGTGCAACTTTTCCCGGAGACGAATGTTCTCAGTCGGCTCGTAGACGAATGTGAATCTGCCGTGGTGCCGCAACGCTTCCAACAATGCCCGCATCTCAAAGTGAACCGGATCGTGCCAACCGAAAACCATGACGTCCTGGAAAAAACTCAAGTCGGGATTGATGCCCTCGCCCCAGAACGTGTCCGTGCACGATTCAATCATCTCACGCAGCGAGTCTTCATCCGCACCGGATCGCAACAGATCGCCGATAAAGTAGTTTCGCGTCACCCACGCCGACTCTGCGAGTTCAATGGTCGTCACCTGCACAATGCCGTCACGGATGAACCACCCCAGTCCCAGTTCGCTCGCACTGATGCGATCCAGCAACATGTACGCCGGCTCATCGCGTAAGCGGATATCAACAGGCACGTCCGGCGATACGCTGATATCCGCCAAGGCGACTTCGTCGAGGATCACCGGTAAACCGATCTCCTTGCCGAACTCGGCGAGCACCACATTGAGCGGCATGTCGTGGTACTCGACCGTGAGCTTTTTCGTGAGCGGCTTTGGCAAGAAAGCGACCGGATCAATGTTTCGCGGCTCATCGCCCGGCGGCTCCGGATGAAGATCCAACGTCTCGGGATCGGGGACGCAGGGCGACTTACGGCCAATCTGCGCATTGGAGCCAATCTGCGCATTGGAGGAATCGGAGCACTGCAGCAGCAGCAACGTCGCGCACCCCAGCATTGTCGTCACACGGAAACGCACCATTGTGATTCTCCTGCGATTCTACCGCTGTCGTGTTCAAGTTGGCGGCCTTCGCCTTCAATTCCCGGCCAGGCATGAGTCCATTAAGGTTGGGCCAACGCCGGTTGTGGAAGGGTGGATGACTCCGGTGAATTCCCTTTAGTGTAGGCATCGGGCCAATGAAAACAGAGCGCAATCGCGAGGATTGGTTCGTCGCCCGGACTAACGGGGTGAATGCCGCTGGGTTGGCAGCCGGAATGTCAATGAAATCATGCGGTCGTGGGGCATTCGGGGCAAGGTGTGCCGGGTGTGTCCGTTGGATGGTGGTGCTCGCTCATTTCAGGGTGGCTGGGGCGCTGTTGAGGCAGCGGAAACGTGTCCTAAGACGGAGCACTGGGGCCGTCACGTGGGTCGTTCACGGTCCACAGCCCCAGACTTCCGAGCGGCTGACTCATCATCGGTGCCAGATCGCCCCAGCCACCCCCCCACCAGTGAGCGAATGCACCCAGGTGTGCCAACATCGCGGCTCTGCCGTTGACTTGGAATGCTTCGGGTGGGAATCTCGGTAGTTGAGTGTGCGTTGATCGAGGCGATGGCCGAGACACGAGTCGAGCGGTCAAGAGTCTCCTGTACAATTCAAGTGCCTCCGACGGAGGTCCACTGAATAACTCTTCGAGGCGGCTTGAATGTGAAACGGCGTGTTCGCACAACCTGGATCGGGGCGGGCCTGCTGGCGGCGTTGCTGGGCGGGCTGGTCGCCGCGTATTTCGGAGGAGCGCTGGGCATCATCGAGCGCCCGTGGACTTCGTCGAGTTCGTTTCTCATTGAGAACGTTCCCCCCATCGCGGAGATTGACGTCGCGCAGGTCTGCAGGGAGTACTGGACGACGATCCAACAAGCCGATCGACCGCCGCATTCCGTCGTCGTAGCAAGCGTGCCGTCCGGCGGCACTGCGGGACGTGACGGGGCGGGACGTGACGGGGCGGGACGTGACGGCGCGGGACGTGACGGCGCGGGACGTGACGGCGCGAGTTCGTTCGGAGTCGACGAAGCGGCTCCGCCGGGAACAGTCGATTTCGCCCGCGACATCCGGCCGATTCTTGTGGAGCATTGTTACGAGTGTCATGGTCCCGACGAGCAGCAGGCCGGGGTGCGCTTCGATGAAATTGAGTCGCTGTTCCGCGAAGCCGAGTCCGGTGAGCGTCCGGTCGTTGCCGGCGATGCGGAGCAGAGTTCGCTCATCACGCGGGTGATGAGTGACGACGCAGAGTTGCGGATGCCGGCCGAAGCGGATCCGCTCTCGCCGCCGGAAATCGCGCTGCTGCGGGAGTGGGTCGGTCAGGGGGCCCGTTTGCCGGAGGATGCGCGGCACTGGGCATTCGTGCGACCGCAGCGACCGCCGCTGCCGCCGGTCGCTGACCGGAAATGGCCGAAGAACCCGATCGATCACTTCGTGCTGGCCCGCTTGGAGCAGGAGCGGCTCGCCCCATCGCCGGAAGCGGATCGGCAGACGTTGGTCCGACGTCTTTCGCTCGATCTGACCGGACTGCCGCCGAGTCCGGAAGAGGTGGAGTGTTTCCTGCAGGACCGGTCGGAAGACGCCTATCGAAAGCTCGTCGATCGGCTATTGGCGTCGCCGCACTATGGAGAACGGTGGGCCGTGCGTTGGTTGGATCTGGCCCGCTATGCCGACACGAACGGGTTTGGGTACGACGCCGAGCGGGAGATTTGGCAGTATCGCGACTGGGTCATCCACGCCTTAAACATGGACAAGCCGTTTGACGTCTTCACCGTCGAGCAACTCGCGGGGGACTTGCTGCCGAACTCATCCCCTGAGCAGAAGGTCGCGACCGGTTTCATCCGCTGCTCGGCCGTTCAGGCGGACCTGGAGCAGCAGCGTTTCGAGGTGATGGTCGACCGGGTGAATACCGTCGGCACGGTGTGGTTGGGACTGAGCGTGAGCTGCGCGCAGTGCCATGACCACAAGTTCGACCCGATTTCCCAGAAGGAGTACTACCAGCTTTTCGCGATGTTCAACAATGCAGTGGAGGAGGTGGAAGAAGGACGGCTCACGGACGCGGAGCTTGAGGTTCGCTCTCCACTCAATAACGAGTCCTCAGCGACTCTGGTGGTGGAGGAATCGCCGGAGCCGAATCTCACGCATTTGAAGATTCGCGGCGGCTACTTGAACAACGGTGATGAAGTGCAGCCCGGTGTGCCGGGGTCGCTGCATCCGCCGGCATGTGGAGCGACAGACCGTCTGGGGTTGGCGTGCTGGCTCGTCGACCCGGCGAATCCGCTCACCGCCCGCGTGACGGTGAACCGGTTTTGGGAAGCGATTTGGGGAATCGGATTAGTCCGCACGAGCGAAGACCTCGGCACACGGTCCGAAGCACCGTCACATCCGCAGTTGCTCGACTGGCTGGCGGCCGAGTTTCAACAAAACGGTTGGAGCATGAAGGCGCTGCTGCGTTTGTTGGTGACGTCGGCCGCCTATCGGCAGTCGTCGCACGTCGGCGCAGAGTTGCTGGAGCGCGATCCGGACAACCGGCTGTTGGCGCGCGGTCCCCGGTTTCGTGTCGACGCGGAGTTCGTGAGGGACATTGTGCTCGCCGCCTCCGGGACCCTGAGCGATCACATGGGAGGCCCGAGTGTGTTTCCGCCGCAGCCGCCGGGGATCACCGAAGACCGCCTGTTCGGCAGCTTTCGCTGGCGGACCAGCCATGACGAAAAACGGTCTCGCCGCGGGCTGTACACGTACTGGAAACGGTCGGCCATGTATCCGAGCTTTGCGACATTCGACGCGCCGAGCCGCACGGTCACCTGCCCGCGGCGGGCGCGGAGCACGACGCCGCTGCAGGCGCTGGTCACGCTCAACGACCCCGCATTTTTCGAGGCCGCCGTCTCCCTGGGCCGGCGGATGATGTCCGAAGGAGGGCGGGTTCCCACAACCCGGATTTCGCGCGGCTTCCAGCTTTGCCTGTCCCGTCAGCCGAACGACGAGGAATTGGAGCGATTGCTGGTATACTATCGGGAAGAGCGGCAGCGGTGGGAGCAGGACCCCGCCGCAGCGATCGCCCTGCTCGGCGGAGGCCGTGCCCTCAAGCAGCAGGGCGAACCGAAGCCCGCCGAATGCGCCGCCTGGGCAATGGTCGCCAACGTGCTACTGAACCTCGACGAAACAATCACGAAAGAATAGGCCGTGAGTCTCCCGCCGGACAATCCGTTGGCCGTCGCGCAACGCCGTCAGTTCCTGCTGCACGGATCGCTGGGCATGGGGTCGATTGCGTTGGGGACGCTGTTCAACGGAGGTGCGTCTGCCGAGGAACCACATCCGGGAATCGCATCGAGTCCGTACGCTGCCAAGCCGCCGCACTTCGCACCGAAAGCGAAACAAGTCATCTTTCTGTTTATGGCCGGCGCGCCGTCACAGCTCGATCTGTTCGACTACAAGCCGAAACTCAACGAGATGGACGGGAAAACGGTCGACCCCGCGGTGATGGGCGACGACCGGTTTCCGAACATCAAACCGGAACGGCGGACGCCGACGTTGCTCGGCACGCCGTACAAGTTTCAGCAGCATGGGGCGTCGGGCGCGTGGGTCTCGGAACTGATGCCGCACTTGTCCGGGATCGTCGATGACCTGACGTTCGTCAAGTCGATGTACAGCGACTCCAACGCCATCGACCACCCGCGCGGTCAGTTGTTCCTCGCAACCGGAGCGGCCTTCGAGGGGCGGCCCAGCCTGGGGGCCTGGCTCAGCTACGGGTTGGGCAGCGAGAACGAAGATCTTCCCGCGTTTGTCGTGCTCGTCTCCAATCAAATCCCCCGCGGCGGGCCGGGAATCTACGGCACCGGTTTCCTGCCGGGGATTCACCAGGGAGTCACCTTTCGTAATCAGGGCGACCCGGTGTTGTTCTTGAGGAACCCCGACGGGATGACCTCCGACACGCGGCGGCGGTCAATCGAGGCCATCAACGCACTCAACCGCATGCGGAGCGAACTGGTCGGCGACCCGCACATCGCCACACGGATCGCCGCCTTCGAACTGGCGTTCAAGATGCAGACGTCGGTTCCCCAACTCACGGACATCGCCCGCGAGCCGAAACACGTCCACGAGATGTACGGGACCACGCCGGGTGAGCGGTCGTTTGCCAACAACTGCCTGCTCGCGCGGCGTTTGGTCGAGCAGGGCGTGCGGATCGTGCAGTTGGTCGACCTCGACTGGGACCACCACGGCGACACCGAGAAACGGGACCTGCTGCACGCCCTGCCCAAACAATGCAAATCTGCCGACCAGGCGGTCACAGCGCTCATCAAAGACCTCAAGCAGCGGGACCTCCTTGACGAAACACTGGTCGTCTGGGCGGGCGAGTTTGGCCGCACGCCGATGAACGAGGATCGCCTCAAACGAGGGTTGCTGGGCCGGGACCACCACGTGCGGGCATTCACCGCCTGGATGGCGGGCGGCGGCGTCAAGCCGGGACTCACCTACGGTGCGACCGACGAACTGGGCTATTCCGCCAGCGAAAACCGCGTCCACATGCACGACCTGCAGGCCACGATCCTGCACCTGATGGGACTGGACCACGAGCGGCTCACCTACCGTTATCAAGGCCGCGACTTCCGCCTGACCGACGTCGGCGGCCACGTCGTCCACGACGTGCTCACATCGACCTGACGATTCCGCGTGAGCGACCGCTGGCACAAACCACCGACGGCCGGGTCGACATTCGCGCATCGGTTCTCAAGCCGACGGCTCTGCCATCGAGCATCCGCCAACCCGCTCGGCACGCGGCGCACCTGTGTGGTCCAAGGAGGAATCGCCCCCAACTCCCAGGGCCGTTCAAAGATGGAAGCTGGGCAACCTCGTCACCCGAAGCGTCAGCGAGGGACGAATCGCTCACTCACGTTCGCTTCCTCGCTGACGCTTTGGGATACCATTGAGCTTGTCCCGGCCGGTCCTCTCCAAAGTGAAACTTTAAATGGCCCTGGACCGCGGATGACACGGATCGGGCGGATTTTCGCGGAAGGCCTCACGAGTCGGTCCCCCTCCTCAAAGCCCGGAGCGTGAGCGACGGAAGACACCCGGAGTGACGGAACACACCCGATGTCCTACTTGATGTCTCATGCCTGGAACAAAAAGGACGTTCCGTTTGTCGAGGACGGTCCGTTCTGATTCGAGACACCGGGTGTCTGGGCCCATTCCTGTCTTCTGCAAGGTTCCGACGGGCGAGAATCCTTCCTCCCGGTCGGTCCTCATCCGCGGTGATCCGTCCGATCCGCGTCATCCGCGGCCGATTTGCCTCACTGGCCGACCCCATCACCATTTTGCCGCGGCACCAATCAGCGCATGCTCCCTCCTGCGTCACCAACGCCGCGCGCTTGTCCTGTGCGAAAGGCTTCGCCATGATGACAGGCAGGAGCCACGTTCCAGGAATTGGACGAAAGCAAATCGTGATGAGAAACTGTGCCGTATGGACGGGGGTCGGATGCCTCTGCGTGGTCTTGGGAGGCTGCGGCGAACAGGGTGGCGATGGTGCGACCGACAGCGCCGAAGTTCCGCAGTCCGGTCCGGCAGCGATCGATCAGGACATCGGCCCCGCTCCGGAAGGACAAACTGAGCCGCCGATTGCCGACCCGCCCCCGGTCCCTCAGCCCGACACGTCCGAAGCCGCCCCGACGAACGAGCCGGGGACGAATGCGGTCGCTGCGGAGACGAACAACGCGGAAGGCGTGACTCTCTCGATGGTCACCTGGGACGAGGGCCAGCAATTGGTCGCCTCGAAAACCGACCACGTTGTCGTCCTCGACTTGTGGTCAACAACCTGTGTCCCCTGCCGCCGGGAATTCCCGCACTTCGTCCAACTGCATCGGGACCGGGGAGACGCCGTCGCCTGCATCTCATACTCGTTGGACTACAGCGGTCGCGCCAGTCGCCCGCCGGAATCGTACCGCGACAAAGTGCTTGAGTTCCTCGCGCAACAAGGGGCCACGTTCGACAACCTGCTGGGAACGGACGACCCGGATGCGCTGCACGACCGCCTGGACCTGGCCGCGATCCCCGCCGTCTACGTGTATGATAAGACGGGAAAACTGCGAAAACGGTTCGACAATGAGGACCCGAATCGCGAAGAATTCACCTACGAGAAAGACGTGACCCCTCTCGTGGAGGCCTTGCTCGCCGAGAAGTAGCATCCTCCGAAGCGAGCATCAAGAAAACCTGGAGAAAACCCGAAATCTCGGATTCGGGCGTGCGGAACGTCGCAGCCATCTGCCGGAGCGTAACGCCTGCTCAAGTTCTCCCCAATATTTCTGCCGGAATTGCCGATATTTTTCGAATAGACTTCCGCCTCGATACAACATCACGCTTCTTTTATTGAGGTGTTGTTCGTGAGGTCTCTCGAAAGCCGCCCGCTCATGTCACAAACGCGTCAACTTCGCTGGTGGAGCGATCCGCGACATTGGTTGCGTGCTCTGCTCATGCTGGACGACACCCCGCACCATATTGCTTTGGGGTCGGCGATCGGCGTGTTCATCGCCATGACGCCGACGGTGGGCGTCCAGATGCTGCTGGTGCTACTGATTTCGCTCCTCGCGCGGCCTCTGTTCCGCTTCAACCAGATGGCCGGGTTACTCGCCGTCTACCTCTCCAATCCGTTCACGGTCGTGCCACTCTACTGGTTCAACTACACGCTGGGGACGCTGTACTTCCCGTCGACGATCTCCAAGCAGGACTTCGCAGCGATTTTCCGGTACCACGGGTTGAGCGAATGGTGGTCGGCGATCACGCGGTTGTTTGTGGATGTGGGCGTTCCCCTGCTGATCGGCTCGCTGGTCGTCGCCAGCGTTTGCAGCATGGTCACATACCCGCTCATGCTGCGATTGCTCAACCGCCTGCGGCACCGCCAGCATCAGCAACAACACCATCAGGACCAGCAACGCGCGACGACTCCCACAACCCTCGCCTCCGGCGCCACCACCGACGCGGAGAAGGTCAAACAGCGGGCGGTCCGCGCCTGATCACGACGCGCCCGGTGCCATGTCCGCATCGCGAAGCAGGGCGGACAGGCCAACGTGCGAACCCCGCATGTTCATGCTGCTACGCGACATGAGCATGGCGCCCGGCGAGCCTCGGGCTACGGCATGACTTCGTGTCTTGTAAGTTGCTTGGGTCTCATTAGGGGCGGGTTGGGATGTTGGTCTCCCACGATCCGCGACAATCTGCCCCGGTCCGTTTTCCCTTTCTTTGTCTTGCAACGGACATCGAAGATTCGGCGTGCAAGCTGATTGGGGGTCCCGTCGCTAGCCCGGGTTTCTCGCCGGGTTGGTGCAACGAGGCCGCTGGTTTTTGCGGACGTGGTGGGGAGGCGGCACTTCCCGGCGTTCGCGACAGGCGGTCTGCTCATGGCAGAGCAGAGCAGGCGGGGGTTGTTGTTTCAGGCCC
>JAJDEI010000174.1 GCA_029259845.1 Planctomycetaceae bacterium | reverse complement strand
GTCACTACAACGCGATCGGCCGTCATCCGACTCTCAGACCCTCAACGCCCGACCATCAATCAACGACTTACGACAAACTCCGGCTCGAAAAAACTTTCAGAAACACCGATTTCCCAAATCACTGGGGAACTTGGGCTAACCCGGAGGCAACGCCAACGGCTGCACCAAACGCCATCCCCGTGGGGAACGCCATTCCACTCACGCCACGAACACAACACCCCAAACAACACCCCCGACAACGCAACCGCCTCTGACTGTACGGCAGGTCGTTGTCGCCGCAGGACGCCTCGGATAGAATCACTGATTCGTAATCAGATTTTTCGTTCCGTGTATCACGCACGCGAAAGATCGTTTTTTCGACCAGTGAACACTCGCAGTTCCCGTCAGGGCGTCCATGACAGCCGCTCCCGTCATTCATCGAGATGAGGTTCTCTCATCGCCGCTCGAAGTGCACCTGCTGGGACTGGTGGACTACGACGCTGCGATCAGCCTTCAGGAGCGGCTGGTCTTCGAGATCGGTGGCCGCTGCGACACGCAGGGCATTCTGTTGCTGTACGAACATCCGCCGGCCATCAGCGTGGGACGGGACGGGAGCCGGTCTCACATTCTGGCGGAACCGCACGATCAGAACGCCTGCGCGATCGATGTCCGCTGGACCGCACGAGGCGGCGGAGCCTTTATCCACGCGCCGGGACAACTGGCGGTCTCTCCGATTCTGCCGCTCGACCGCCTCGGCTGCGGGCTAATGGAGTACCGACATCGGTTGGAAGAGGCGCTGGTCGCCGCTTGCCGGGACGTCAAGGTGACCGCCAAGCGGGCCGACAACGCCCCCGGTTTGTGGTGTCGCGGCGGCCAACTCGCCTCCTTCGGCGCAGCCGTCAAGAACTGGACGACCTACCACGGGGCGTACCTGAACGTCTCACCCGACCCCGGCTTCCTGGCGATGGTCGAGTCCTCTCCGCCGGGTGAGCGGCTGACGTCACTCGAATCGCAGCTCCGCCGCCCGGTTGCCATGCACAAGGTCCGAGAGGCCGTCGTGCGGCACGTCGCCGCGTCATTCGGCTACGAACGCATCCACATCTACACCGACCACCCGCTGCTCAAGCGGACCACCCGCAAAGTTTGTCTGCATGCTTGATCTGCCCATTGTCGACATCGAACGCGACCCCGCAGCCGCCGGCGCCAACGGCACCCACGCCAACGGCGGCTGCACAACAACTCCGCATTCCGAATTCCGCATTCCGAATGCCCCCTCCCCCCATCGCCGACTCCCCAAGTGGCTCAAACGCCCGCTTCCCTCGGCCAGCATGGCGTTCACCAGCAGCGTGATCGACGACCTCAAACTGGAGACGGTCTGCGAGAGCGCCAAGTGTCCGAACCGCACTGAGTGCTGGTCGCAGAAGACGGCGACCTTCATGATCCTCGGCAACGTCTGCACCCGTCCGTGCGGGTTCTGCTCCGTCCCTCGCGGAAGAACCGAGACCATCGAAGCGGACGAACCGCAGCGGGTCGCCGAAGCGGCCCAACGGCTCGGACTGAAGCACGTGGTCATCACCTGCGTGACACGGGACGATCTGCCCGATGGCGGCGCGGACCACTTCTACCGCTGCGTCCTCGCAGTCCGCGAACGAACCGGAGCCGCCGTCGAAGTGCTCACCTCCGACTTCCGCGGCGACCGGGCCGCCATCTCCCGCGTGATCGAAGCGCGGCCCGACGTCTTCAACCACAACACCGAAACCGTCCCCCGGCTCTACGACCGCGTCCGCCGCAACGCCGGGTATCAGAGGACACTCGACCTGCTCGCGCAGGTTAAAGAGGAAGCCCCCGGCATGCTCACCAAGAGCGGCTTAATGCTCGGACTGGGCGAATCGGTCGACGAAGTGCTGGACGTCGCCGCCGACCTGCGGGGGGTCGGCGTCGACCTGCTGACCATTGGCCAGTATCTGCAACCCGGACCGGACCAATTGCCGGTTGAGCGGTATGTCCCGCCTGAAGAATTCGACGTGATCGGCGAACAGTGCCGCCGTCTGGGGTACTCGCATGTCGCCAGCGGACCATTCGTCCGCTCCAGCTACCACGCGGCAGAAATGGCCAATGTGTGAGCACGTGACTGAGACGGACCGCATCCCGATCGTGCTCCCGGACCTCGGCGCGGAGGATGAACCGATCCGGTTCGCCCAGTGGCTGGTGAGCAATGGCGGCCAGGTCCTCGAACACGACCGCGTCGCCGAAGTGCTCGTCGGGGGAATGTTGTTCCATGTCACATCCCCCGCCGAGGGCACCGTCCAGCATCTTGTCGAACAAGAGGGCCACCGTCTCGACATGGGGAACCGTCTGGGATTTGTCGTTCCCGCGAGGATTGCGTAGGCCACCGGACCGTTCTGCAAGCGGTCGCAAAATGTACCGTGCTCCGTGGTGGGCGATCGGTTTCCGTGGTTAGCGGAGAGTGGCTGGGGCGCTATGACGCATGGACGGTCTCTCACGCCCGTTTTCTGGGGCTATGTGCGGTTCAGAGAATGCGCCCATCGCCCCAGAGACGAAACGCTTTCGACACTTGCGCAACTCGAACCTCGCCCCAGCCATCCGGAACAGAGCGAGCACCGCCATCGAAGGAACGCGCTCCGACCTGCCGATCAGTTGCCAGGACCGTTCAAAGATGGAAGCTGGGCAACCTCGTAACCCGAAGCGTCAGCGAGGGACGAATCGCTCACTCACGTTCGCTTCCTCGCTGACGCTTCGGGTGACCATTGAGCTTGTCCCGGTCGGTCTTCTCCAAAGTGAAACTTAGAATGGCCCCGGATCACTCGCCCTCCGACTTGCCCCGCGCAGCGAATTCGCGGTAACGTCGAGTCTGATGACTCGACGACTTTTTCGACGACGTGGAAACAGAGAAGGCGGTTCGGCTCATGATGACACACCACCATCGGTCTGGCTGCACGGACATCTCGCAGAAACAGCTTCGCGGGGTCGGCGTTCGCGGGGCGGTTCTGCTGTCGCTGCTGTTCCTGTTCGCACCAGCAAACTCCGGCGGCGAAGACACGAAGCCCTTCGTTGCACTTCGACGGGAGTATCAAGCGGACGTTGTGCCGCTGCTGAAACGATTCTGTCTGGACTGCCACTCCACGGAGGACAAGGAAGGGGAACTGGACCTTCAACGGTTCAGGGCGCTGGATGACGTGCGCCGTGATCCTCCCGCCTGGCAGAGTGTGGCGAAGATGCTGGCGAACGGCGAAATGCCACCCGAAGACGAACTGCAACCTGAGGTTGAAGAAAAGAAAGACCTTCTTGCCTGGGTGCAGCGCTATCTCGACGCCGAGGCACTCGCTAGCGCGGGCGATCCCGGACCGGTCGTGCTGCGGCGTCTCAACAACTCTGAGTACACGTACACGATCCAGGACCTCACCGGCGTGCCGTTGCAGCCGGCTCGCGAGTTCCCCGCAGATGGGGCAGCCGGAGAGGGGTTTACCAACACGGGGAACGCTTTGTCGATGTCGCCCGCGCTCGTGACCAAGTACCTCGACGCCGCCAAGCAGGTTGCGCAGCACGCGGTGCTGTTACCCGACGGCATTCGGTTCTCGGAAGCGACCACACGTCGCGACTGGACCAACGAGACCCTCGACGAGATCCGCGAAATCTACGTGCGGTACACCGGACGGCTCGGTGACGCGAATGTGCTCAATCGGTGGAACGTCTCCGATCCGACGAAACTGACCGACGAAGATGGCCGCGTCGACCTCGCCCGCTACTTCGCCGTCCTCATTCAACATCGGGAGCAGTTGGCCGAAGATGTAAGCATCGTCGAGACGATCGCCCGGGAACAGGCCCTCAGCCCCAGGTACATGCGATTACTGGCGGAGATGCTTGTTAAGGACGAACCGTCCTCGGTCCTGTTCAATCGGGTCCGCAACCGCTGGCGAGGGGCGACGCCGGACGATGCCGCCTCGATTGCGGCGGAAATCCGTGCATGGCAGGACCAGTTGTGGAAGTTCAATCCCGTCGGACACTTCGGCTTAATCCGCAACTGGCAGGAGGCAGCCATGCCACTGCTGCCCGCGCAGAACTTCCGCGAGAAGATCGAGCCGCCTGCGGATGCCGTCGACGTCACCCGGTTTCTCGTGACTGCGGCTGCGGGTGATGGACCGGAGTCGGACGTCGTCGTCTGGCAGCGGCCGCGCTTCGAGCGTCCGGGCCGGAAGCCGCTGCTGCTGCGCGATGTGCGCGGCGTGTCGGGTGTCATCGAGCGTCTGCGGCATGACACGTTGGCGGCAACGAGCAAGTACTTGGCCGCCGCCACTGACGTCCGGGCCGATGAGACAGCCGGCATCGATGCGTTGGCAGCGGCGCACAACGTTGACCCGCTGATGCTCAAGCAGTGGCTCACCCTTCTCGGCATTCGGACCGGCAGTGAACTGGCCATCAAAGAGTCGCTTACGCATCGGCTCAAAAAGATCGGCGAGTTCGATTGCGTCCGCGGATGGGGCATCGAGGGTGTGGACGCGCTGTCGGTGATCGGGAATTCGTCCGACGAAACCGTGAGCGTTCCCGGGACGATGCCTCCGCACACGGTCGCCGTCCATCCGCGGCCCGAACGGTGGGTCGCGGTCGGGTGGCAGAGCCCCGTGGACGGTCCGGTGCGGGTGACTGCACGGGTGCAGGACGCTCACCCCCAGTGCGGCAACGGCATCAGTTGGTCGCTCGAGTTACGACACGGTTCCCGGCGAACCGTCCTCCGCGAAGGACACATCGGTCGCTCCGGTACAGCCGAGATCACACTCGTCGACACCGTTGCCGTCGACGCGGGCGATCTCATCTCAGTGGTGATTGGCCCGCGCGACCACGAACACACGTGCGACCTCACCCAGGCCGACCTGGAGATCGCCGAAGTGGGCGGCGAGAACCGCGCATGGTCTCTCGCTGGCGACTGTGCCGACGACCTCGATACCGCCAATCCGCACGCCGACCGTCACGGCCACGAAGCTGCCTGGCACTTCTACTCGGACATGATCGAGGGAACCGTCCCTGCGACGAAGATCCCCCCCGATTCGCTGCTCGCCCAATGGGTCGGCACGACCGATGCGGCGGCTACGACCGAACTGGCGTCCGCAATCGAGGCACTGCTCACCTCAGCCTTGCCGGCAGACGCACTCCTCCCCAACGCGGCCCTGCGCAAAGAGTTGACGTCGCTCAACGGACCGCTGTTCGCCCACATTGATCCGGCCCAGCTCGCAGCGCGGGCCACGCCGGAGGAGCTGGAAGGCTCGCTCTACGGGGTCGATCCGAAGCGATTCGGCGATCAAGGCGACGGCGCGGCGGACGATCTGGTCGTTCGCGGGCCGGCGGTGATCGAAGTTCGCGTGCCATCCGAACTGGTGGCCGGTGCGGAGTTCGTCGCAACAGCCGCGCTAAAGCCGGTCACTGATGGCGAGGGGAGCGTACAACTGCAGGTCGTCACCGAACGACCCGAAGACATTCAGTCGCTGTTGCCCGGCGTGCCGGTTGTCGTGCAACCAGGCAGCCCGGCGGAGGCGCGTTTCCGCGAGTCGATGGACCAGTTTCATGATCTGTTCCCGTTGGCCATGTGCTACTCACGGATCGTGCCGGTCGATGTGGTGGTCACGCTGATCCTGTTCCATCGCGAGGACGAGCCTCTGCGGCGGCTGATGCTCAGTGAGGAGGAGACCGCGCAGCTCGACCGGCTGTGGGACGAACTGCACTATGTCTCTCGTCATGCGTTGACGATCGTGACCGGGTTCGAGCAACTGCTGGAGTTCGCCAGCCAGGACGACATCCCTGCCCGATTTGAGCCGCTCCGTGAGCCGATTATGGAACAGGCGGCTTCGTTGCAACGGCGGCTGAAGGAAACCGAACCGGTTCACCTGCAGTCCGTGTTGGACTTTGCGGCCCGTGCCTACCGACGTCCACTGACCGACGAGGACACCGGCAAACTTCGACAGCTCGATGCCGAATTGCGGGAGCAGGAGATGCCGCACGACGAGGCGATTCGATTGCTCCTGGCCCGGGTTCTCACATCGCCCGCGTTCCTGTACCGGTTGGAGCAGCCGGGATCGGGCAGCGAACCGAGCCCGGTTTCCGACTGGGAATTGGCCACGCGGCTCAGCTACTTCCTCTGGTCGACATGCCCGGATGACGAACTGCGGCAACTGGCGTCGCGCGGACAGCTCTCGGATCCCCAAACTCTGCTCGCACAATCCCGGCGGATGCTCCAGGACCCGCGCATGCGGCGAATGGCGATTGAGTTCGGCTGCCAATGGCTGCATATCCGCGACTTCGACCAGTTCGACGAAAAGAGCGAGCGGCATTTCCCGCAATTCGCCGACCTGCGCGGCGACATGTATGAAGAGTCGATCCGTTTCTTCGTCGACCTGTTTCAGCACGACCGCTCGATTCTCGATCTGATCGACGCAGATCACACCATCCTCAACGAACGGCTGGCAAAGCTGTACGGCATTCCTGGCGTCACGGGCGGCCAATGGCGGCTCGTGACCGGTGTCCGCAAATACGCTCGCGGCGGAATCCTCGCCCAGGCGACCACCATGTCCCGCCAGGCGGGGGCATCACGCACCAGCCCCATCCTCCGCGGCAACTGGATTTCCGAATCCCTGCTCGGCGAACGGCTCCCGCGTCCGCCCAAAGATGTCCCCCTCCTCCCGGAAGAGGAAACCGACACGGACGGACTCACGTTTCGTCAGCTTGTCGAGAAGCATACCTCCGACCCGGCTTGCCGCTCCTGCCATCGTCGCATCGACCCCTACGGCTTCGCCCTGGAGAAGTTTGACGCCATCGGCCGTTTTCGCGAGCACGACCAAAGCCATCGGCCCATCGATACGCGCACAACGGTGATGGACGGCACGCCCCTCGACGGTCTCGACGACTTGCGGACCTACCTCACGACAACGCGACGGGAAACCTTTGTCCGCCAGTTCGGTCGCAAACTGCTGGGATACGCTCTGGGACGATCCGTCCAACTCTCCGACGAACCACTGCTGAGCGAGATGCGAGACCGTCTGCGGAAACAAGACTTCCGTTTCACCGCCGTGTTGGAGACAATTGTTCTCAGCCGGCAATTCCGTGAGATTCGCGGGCGAGAAAAAATCGCAGCCAATCCATCGGAGTAATGTCGATTACCGAAACCAGAATGACGAAGGAAATCCGAATGTCATAAACCCGAACACAACGATCCAGACGCCGTTCGGATTTCGGGTTTCGATATTCCTTTGTCATGCTGACTTCGAGTTCGTCATCCCAACGCCCCCAAGGCCACTCACCACTCGCGAGAACTCCCCATGACCACCAACCGCCTCACGCGTCGAACCCTGTTGCGCGGACTGGGCGTCTCGATGACGTTGCCCTGGCTGGAGTCGCTCGCCGCCTGGGGAGAGGATTCGCCCCATCATCCGGACGACAACGGACCGCCGCTTCGGTTGGCGATTCTCTTCGCCGGCAACGGATTTCATCGCGACGAATGGTGGGCCAAAGGCAGCGGCGCCGACATGGAACTCGGCAAGGTGCTGACGCCGTTGAGCGATTACCGCGAACGGCTGTTGTTCATCCGCGGCCTGTACAACGAAGAAGCCCTCAAGGGGAACATCCACAGCTCGCAAACCGGCAACCTGCTCTCCGGGGCACCGCTCTCCTCCGGCGGCGAAATCCACTCCGGCACCAGCATCGACCAGGTGCTCGCCCAACATCTGGGGCGCCGCACCAAGGTCCCGTCGCTCGTGCTGGGCTGCGAAAAGTCCAACCCGTCGGTACACAAAAACTACTCGATGCTGTACAGCTCGCACATCTCCTGGAGTTCGCCCACCGCGCCGACGCCGCTCGAAGTCTACCCGGCCCTCGCCTTCGACCGGCTGTTCAAAGACGACGTCTCGCGCGGCGACAAAAGCGTCCTCGATGCGGTCCTCGCCGATGCGATCGATTTCCGCCGCAACATCAGCCTCGCCGACCGCCGCAAGCTCGACGAGTACCTCAACTCGGTCCGCGAGGTCGAACAACGCATCGAACGGGCCGGCCTGCGCGGCGAACTGCAAGGCTGGCGGCCCGCGCTCACCGAACCCAACATTCCCCGCCCGGCGGACGGCGTCCCGCAGGACATCGCCGAGCACATGCGGCTGATGTGCGACATCCTCGTGCTCGCCTTCCAGACCGACACCACCCGCCTCTGCACCCTCAAGCTCAACAACGACCACTCGTCGCTGCGGTTCCCCAACCTGGGGGTCGACTACATGATCCACCACCTGCTCTCGCATCAGGAGTCGGACGACTGGCTCAAAGTCAACCAGTTCTTCGTCGAGCAACTCGCCTACATCGCCGCCAAGCTCGACGCTGTCCAGGAAGGCGAACGGACGGCCCTCGACAACAGCCTGCTCATGCTCTGCTCCAGCATGCTCACCGGCGGCCACAACGCCAACCAACTGCCGGTCATCCTCCTCGGCGGCGCCGGCGGACAACTCGAAACCGGCCGCGTCCTCGACTACCTCGATGCCCCCAACCGCAAAATGTGCAGCCTGTACCTCTCCCTGATGGACACATTCGGCGTCCAACTCGACCACTACGGTGACGCGACCGAACGACTGTCGGACGTGTAAACCTCGTAGGTCCGGCTCTGCCGGACGCGACTCGGATTGAACGTTAAATGTGAACCGTCGTCCGGCAGAGCCGGACCTACGTCACTTCGTGGTCCGATTTCCACCACAAGACACAAAGCCAGGTAGCCGGGTAGGGCCAGATGTGTGTTTGGACCGTAGATGTCGCCGGTTTACCCCGTTGCGGCCGGCAAAGCCGGCCCTACGTCACTTGATTGTCGTTGGCTTATGCAAATCTCGATTGGAAAGGGAATTGCAGGTTTGGTCTCTTTTGGTGAGCATCGCCCCGAAATACTTGAACGATTCGGTATGCCAGATCGAAGAATTCTTCTGGACGATGAGGAAACGCGAGAAGAATGGCAATACAATTCTCTTCAGACCACGCTTCGATTTTACGATTTGGAGGACGGACGGATCGGATGGATTCAGTCTGAGAATCCCCACTTGTCGTTTCAGGGTCTCGTCTTGATCGGAGCACCCCTGTCGAAAGTTGTCGAACTTGTTGTCGCTCAGGGCTATGGTGAGCCTGAACTTGATGATTACGAGAGCTTTAGCACTCATTGGTGGGGCGACGCTTGCCTTGAACTTCAACATTCTTACGCGGTGGTACGACAGGTAAACCTCGGCGTCCTGTGGAAAGACGATGACAGTTATGCTTGGCCCGACGACCCAAAGGTAGTGGTGTAACAATCGGATGGAGCGGACGGGTGGCGGGGGACGCCGGGTGCCATGCTCTCACGCCGCGGGAGGCGGGTGGCCCAGCCGGCACGGCTGGGTCGCGAAGCGACAGGGGGTCTCACACTCAGCGTCCGGAGGTTTTCAAACGGGTTGCGAGCCGAGTGTGAGACCTCCTGTGCCTGCGGCACCCAGCCGTGCCGGCTGGGCCACCCGCCTCCACCGAACCGCTTTCCGCCGTGTGAACCGAGGAGAGCCCATTTCACGCACAGCGGACAAGAGTAAGACGTAGGGTTTGACGTCTGTGATGTTCCATTCAGCGATTTTGAAGGTCGGGTCTCCCTCATGCGAGCAAACGAATTGGGCGTCTCCGAGAACTGTGCGGTCTTCTTATGTTTCTGGTAACGGGGTAGAATGATGGCAGACGTATCTGATCCCTGAATCCGGGTCCGCGACGCCATGTCCGACTGGAGGTTCCCGATGGATCAACCTTGTCTTGCCCGCGATATCATGGTCACCGAGCTGGTGACGCTGCGACCGCAGATGCACGTCTGCGACGGATTTGCCCGGCTGTTGCGATACAACATTTCCGGGGCTCCGGTGATTGACGAGCAGCGGAACTACCTGGGGGTCTTCTCGGAAAAATGCTGCATGGGCGTCTTGACGCTGGCGGCGCAGCTGGCGCCCGACAGGGAAGGCATCCATTCTCCTCCGGTCCGGGCGAAGGACTTCATGGTCACCAGGCCGGTCACGCTCGCGCCGGACAACGACGTGATTGAAGCGATTGGCCTGTTGCTCAAGCACCACATTTCCGGCGCTCCCGTGCTGGATGAATCGGGCAAGTTTCTGGGCGTGTTGTCCGAGCGATACAGCATGCGTGTGCTGATCAACGCGGCCTACGATCAACTGCCGACGTCGAAAGTCGGACCGTTCATGAACACCGACTTCGGCCGCGTCATCCCCGAGAGTGCTCCTCTGATCGAGGTCGCCGACGTCTTCCTCAAGGACTACTACCGCCGTCTGGTCGTTCTGCGTGACGGGAAGCTGCAGGGACAGATCAGTCGCCGGGACGTCCTCCGGGCGGGTCAGCATTTGGCCGATGTGCTGCGGACCCGTGAACAGACTCTACTCGACCACAGTCATCAGATCGAGCAGAGTGATGATCACAAAGAGGTCACACCGGACCGATCGCCGTCGCCGGAGATCGCCGCGTTTATGGACACGCGTGCCCGCACCATCACGGAAGAGACGGATCTGTTGGGCATCGCACAAATCTTTCTCAATACGAACTATCGTCGTCTCCCGGTCCTCCGCGACGGACAACTGGTTGGCCAGGTCAGCCGGCGGGACGTCCTGCAGGCCACCTACGACCTGATGTCCGTCGCCCCCCAGCGAGAGGCCACGCTGCTGTACTTGAGCTCGCTTGTGGATCGAGGCGACGAACCGTTTTCCCAGTAGGGGAGGCGACCAGAGCCAATTAAAGTTTCACCTTGACGAATCGACTGCATCTGCGAAGAGTTTGACGGTATTCGATTTACCGTTTCAAGGAGGGCGACCCGTGAATGCTGCTCCCGACTCTCGGGGCGACAGGGACAGCGCCATTCGCTCTCCGCCACGCCGGGTGCCGGGTCCCATGCTTGCATCGCGGAGCAGGGCAAGCATGCGGGGGAGGGCTGGCCGCCGGGTGCCACTGGCGGTTTTAGCTTCGCTCCGCTGAAGTTCCGGATTCGCGGGGCGGTGCGTTTACGCCCCCTGGCGGTCGCGGCTAACCTGTGTGCTGGGGTCGTCGGCAACGAAATCTGAGAACGGACCCTCACTGCCACGTTACCTGAGCGGAGAATCGGTATGGATGCTTTGGAATACGCGCGCCAACTGGTGGCGTTCGACTCGGTCAGTTCCGTGTCGAACGTTCCGGTCACCGATGCCGTTGAGGCCGTGCTCGGGCGAATCGGCTTCGAGACGGAAAGGATCGAGTACGACGACCTCCACGGGATCCGTAAGGCGAACCTGATCGCCAAAAAGGGGACCGGGACCGGCGGCATGGCGTACTTCGCCCATACGGATGTCGTGCCGGCTGACACGTGGGTGTTCGATGAGCATGGGCCGTTCGAGCCGACGGAGAAGGAGGGGCGGCTGTATGGCCGCGGAAGCTGCGACATGAAAGGCTCACTCGCCTGCATGCTCGCGGCTGCGGAGCGGGTCGGCGCCCAGGATCTCACGCAGCCGGTTTATATCACCTGCACGGCGGACGAGGAGACCGGTTACGGCGGTGCGACCTTCGTTGCCGAGCAGTCCGAACTGTTTCAGGAGATGGTGGAGGGGGACAGCCGCGGGATTGTCGGAGAGCCGACATTGCTCGACATCGTGCATGCCCATAAGGGTGTCGTGGGCCTGCGGGCGACGTCGCGGGGGCGAGCCGCGCACTCCAGCACGGGCGAAGGCGTGAACGCCAATCTGGCGATGATCCCCTATCTCGTGGAGATGAAGGCAATTCATGACGAAACCAACGCCGACCCGGCCTGGCAGAACGACCAGTTTCAGCCACCCACACTCACCTGGAACATTGGCATCAACGACCACACAAAGGCGGTGAACATCACGCCGCCGGAGAGTGTGTGCACGGTTTACTTTCGCACGATGCCGGGCCTGGACGCGGAACTGCTGATCGAGCGCTCCCGCCGCAAGGCGGAGGAGTGCGGACTCGAGTTTGAAGTGGTCGTGCGTGGGAACCCGATCGCGACCGATCCACAATCGCCGTTCGTCCAGGAATGTCTGCAACTCGCCGGGCGAAAGAACTCACGTACGGTGCCCTATGGAACAGACGGTGGCAAGCTGAACGCGCTCCGCCAGATGGTGGTTTGCGGACCGGGCGACATCCGGCAAGCTCACACGCACGACGAATGGATCGCCCTGGAGCAGTTGGAGCGAGGCGCCGATCTGTATGAGCGGATGATCCGCCAATGGTGCTGCGGGGCGTGACCGGCAGTGGCTTTCGGCGGTGCCGGTCCCTCGCTCGCAGCCCTTGGGGGCGTTCGGTCGATGGTGGTGCTCGCTCTTTCCCGTGTGGCTCGGGCCAGGCTGGGGCAACGGACACGTGTCCTGAAACCGAACACTGGGGCCGTGACGCGGTTCGTTCATTGTTCACAACCCCGGAGCCCCGCGCGGCTGGCCAGTCATCGGTTTCGGGTGGCCCCAGCCACCCCCACCCGAGAGGGCATGCACCCGTCGCCCGTGGTGTCAATGTGGCCGGCGTCGGAAGTGCACCGGGATGTGTGCGCGGCACCCGGCGGGGGTCTTCTGTTCGGAAGATCTTCGGTCTGGGAAAGCGTGGCAGTTCTCTGAAACCTTGACGCCTGGGCCAACGTTCTCTGTGCCGCCGCTTTGCCACAACGTCTTGATTCTGTGGCGTGGAGCGGGAAGCGTTCCGAGAACATGGGTGTGAGCGACCGATTCCTACCAACGGGGTCAACGCGCGGATTCTGCCTGTCGATAGACAGTGGGGACAGACCTTCAAAGAGTCTCCGGAGACCGGGAGTCTCGGTTGGCTCCTGCGGATCGAGTTCTGTCCTCTCGCGTCGTCTCCCCCCTCGTCGCGGCTGTGCCTTTGCGTTTGTGAGGGGGCCGCGGCCCCTTTCATTCAGATTTCTTCAGGAACTGTTCCATGCCTCGGTCGGTCACACGCCCTCCTGCACCGGTCTGCGCTCGACGGTCGAATTGCCTCGCCCTGCTCGTCGTCGCCGGAACCGTCGGCTTTTTCTACCTCAATGTCGATCCGATCACTGCCGGGGCCGACCCTGCCGGCGCGACCGATCCGTTTGAGTGCGCCGCCTGTCCGCCCCCCCCGCCCATGGCGGTGATGACTGGCGGGGCGGGTGCGTGCGCCGCCCACAGAGGCGAGTCCGGGAATGAGGACGTTCTCACGGGCCGCTGGGCGTTGATGATGCAGACGATGTTGCTCGAAAAAGGGCTGGCATCGTTTCGCGAGGTCTCCGATTACACGGCGACACTTCACAAGCAGGAACGCATCGCCGGGACGCTGGGGGAAGTCCAACATCTTAGAGTCAAAATGCGGCACCAGCCGTTCAGCGTCTACATGAAATGGCAGACGTTCGATAAGGGCCGCGAACTGATTTACGTTGAAGGGCAAAATGACGGAAACATCCTGGTGCAGCCGGGCGGATGGAAAGGCCGGCTGACCGGAACCCTCGCGCTTGATCCCAACGGTCGCATGGCGATGTCCGAGTCCCGGCACCCGATCACGGAGATCGGCCTTGCTCGACTGGCGGAAAAACTGCTGAAGTACAGTTACATCAACATCAAACGGCCGAACGGCTGGGCGTGCGAGATGCATGCCGACCAGAAGGTCCAGGGGCGGGACTGTTATCTTTTCGTCATGAGGTATGACTCGGACCAGGTCAACGAAACCTATCGTAAGTCGCTCCAGTATGTTGACAAGGAACTCTCGCTGCCGCTGATGGTCATTAACTACGGCTGGGGCGAAGATACGGACCCGGAAACCATCGACCAGCAGACGCTCATCGAATCCTACACCTGGAGCGATATCCGCATCGACCAGCGGCTGGCCAGCGGCGACTTCGACGAGACGAATTCGAGCTACCGGTTTCGCCAACGCTGAACAAGCACGGGTGGCGGGGGCGCTACCGCACCGCCCGTTGGCCTTGGCACGCCGATCACGGGGGCGATGCCGTTGTTTGGTGGATCGCCCACCGCCCCCGGGTCGCAGGATCTTGATTGCGCCACGCACCAACGAGCCCCCGCCACCCGTCGCGTTCACTCCCCCATCACCGCACGCGCAAGTGGTCGAGAGCGTCGGCGGCTGACATCACATAACTGATGTAGAACTGGCCGAACTCCGCGTAACGAGCGGAGGCTTCATCGAACCGCATCGTGTAGACAATCTCTTTGATGTGTTCCGGGGAGCGGCCCCACAGCGTGACTCCCCATTCCCAGTCGTCGAATCCGGTCGACGCAGTGATCAGTTGCGAGACCCGGCCGGCAAACTTGATCCCGCTGGTGGCATGCTCGGCCATCAATTCGGCCCGGCGGCTGAACGGCAGTTGATACCAGTTCGCCTGGGGGTCGCGGCTCTTGTTCATGGGATAGAAGCACATCACCGGCCAGTCGGGAAAGTCCGGGTACCGCCGCTGCTGGTTCATGATCGGCAGCCGCTGTTCGTACGCCTTGAGTTTGGCTGCATAGGCCGGGTCGTCCGCCGAAGTGCCTTCCCGCTGCAACCGCTGGGCATACTGCTCGACGGTCGGGACGTATTCGGACACCTCGCTGATGGAGACGAACGAGTACGCCGGCTCCAGAAACGGCCCCAGCGAAGAGGCCCGAATCGCCTGGATGACCGCATCGATTTTGAGCGGGTCCGGGTCCATCATCATCAGGCCCAAATCGGCCCGTTGTCCGGAGACGACTGAGACTTGCAAACGTTCCGGGGCGTTCTCTCCGTCGGGGGCCAGCAGCGCAATCAATTCCTCACGGGCCGCTCCCAACGGCACATCCGGAGGCAATGGATGCGCCCGGTAGTACGCATGCAGGCAGTGCCAACCCTCGGACATCTGCGACGTGGGGGCGGGAAGCGATTCTGTGGGACGTCCGGGACGATTCACGTTGACGGCTCTCCTGTCGGTTCAGTCAGTTGACTCAGCAGTTGATTCGATGAGCTGGGCCGATATAGCAGTGCGGCACATCTGCCGGCTGATTCGCAGCCTGCGGGCGCGGAACCAACGGCGCAGTACGCACCTCGGCAGATCAGACAGCCGTCAGCATCTTCGATGCGCGGCAGGAGATCAAGCAACAGCAGAGGTCTCTGCCTGGGAAGGGAGCGGGGGCTGGTATCGGCACGCCGACATCAGGCGGGATTTCGTGAGGAGCGTTGTCGATGAGACCCCCGATATCGTCGTCACCACGTGATGGTACCTGATCCCGGCTGCTCCGAACCTCGGGGCTAAAGGTGAGCGTTTCGTCCGCGAAGACAAGCGAGGTCGTGTTGACATTCAAGAATGGGTAGCACGGGTTGTCCCAACCCGTGTCGCCCCGCGATAAGAAGCCATTGCGTGAACCGTCCGGTGAAGGACACGCTTCCTGCCGCTGCGCGGCACCGGTTTGGGACAACCGGTGCTACCCGAAATTCCCTGCAAAACGGACCGTTTGAATGTCAACACGACCTAGAGCTTGGACTCCAACCCGCGAAGCACGCCCTGACAACGCACTAAAAGTCCATCCACATGCTGAGGCCGGTCAGCGACTCGTATTGGTCGAAAAAGGAATACTGCAGGGCCGGGCCGGAGTAGTGTTGGACGCCGATGCGGTAGGTGTGATCGTCGCCGCCGCGCCACATCCAACCGGCCACCGCATTCACACTGGCACGCGCACCGAACTCCTGCCGCCAGTGGCCGTTGATCGCGGCGAAGGGGGCACCGCGCCAGTCGGAACGTGCCGCGGGCAGGTATTGCGCTCCGAACTGCACCTCCCACGGCTCGGCTCCTCCGTTCGCGTTCCAGGCACCGGCCAGCTCACCGTAGACCTGTAGGTCCGGAGTGACGTCATACATGACGGCGGTGACGATCGAATCTCTCACGTAGTTCCGCCTCGCGAAGCCGGGGTTGCGGATGAGGAATTCATCGCCGATGTGAGAACTGAGATGAGAGTAACCCGCCTTGTATCGCCAGGGTCCGTGTCTCCAGGTTCCAACGAGGCCAATCCGAAAGTCAGCCGCTTCCAAATCGGAATCCTGCTCCGGATCGACCCGTGTCATGGCCGCGCCTTCGATGTCCAACTGAAACCCCTGGGGATTCACCGGACCGACTGTTCCTTTTCGCACGATACCCATCCGGCCCCCGAGAGCCGTTTCCCAGACCAACCCCCGTTCACGTTCCCACAGCCATTGCGCGGCGAAACGGGGTTCTTTCTCACCAGCCGCATAGGAGTGAAACAGCAGCCCCTCCGGGAGGAGCTGCCAGTCTGAAAAAATCAGTGTCCGTCCCTGACGTTGGTAGGAGGCCGGAACGATTCTGTCGGCGGGAGGTGCGGTCGCGCTGCCGCCGGCATGCCGGGACCGGTCCGTCGGTTGTGCCTCGACCCAATCGCCGCTCGGCGGCCGGAACAGGCTCGGTTGGAGCACGTCGGCTTCGAGCGGATCGACGAGGATGTCTTGGGACAATCGGCATGGCGGTTCTCCCCACGAAACAGCCGGGAGGGCTGTGACGATGAGAACGAAGATGCCGACTTGCTGGACGCGTCGCACGACCATGTCCTCCCCCAGAGTCACCAGCAGCGAATTCCCATGAACGAACAATCGGAGCCCGATGACCACGAGGCTCGTGCTTGGTATCGACCGGTCATTCGGGAGAGATGTGCCGTAACAATCTGAACTGTGGGACCGATCAACCTCGGCGCGAGGGTGGTACTGATTAAAGCGAATCGACGGATCCTGAAGGCACTCGAGTTTTCCGGTTGGGAAGACTGCGACGGCCGTCGGCTGGAGACCGCTGCGCGGCCGTGGTTCGCTCGGCAGATCAATTCCGTTACAGTTGAATCTTCGAGGGACGGCACTGGAAACGGGCGTACGTTTCGATCTCAACAGAACAGGTTGGTGTGATGCGAAGGTTACGATTCACGAGCATGCTGCTTCCGGCAGCCTTGTTGCTGTCAGGGGGCTTCTCGGCAAGACCGGGACGAGCGGATGACGCTGCGGCATGGGCGGATGAGCACCTCGAAGAACTTGCCGTGCTGTACACCCACCTGCACACGCATCCGGAGCTTTCGTATCACGAAGAACAGACGGCCCGACGACTGGCAGCGGAGTTGGCCGCCGCCGGGTGCGACGTCACGACGAATGTCGGCGGGCAGGGGGTCGTCGGATTGCTGAAGAATGGCGACGGGCCGACGCTCATGCTGCGGTGCGACCTCGATGCCTTGCCGGTCGCCGAAGAAACGGGACTCCCTTATGCATCGATGGTCCGGACGAAGAATGACGACGGCGTCGACGTCGGTGTGATGCACGCCTGCGGACATGACGTGCACATCACCAATCAGATTGCTGTCGCCCGCTATCTGGCGGCCCACAGGGACGACTGGCAGGGGACCCTGATGTTTGTTGGACAGCCCGCTGAGGAAAAAGGGGGCGGAGCGAAAGCCATGCTGGAGGACGGCCTGTTCCAGCGGTTCCCTCGTCCGGATTTTGCCGTCGCCCTGCATGTCGATTCGTTTGTCCCGGCCGGAATGGTCGGCTATCGGGGCGGGTATGCGCTCGCCAACGTTGACAGTTGCGACATCACCATGCAGGGGCGCGGCGGGCACGGTGCCTATCCCCACGGCTGTATTGACCCGATTGCCCAAGCGGCTTTACTGGTCGTCGACCTGCAGACGATCGTCAGCCGCGAAGTCTCGCCCCTGGAGCCGGCCGTCGTCACGGTGGGCTCCATCCACGGCGGCACCAAACACAACATCATCCCGGATACCTGCCATCTGCAACTGACGGTTCGCACGTATTCGCCGCAGGTCCGCCAGCAGGTCAAGGAGGCGATCCTTCGCAAAGCGAAGGCGATCGCGCAGACGTATCGGGCCCCGGAGCCGAAACTCAAGTACACCGAAGGCACGCCGTCGCTGTTCAACGACGAGCGGCTGACCGAGCGACTGGCCGTCGTGCTGACGGAAACACTCGGCGAACAGCGGGTTGTCGTAGCGGACCGCTCGATGGGGGGCGAAGACTTCAGTCGCTACGGACTCGCGGGAGTCCCCATCTTCATGTACAAGCTCGGCTCGGTCGAACGGGAACGGCTGAGCGGATTTGCAGAAAAAGGGCAGCAGCCCCCTTCGCTGCATTCGTCGAAGTATTATCCGGATATCCGGCCGACACTGAAGACCGGCGTGATTTCAATGACAGCGATTGTCCGGGACCTGCTGCCGGCGACACGATAATTTCGATCCGAGTCGCTCTCGAGGCTTGCGAAATCAGGAGGCGTGTGTTTTCCTAGTGCTCTGCGAACCTGAGACTTGGGGTTGGAGTTCAGCCTTTAGGCTGCGATGACAAGCGAACGCTTGAATTCCAACGCCCAGATTGAAGCGGCACTTCGCTGCACGGCTCCGCAGGAACGTCTCCCTCCCGGGCCGCACTCGTCTTCGTCGTTTCGAGACAGCCACGACGGATGACGCCACTTACCGCAAACTGAATCGTGACCGAGATCGTTCCCATGTCCCAATCCGTTTCGACCGACACCGACCTCGCCGCGCAGATCATCGACGAAATCGACCGGATTGTGAAGCAGGTGGTGGAGTCGGGTGAACCGCTGGAAGTCGATCCTGCCCGAGCGCGGTTGTTCGAACTGTTTGTGACGGCGCACGGTGCGGGATTGCTCGACGAAGAGGGCCCTGCGGACCTGTCCGCCGATGGTCTCTGTTCAACGCTCTCGGACCGGTGGGGGCTGCGAGAAGCAGCCCTGGAGTCGACGGCCCGTCAGTCGCGGCTGCCACCAGACCAACTCACGCGCATGCGGTCTCTGTGGTCAGTCATGCGGATGTGGATGGAGTGGACGTACGCCTGGAGTCGCTGGGACGAATTCCACCGTGACGCAGCCGCGTCATAAGGAGCGACCGGCCTCGGGAGGGCAAATCCCGGCGCGCTGTCGTTGGGGGCGCCCTCACGATGAGTAGTACGCCGGCAACTCGTCTCTCGCACGTCAGCCTATTCCCCAATGAAAAAACGGGGGCGGCTCATCCTGAGCCGCTCCCGTTTCGGGCATGTCGGGTTGTTGAGTCGACTGACGTCCCCTCAATCTCTCAAGCAACCATGCTTAGTTGCAGCCGCCGTCGGCGCAGCCCTCACATGCGGTATCGCAACCATTGTCGCACGGGTCACAGCAAGGGTTGCAGCAGGGCACCTTGCGGCAGACGACGCGGGGCACGCAACGGGTCTTCTTGACCGTCACGCAGCGCGGCACACACTTGGTCTTGGTGACGTAGCGTGTGTAGCACTCCTGGCGCGGCACACAGTAAGGAACCTTGCGGGTGCGGCATTCCTTAACGTAGCTGCAGGTCGTGTAAGGAATCTGCTTGGTGCGGGTCTCACACGTGTAGTGGCAGGTCCGGTACGGGATCTTCTTGGTGATGCACTGGCAGGTCCAGTTGCAGACCGTGTACGGGACCTTCTTCGTGCAGCACTGGCGGACCATCGTGCAGGTCGTGTAAGGCACGCGGCGATGCTTGGTCTCGCACGTCCAGCTGCAAGTCGTGTAGGGCACCTGCTTGCTGACGGTGTAAGGGATGCGGCAGCAGACCGTGTAAGGAACCTTCTTGTGGCAGACTTCGGGCACCATGCGGGTGCAGGTGACTTGCTTCTGGACCACCTTCGGGCAGCAGACTTTGCAGCAAACGGTTCGCGGGCAGCCCTGGCACTTCACCCGGTGGCAACGACCCGGCTTGTAAACGCAGCAGCACGAGCTGGCATCCCAGACGTACTTGCCGGGCTTCTGCACACACTTGTAGACAACCGGTCCGGGAACCGTCTTGGTCACGGTCTTGTACTCGTTGACCACGCAGTCCACGCAGTGGGTCGTCGTGACCGGCTTGCAGACCGTGTAGCAGCAATCGCGGTAGCAGGTCTTGCTTTCGGTGCGGTACTTCGTGCAGCAGACCGTGCGGTAGCAGGTCTTGTAGCACGGCTTACGGACCGTGTAGCAGCAGTCGCGGTAGCAGGTCTTGTAGCACGGCTTGCAAGTCGTGTAGCAGACGTTGCGGTAGCAGGTCTTGTAGCACGGCTTGCGGATGGTGCAGTTGACGGTACGGTAGCACGTCTGGTAGTGCGGCATGCGGACCTGGTAGCAGCACGTGCGGTAGCAGGTCTTGTAGCACGGCTTGCAAACGGTGTAGCAGACATCCTTGTAGCACGTGTCGTAGACCGTGCGATGGCAGGTCACCGGGATCTTCTCGCAGCAGCGATCGTAAACGGTGATGTTTTCGCAGTATTCCTGCCGGTCGTAAACGACTTCTTTCACCGTACGGTAACCGGTACAGCACGACTTGGCGTGACTGTAGTCCCCGCACGGGGCACAAGCTGGTGTTGGACAACAGTTGTAGCGGTGTGCGCCGCACAGGCCCGCTTCAACATTCGGTGCCCACCCGGCGACCACCAGCAGTGTCGCGAGGGCGGAACCCCACATCGTGTGTTTCATGGCGTCAGTCTCTCTTTCAACAACCCAGGGGATTCGAAGTGATCGTCCGAAGACATCATGCAGTCACTCGATCTTGAGGTGCCGGATCCTGCTGCCCGGCAGAACCGGACCCGCTTACCGACAGTGTGACGATGACGTGGTCTTCGGGATCGTCCTCCTTTTCGTCGACGCTCTCACCGGGATTGCTTCAGCAGGAAGGAAACTCTTCGTGGCTTACCTGGTTTCCCATGATGCCGGGCATGGCAGCACCCTCATCACCGACAGAAACCGCACGGGTGGGATGAGAAACACGGGTCAGAACTGCGACAAATCTCCTCAGCGGGTCATCCAAAAACATGCTGTAATCCGTATCTTTCATCGGCTCGGCGGAATTGGCCTCTGCACTGCGAGTGTGAGAATCGACACCAATCCCTCGCTGCTGGTACGGACAGTTGATAAGGTCGGGGTCCTTGCTGAGATCGACGGCACGCTGGCGGGCTGCCGGTTCGCGGACGGTTCCGCAAGCACTGGGGCGGCATCGCAGGCAGCACGGTCGGATGCGGGACGAAACCTCTCAAGACAGGCTTGCGCCGGCCCAGCAATGGCACGGCACATCGGCAAGATTTGCGCGTCGGGCGCAGACGCGGTCACCTGTCGTATCGAACGCTTTGGAGAACTTGAATGAAATTCGCCATTTGCCAGGAATTGTTCGTCGATTGGGACTGGGAGCGTCAGTGCCGCTTCATCGCAGAGACCGGGTATACGGGCATTGAGGTCGCACCGTTCGCCCTCGCGGAATCCCCTGCGGAGGTGACGGCGGCGGACCGGGACCGGTTACGGAAAACCGCCGGCGACTACGGCCTGGAAATCATCGGCCTGCATTGGCTACTCGCCAAGACGGAAGGGCTGCACCTGACAACCGCCGATGCGCCGACCCGTGAGCGGACAGCGTCGTATCTGAAAGAGTTGGCCGACCTGTGCACAGACTTGGGCGGGACGGTCATGGTCTTCGGATCGCCCCAACAGCGCGACCGCGAAGAGGGCGTCTCCGCCGATGAAGCGCGCGCTCACGCGGTCGAAGTCTTTCGCGCATGCCTTCCCCATTTGGCCGACTGCGGTGTCACTCTGTGCATGGAACCACTCACCACAAAGGAAACGAATTTCTGCAACACCTGCGCCGAAGCCGCAGAAATGATCCAGGAAATCGATCATCCGAATTTTCGGTTGCATCAGGACGTGAAGGCCATGCTGAGTGAACAGACGCCGGTCCCCGAACTGATCCGTCGGTACGCCGATGTCACGGCGCACGTTCATGCGAACGACAGCAACCTGCTGGGACCCGGCATGGGCGACACGGATTTCGCGCCGATCTTCGAAGCGCTCAAGCAGACGCAGTACCCCGGTTGGGTTTCCGTCGAGGTGTTCGACTATGCGCCCGGCGCGGAACTGATTGCCGAAAAAAGCCTGAAAAACATGGAGAAAACGTGGACTGCCGTCAGCGGTTAACGAACCTTTCCGTGACGGCGGAGCCTTTCATAGAGCGGCTCATCCGCCGCGCGAAAAGCTCTTGCGCAACGCCGTGCGCATTCTTTGAGAGCGTTGATATTTTCCGTTCGCATGAAGGGATGGCAGCAGCAGCGACGTGTCTTTGTGCGCGATCATGCCGTTGATCATCAACGTGCCGGACCGCCAACAACAACGGAGACAATGACTTCACTGCGCGTCCGGCGTTGAAACTCTTGAGAATTGGCTTGCACGATACGCACAAATCCCTACCATGTTGCCCAACTAGATGTCATTGTTCGTGATGCGTCATCTGCAACCAACTGAACAAGTTTTTCCAGATGAGTTTTCTGATCGCATCATCAACGATCAATGGCAGTCATCTCGCCATGGTTGGCGGGATGGAATGGAATCGTTTCCTGTGAGTGACCCATTGCCGAACACAACTGAGCCCGGTACCAGCGGCAAGTCATTCACGAAGTAGCTCTCAGAAGGAGGAGTTACCGTGGCAAAAAAGAAAACGACGAAGCGTAAGGCGGTCAAAAAGAAAACCGCGAAAAGAGCGGTGAAGAAGAAGACCGCGAAGAAGAAGACCGCCAAGAAGAAGACGGCCAAAAAGAAGGCGGTGAAGAAGAAGGCCGTCAAGAAGAAGGTGGCCAAGAAGAAGACTGCGAAAAAGAAGGCCCCCAAAAAGAAAGCGACCAAACGTAAGACGGCCAAACGCAAACGGTAGGCCCCTCTTACTTGCAGTCGCGGCAAACTCGAAGAGGAGTGACCAACTCGTTGGTCACTCCTCTTTCGCATTTCTGATTCGGTGTTGATTCTGGCCGGGCATCATTCCAAGGGATCGCCGCTCAAGCTTGCTTCGCGGAACCGCCGTCCTGGATCGTGATTCCGATCAGCCGGTTTACCGGGGCAGGTTCCCGTCGAGCTGTTCCAGGGCGTTGCTTGCCGCCTGTTGTTCGGCTTCCTTCTTGCTGGGCCCCCAGGCAGCCGGGTAGGAGCGGGAACCGATGGACGCCGAGACCTGGAAGCACTTGGAATGATCGGGGCCTTTTTCGTCCATCACATGATAGACCGGCGTCTCGCCGAACGTTTTTTGGGCGAGCTGTTGCAGCAGGCTCTTGTGGTTGGCACCAGCCGCCGATTCGGCGACTTGTGTGATCTGATCACCCAGGCAGCGCAGGACGAACTCGCGGGCCACATCGCGGCCTCCGTCGAGATACATGGCTCCCAGGACGGCCTCGAATACGGCGGCAGCGATGGACCCGGGGATACGGCTGCCGGCGGCGAGCCCCTTGCCCAGCAGAAGAAACTCGTCCAGTTCCAATTCGTGGGTGATGCCCGCACAGGTCACGCGGCTGACAAGCACCGACTTGACCCGCGTCAGTTCCCCTTCGGGACTTGTTGGATAACGTTGGAACAGCTCCTCGCAAACGACGCTGCCCAGAATCGCGTCGCCCAAAAACTCCAGCCGCTCATTCGACTCCAGCCGCGTCCGCGAAATGGAAGCATGCGTGAGGGACTGCTTGAGAATCTGCCGGCTGCCGAACTCGTACCTCAGCACCGACTCGCATTCGGCGAGCACTTCATCGGTCAATTCGACAACGGGGGGACGGCGGGGCATCAGACTCAGAGACGGGGAGCAACGATCGAAAACCGCAGTCTACGGCTGTTCCGTCTTAACTGTCAACGAGCGGTCGCGGAAGTCGAAATGCGCCGGGTGGCGGGGCGCGGTTGAGGTAACGGACGTCTACGCAGGCCGAACACCGGGGCCGTGACGCGGTTGGTTCATTGTCCACAGCCGCAGACTTCCGCGCAGCTGGCCAATCATCGAATTCAAATCGCCCCAGCCGCCCACAGAGTTCGAAGCGGGCCAAAGCGAAGACGGTGTTCCACAATCATGCCACTCCTCTCCGGCGAGCAGCCGCTCTCACTCCGAACTCCCCCTTCCGAAATCCGATTTCCGATTTCCGCCTTCCCTTCCCTCCCGGCGCCGATATTCCTCCCGAAAGCTCCGCGCGGGCATCAACGGCATCTCGCGTTCGCGGCCCCACACGTTGAGGCGGTGATAGGCCATCCAACGTGGCAGCCGCGGCAGCCAAAACCGGGCCAACCGTCCGCTCCCGGTGAACAGCCGCCGGCTGCCCAGCACACGGCCGGCAATGTGCATCGCCCACCGCTTTGATCGAGGCAGCAGCCCCTTCAGCGCAAGCTTGTTCCGCCACGTGTAGAGTTGCGAATGCAGGTCGATCTTCACCGGGCAAACGTCCGTGCACGACCCGCACAAACTGCACGCAAACGGCAGCGAAGCGTGGGCGTCCGCATCGTGAGCCGGTGCGAGGATGGACCCAATCGGCCCCGGCACCGTGTTGTGGTAACTGTGTCCTCCGCTGCGGCGATACACCGGGCAGGTGTTCATGCAGGCTCCGCAACGAATGCAGTTGAGCGAGCGGCGAAAATCGTCGCTCTGCAAAATCTCGCTGCGGCCGTTGTCTACGAGGACGATGTGCAACTCGCGATCGCTGATGACACCCGGTGTCTCACGCGCAGTTTGAGCACCTTTCGCCGGTTTGCGCGATCCGAGGTCGTCGGGTTGAGTCCCATTCGAGACACCGGGTGTCTGCGTCGCATTCTGCGGACCGTGGAAGTGGGTCGAGTACGTTGTGATCGGTTGCCCCGTCGCGGAACGGGCCAGCAAACGCAAAAACACGGCCAGATCAGCCGCGCGGGGGATCAGCTTCTCAATCCCCATACAGGCGATGTGCAGTTTCGGCAGCACCGTTCCCAAGTCGGCGTTGCCTTCATTGGTGCAGACAACCAAGCCGCCCGTCTCGGCAACAGCGAAGTTCACCCCGGTGATGCCCGCGTCTGCGGCGAGGAACTTACGACGCAGTTCCTGACGGGCCGCTTCGGTCAGGTAGGCCGGATCGGTGGCCCCTGCTTCGGTCCCAATGTGTTCGTGAAACAACTCGCCGATCTCTTCCCGCTTGGTATGAATGGCCGGCAGCACGATGTGGCTGGGCGGCTCCTTCCGCAACTGCACAATCCACTCGCCCAGATCCGTATCGACGACATCAATCCCGTGCCGCTCCAGATACGGATTGAGGTGACACTCCTCGGTGAGCATCGATTTGCTCTTCACAACCTTTCGCGCACCGTGCTGCTGCAGGAGTGACAGCACGATCGCGTTGTGCTCAGCCGCATCCTTGGCCCAATGCACAACCGCCCCTTGGGCGGTCGCATTCCGCTCGAACTCCTCTAACAAGTCTCCCAGCCGCGACATGGTGGACTGTTTGATCTGCGACGCCTGCTCCCGCAACGACTCCCACTCCGGCAGCGACTGCGCCATCTTGTCCCGCTTGGCCCGCACGAACCACAACGTCCGGTCGTGCCAGTGCGCCCGCTCCTCGTTCGACACAAAAGCGGCCGCGTCAACCGGATGGGTGTGAATGCTCATGGGGTGTGTGGGAAAGGTGAGTGGTGAGCCATGTAGGGTCCGCTGTGCGGACCGACAGGGGCGGGAAACAACGAACGGAGCCGGGTGCCATGCTCACATCGCGAAGCAGGGCGAGCATGCCACGAGATCGCGCAAAACACCGCACCCGGCGCTCACCCCGCACGTTCAAACGGCATCGCGACATGAGCAGGACACCCGCCGATTGTAACATCCGTGCCCATCGGTGTGATCCGTGGTACTGAGCGCGGCACCCCGTGGCGACCGTCGGTTTTCCAGAATTGAGTGATCTCCCGGCCGACCGCAGCCGTTATTCGGCTGTCCTTTTCGCGGAGGTTCAAACCGACGGGTCACGATTTGCAGGGACGTAGGTCAGGCTTCGCGGGTGGCCCAGCCGGCACGGCTGGGTCGCGTGAGCGACAGGATGTCTCACACTCGGCGTCCGAAGGTTTCGAATGGGTTGCGAGCCGAGTGTGAGACCTCCTGTGCCTGCGGCACCCAGCCGTGG
>JAJDEI010000173.1 GCA_029259845.1 Planctomycetaceae bacterium | reverse complement strand
TATTTATCGACGGATCACACTGAAGGGATAATCATGGCCTCAAGGGCTGGAACGACCGTCCCAACCGACAGCTTCAATCACGAGGACGGGGAGCGAATTCGCCCTTTTTCCGTGCGAAACCGGCGCAACATCAACACGGGCGATGGTTGGGTTGGGCGATGGGAAACTGCCGTTGTCCACTTTCCTGAAATGGACGCCACAAACCCGCTCGGGGCCGTTTCTCATCTCGCCCGAAGACGGCGAGCACGATTGGTTACGCAGTCGATCAGATCGATATCGTCCTCGGCACACGCCTTGCAACATCAGCAGAGAGACTGTTGCACGCCAGGGGTGGCTGCGAAGAAGCGTTTCGAAACCGGCGCGGTGAGGAGCGCGCCCCGCAGGAGAGGAGGCGGAGAAATGAGCCCCCCTTTCCGGGAGCGAGCAAGGGACGCCGTGGATCGCGACATGTCCGGGAGGGGGCGGTGAAATCGCCCCGTGAAAAACTGGATGAGTGAACTGAGCATGGGATCCCCAACGATGGACTTGCTGCTGATCGACGACGATGACGACTTGCGCGGTTCGATCACCCGGCGATTGAAACGGCAAGGGCATTCGGTGCGCGACGCTGCGCGGCCCACCGAGGGCATCGCGATGGCAAGGAAACAGCGATTCGACATTGCCTTGATCGATCTGTCGATGCCCGAGATGGACGGTGTTGAACTTCTCGGGCGGCTCAAGGAAATCGAGCCGTCGTGCCAGGTCGTCATGTTGACGGGACAAGCGACGGTGGAAACGGCCGTCGAGGCGATGAAACGGGGGGCCTTCGACTATGTCACCAAACCATGCCCGTTCGATGAACTGCATCGCATTCTCGTCAAAGCCTGGGAGTACGAGCAGCTGGGTCGAGAGAACGCTCAGCTCCGCGCGGCGTTGGAGCGGGTCTCACCGATGTCAGAAATTGTGGGCGAGACCGACGGCATCCGTCGCATGCTCCGGCTGATCGAGAAGACGGCGCCAACCGATAGCCCCGTGTTGATCCTCGGCGAGAGCGGGACCGGCAAAGAACTGGTCGCGCGAGCCGTCCACCGGCAGAGCCATCGCGCCCACAAGCCGATGGTCACGATCAATTGCGCGGCACTCCAGGAAACGCTCCTGGAAAGCGAACTGTTCGGTCACGAGAAAGGCGCGTTTACCGGTGCCAGCTCGACCAAACTCGGACTGTTTGAGGTGGCCGACGGCGGCACGCTCTTTATCGACGAAGTTGGAGAGCTGGCGGCGGCACTGCAGGCCAAGTTACTGCGAGTGCTGGAAGACGGCACGTTGCGGCGTGTCGGGTCCACACGCGAACTGAACGTGGACGTGCGAATCATCGCCGCGACGAACCGCGATTTGCAGCAGGATGTCGACGACGGACGTTTCCGTGCCGATCTGTTCTACCGCATCAATGTGCTCGCGATCGGGCCGCCGCCGCTGCGCGATCGCCGTGATGATATTCCGTTGTTGATTGATCACTTTCTGCGACGGTTCGGCCATGGCCACTGGCAGATCGCCGACGACGCGCGCCGGGCCTTGTGCAATTACCACTGGCCGGGCAACGTCCGCGAACTGTCCAACATCATCGAGCGGGCGACCATTCTGGCGGAAGGGAACCGCATCACGATTTCGGATCTGCCGCAGGCGATCGGCCGAGGCGACGCGGACTCGACCGGATTCGCCCCCCACCACGACGAGGAAACGGACAACCTGGAAGAACGCGAACGCCGCCACGTTGCCCGCGTTCTCGAGCGCGAACAGGGGAGCCGCAAGCGGACCGCCGACGCGCTGGGCATCAACCGCCGCAGCCTCTACCGTCTCATCGAAAAATACGCGCTCACCGAGCAGGGCAAAGCGAACATGAGAAAACATGAGGAGGTCCCATGACCTCCAGGCAGCACCTTCCGCGAACCGATTCGGCCACGGACCGCCGCGTTGGGACGGTGATGCCCGAAACGCAGAGAGGGACTGTTTTCAGTCCACACGTGTCTTGACGTCCGGGTGCTGTTCCCATTGCGTGAGTGGCAGGTTCCACGGCGTTTCGCGCAGCGGCTCAGTCAACGGAAGAATGAGGGAGTTGTGCCAGAAGGCTGGTTCCTCCTGGGTCAGGTCGACGCTCGGGTCGATTAGCAACTGGGGCGTGCGACCGTTGAGCGAGGCCAGGACCAACGCGCGGATTTCGACTTGGTCGTGCCCCTCCTCGTGAAGTTCCTCCTGCAAGAAGTGAGCAAACTCGAGGACCATGTCCACGTCTCCCCCCAGCCGGGGAATCTGGTTCATCGACAGGTAACGTCCCAGGTCGACGATGCCTGTCTGGCCCGTCTGACGATCTTTGAGATAGTAGCGGACGGCGACCACCTGGTTTCGGGACTTCATCAGCCATCCGAAACTGTACCCTTCGTTCGTCCACCAGACGGGACCGGGATAGAGATAGTGACGCAACGGGACCAGGACCTGGACAGCCACGAACAGCCCTAACAGGGCCACGGTCCAAGTTTGCCGCGCGGCCGATGCGCGGGGAACGTCGCTCGGAGGAGCCGTGAATTCTCCGGGATTCAAGTGGAGCTTGCGCAGCACGGTCCGCGGCCAGCTCGGGGGAAAGTACACCAGCGTTGAACCGATCATCATCCAGGGGAACACATCGATTTCGAAGAGTTGGGAATTGGTGACGTGAAAAATGACGGCGGCGAGAAACGCCGGCAGGCGTGTCGGCCGCCACAGGAGCAGCGGCACGACGGCGAGATCGAAAATGAGGCCGGCATAGGTGAAGAAGTAGACGCACCATTCTTCGGCGAAGTACCGTCCGATGACGGGAAAATCGGTCCGCTCGGCCAGCCAGATCCGCAGCGGCCATCCGCGCAGCCAGTCGGGATTGAGTTTGGCAAGGCCGCCATAGAAGTACGGAATGGCGACGAGGAACCGCAGCATCCACACCGTCCACGCCGGGACATCGTCGCGACGGAGTCCCCGCCGGATGAGGGCATCCACCGAAAACGCCCGGTGCGCGGGGATGAAGATCATCAAAAAGCTGGCGAGACTCATCAAATAGTAGTGGTTCTGAAACAGCGTCCGATCGATGAGGGACGTCTGTGTAAACGCCAGCCACACCACCACTGCCGCCACCCGGTACCACAGGCCGACCAACATCATGGCCGCAGCAACTCCCAGCACGGCGAAATGCACGTACATCAATTCCCCGGGCCAGGGCTTCACCCATCCGAACCCGTAGAAACTCGGGTGAAAGGCCGGTTCGATGAAGAACAAGCGGATCCAGTCCTTGCGGAAGAAGATCAGCACATGCCACAGCATGATGCCCGCAAAGGCAATCCGAAAGAACACGGCACTGGCAATGTCCACTGGCTCGAACAACCGATCCCAACGACTTGCACCGCGCACCACCGGCATCGCCTCCGGAGCAGTCGGGACAGAGTCGCTGGATGAATGGCGCATCGAGTTTGCTTCTTGCCGCAGGGGGCGAGGGGGCGTGCTTCCGTTTCGAAGGAAAACACAAATCGGCGGTAAATACAAACGAAACTCCGCCGGTTTCCCACCGCAGACGAGAAACCGACTGCGAACAATTCTGAAACTTTTACATTTTTTCGTGAAGAAACAGGGGCGCAAGTTCATCTAACCGTTCGGACGTGCATCGGTTGTTCAGCCGTCCAATCGGTGCGCGCGGTCGCGAGGCCTTTTCGCGATGCCGGAGCAATCCAGGGAGGGGACCGTTCTGCTTCGCTCAGACGGGATTGCCTTGGGCACACAGCCTGTCATGCGCACACAGGGCATGCGGAAACCGGACGCGCGGGAGTCGATTTGCGAATTGTGGGCAGCGAAGGGCCAACTTCGACTCTCTTCCGCTGTCCGTGGGCCATTTCTCGTACCCTTTCGTACCGAAAAGGTGTCTCATGAAACAACGGGTGAAAACAGGTGTCACGGATCTGCGGCGTGGGTTCACGCTCATCGAGCTGCTGGTCGTCATTGCCATCATTGCGATTCTCATCGCATTGCTCCTGCCTGCGGTGCAGCAAGCCCGTGAGGCGGCTCGCAGAACACAGTGCAAGAACAACCTCAAGCAGTACGGGCTGGCTCTGCACAACTTCCACGATGTGTTCCGGCACTTCCCTGACGCCGACCAGCCCAAAAAAACGGGTGGCGGAAGCACTTACATTGTCCGGCACATCGGGCAGGCATTGCTGCCTTATTTTGACCAAGGCAACCTCCAGAACGAAATGAAGTCCATTGACCCCGAGATGGAATGGCATGAGCTGGCCACTTCTGCCGACGGTTCAATCTCCGGATTCACGTCGTTTTCACTCGCTCAATGTCCGTCGGCAACAAACTCTGGAACCCTCCGGTTCCCCCAATTCGATGATGAAGGCCTGGAAGCCCGCTCGGGGGCCATGCACTATGCGTTCTCCAAGGGTGTTAACGATTCCTGGTGCGTCAATTTCACACGTCCGGATCAAAACGCCGGTTATCTGGTGCCCTATGACGGATTTACCAGCAGTTCGGGAGCCACGCCTTCTGGCTACAGCAATGGAGGGATTCCGGCCAGTGAAAAGGGAATGTTTAACCGAGGCCACCGGACGGCTGTGCGGGACGTGACCGATGGCACCAGCAACACCTTCGCGATGGGGGAAGTCGCCGGCGGCGATATTTGGAAGTTGTGCCGCGGCTTCGGCTGTTCGACGCCGGATCCCAGCAACACCCCAGCCGATGTCGGCTGGCTGATCGGAGGGACAATGGGTCCCGACACGTCCGACCCGGTGGCGGCAGGGACCGCCTTCGCCTGCACCGCGGAGCCATTGAACAAGACCCCCGTAACCGACAACTTCAATGGCGCAGCGTCCAACACGACCGATTGCCGAAGTAGCGTGACACTCATTGCCGCTGGTTCGGCCGCGCTCAGTTCCACACAGAACTTCCGCAGCCCTCACACCGGCGGCGGACACTTCTTGAGAGCGGACGGAAGCGTCGGTTTCGTCAGTGAGAACATTGATTTTGCACTCTACCGGGCGCTGTCAACGATCCAAGGCGGGGAGATCGCTTCGGTGCCGTAACAGTGGCCGACAAACAGCCGAGATCTTGCCTGCAGCTTGTCGTCTGATCGCAGACCGCCAACTCCTCGAAGTTGGCGGTCTGTTGTCTTTGGCCGAGAAGCGCTATTACGGATTTTGGGCAAAGATAATCGACGGGGCCGGGCGGTTCCAACAACAGTACGTCCCGGTCCTTCCGGATGAAGTGGCCGACCGCTAGATCCGGGAGCGGTTTCTCCTCGACCGACGGATTGAACGACCACTGGAAGTCTTCCAGAGTCTTCAGATCGCGGAACCGGGCCGCTTTCATCCGGTGTTCGATCAGACGCTCCTTCCGCACCACCAGTTCGCCTTCGAGAATCAACTCCGCATGGTTCAGTCCATGCCTGCTGGCCTCTTGTCACCGCATGTCCAGCGCCTGATCGCCAAGAACCACACGAGGGCAACTAGTGCGGCGCCGTTTTAAGTGTAGCGGGTTTTGGCGGCGTTACGGGGCGGTTATGAGGCATATCGGCGTCCACAAGCGTCCAGACGACGCTACACTTAAAAGCCGCCCGCATTAATGTTTCGCGAGACGCAGACACGGGCCGAATTGTCGCAGTATTGAATTGCGCCGTCCTGGGAGCGGTTGTTCGCGATGCGAGAGTGACGATTCAGAGAGACGTGCCACTGCATGGACGATGAAGTGCTTGCGTTTTGCTCAGCGGAGAATTGAGCCACTGGCACTCAGGTTGCGGACCGCTTGCCGCCGGAAACGGCGATTGCCGGGGTCCAGCGATGCGGCACGCCGCCACAGTTGTTGGGCCGTCGAGCGGTTCCCGATGGCCTCCTCCAGTGTTGCCAGGCTGGCAAGCGCCCCGATTGAGCGGGGATTCACGCGAACGGCTTCCTGGAAGGTGCGGCGGGCATGCTTCAGCAGACCACGGTCCACGCTCTGCTGACCGTGGGCAATGAGGTACATTTCCAGTTCGTAACGTGCCAGATCGTCCGTTTCGTCGATTGCCAGCGCGTCGCGGAACAGTTGGGCCGCCTGGAGATGGTTGCCGTAGCACTTTTGGATCAATGCCTGGCGGGACGTCCAGCGCGCCTGTTGGGCGCGGAGGAGACTCGCACGATCGGCCGCCTGTCGAAAAACGGATTCGATCGCATCGCGAGCCGGAGCGGTGTGAGAAGACGGACCGGCTTCTCGCTCTGCCGAGACGGCTGTGATGCGGGACGCGGTGTCTGTCGACGGGCCGTCCATTGGGGCGGCCGTCCGGCTTTTTCCCCAGAGCGGTTCCTGAAGCAGACTGAGTGTGCCGATCATTTCGGCGGCCAGGTCACTGGTGTTGAGCCGGTCACCCAGACGGGGTGTCCGAAACTCCACGATCGGTCGATCCTCTGTGTTGCGTGGTTGGTCCCCGGCGAAGCGGGCCAGCGTGTCGGGGCCGGCGACGAATGTCGCAAGGATGGCCCGCGGCGATCCCATGTCTGCTTCGTCCAAGGCCTGGGCCAGCGGCCCCTGCTCACAGCGTCGTTCGATGTCATCGACATTCCATTCCGGAGGCTGCTTCGTGGAAACGAATGCGAGATAGTAACCGTCGAGCCACATGGTCGTGTGCGGAAAGACGTCCAGCAACGTCCGCGTGACCACCTTCAAATCGTCCGGAGCAATCTGACGGATGGCGATCCAGACGACGAACATCCCATCGTCGGCCAGTTTCTCGCGGCAATTGCGAAAGTGTTCGGTCGTATAGAGTCGCGAGACGCCTGCACGATACGGCGTCAACAAACCGTTGACGATCACGTCAAACGTGCGTGGCGTCAGGGCGACAAAGTTGCGGCCGTCGGCGCAGACGATTTCGACCTTCGAGTCTGAGGATGCGAGATCGTGGTTATAGTCGGCGAACGAGCGGCTGGCTTCGATCACGCCGGGGGAGATCTCGACCGCGACTGCTTCTTCCACAAGCGGAAGATCGAGGCCGCTGAGCTTGATGCCGGTCCCTAGGCCGATTTCCAGAACACGCCGAGGCGACGGATGCAGCACCAGTGGCAGGATCCCTTGCTTTCGCTGCTCCGCGACGGCCCGCGGAAGCGTCGACCCCTCCCAGTGCAGCCGGTTGGTCAGCATCCACCGCGTGCCGAGCTGTTGGTCTTCGGCCACTTCCACGAGACCATATTCGTCTTCCGCCCGGAAGATGAGTTTTTCGTGACTGGCCAGCCCCTGCAGCGTCGCGAACGTGTCTTCCCGCACGACGTTCAGAGCCACAGCCAGGAGTGCCGTTGCGATCGCAGCGGACAGGGAAATCGCGCGATGGTTCCGTGCCAGAAAAAGCCATGACATGGTGGCAGCGGCCCCGGCACCGAGCACCACACAGATAACGGCGGCCGTCGAAGTGCCCCACTGCGGAATAATCATCAAGCCGACGACGAGCGAACCGGCCACCGATCCCAGTGTGTTGGCGGCGTAGACTCGGCCGACCGCTCCGCCAATGCGTCCCGTCGCCGTGGAATACAAACGGCAGACGATTGGCAGCGATGCCCCCATCAACACCGCGGGCACGAACAACAGGCACGATCCCATGAGCAACGGTCGGCCAAACCAGGCAGCAAACGTTGATCCCTCGGCGACTGGAACCCATCCGCTTGCCAGCGATCGAAGCGACGGTGCCCACCACGAGCTCGACAGGGCGTACGCTGCCAATGCCGTTTGGACGAAGACGAACCAGACCATCGGCTGACGCAGGCGGTCGAGCCGGGCACGCACCAGCCAACTGCCCACGCTCAACCCGGCCAGCAGCACCGCCAGCATCAGACTGAACGCATAGGTGGTATTCAGCGTGATGACCGACAGCACCCGCGTCCAGATGATTTCGTAAGCGAGACCGCAGAATCCGGTCGCGGCAGCAGCCGCAAGGATCCAACCTGGGTTCGCGGGCGAAGGGGTCGTCGAGTGCGGGCGGCTAGGTCTCCCTTGTGACGGGACCCCTTTAGCCACGACAGGCGTCGTTTGGTCTGCGACGTGCGTGTGCCCGAATCGTGTGAGTCGGTCCAAAAGCAGCGCGACGAGACCGACTGCGGTCGCCATGCCGGCGGCGGTCAAGGCGGTGCCTCGTACGCCCAGGTTGCTGATGAGCACGAAACCCGCCAACAGAGTCCCGACGACACCCCCGAAACTGTTGATCGCATACGCGGAAGCCGTGTGACGCCCCAGCACGGCGTTGGAACTGGCCAGAGCACGGACGATCAGCGGAAGACTTGCTCCCATCAACACGGTCGACGGACCAATGGCTGCGATCACCGCAAGGATACGGACGACGTGCAGCGCGGGCGAAACCGGTCCCCACCAGCTTGCGAGCGTCGCAAAAAGCGATTCCAACCCGTGGACACCCCACAAGGGAAGCAGGACCGTAGTGGCGACACCCAGTTCCATGAATCCGTAGCATCGAATCGGCCGACGTTGCCGGTCAGCGAAGCGGGCCGCGAGCCAACTGCCGAGTCCGAGCCCCCCCATGAAAACGGCGAGCACAATCGCAGTGGCTGATGAGGCGCTCCCCAGGACGCGTGTCAGCCAGCGAGTCCACACGAGCTCGCAGATCAATCCGGTTGTGCCGGACAGAAAGAACAGCCCGTGCACGGAAAAAGCAAATCGTCTGCTGCTGATTTTCCACATGTGTTCAGTGCGGGCCTTTCGCTCACCAATGTGTCTCGGTCGGCAAGGCACTTGAGGCTTCCCTCCGCCGGGGAGGGGCCCCATTGTCTTCAGCGAGAGCAGCACTCCCTGGCGAGTGCTGCTCGACGAGAAACGACGGCGAAGGTGTCTCCTGTCAGAGGCATTCGGAGCGGGCTGAACCGAGTCGCGAAACGATGCCGATGTGCGGGCAGTGGGCGAATTCGCTCGCCGGAGCACGTGGCGACGGACGTTAGCAAAAGCGCTTACCTGCCTCAACAGGGATTCCCCGATGCCGACCGCGTGGACGTGTCCGTCGTGTACGGTCATCGAGACTCGGACGCGGCGACAAGAACGGCCCGGAGACGTTGTGGTTTGAGTCGGTTTGGCAGACTTTGTGGGCCATGCAATGTGCGAATCTGTCAAAAGGCGCACAACAGGGTGCATTGTCACGAGACGAAGAATCCCTAAACCCGATCAAAACGGATATCCCGCAACAAGACGATGCGGCCCTGTCTCCCGAATGATCACACGATGCGGCATCGAACGATCACAACGGTCCAGGATTTTGTGCGCCACGCACGAATACTGACCGTTGCCAGAACAGGGTTCCCGTCACCAAACCCAGATTCCGACGTCGAACCATTGAGGATTGAAACTATGGCCCGTCAACAACGCCGACGAATGCTCGCAGTAGTCACACTATCGCTTGTCGGCACCTTCGCCGTATTGGTCACCACTCCCGAGCAGGTTGCGGCGGCGAACCCGTTCCATCTGTTCAGCCTCTTGCGCGGCAAGTGCGGGGATGTGCACTCGTACGAATGCGACGAATGTGGACGCATTGAGTGTGCAGACAAGGAGTGCATCATTCGGCGTCCGATCCATGAATGCATTGTGGGGAAAAAGAAGGTCTTCAACTGCAAAATCAAATGCGAATACGTGTCCATTCCGGAGACCCGCTACCGGTGGAAGAAGCGGTGCATCACCGAGGAGATCCCCTGCCCCTATTGCCCTCCGGTCTGCAGTACGGAGGAAGGCCGGAATTGCTTTGGTGCCGAGAAGTGGGACAAATTCCCGATCGCGGCCCGTGCGGAAGACTGCAGTTGTGATGGGGCAGGCGTCTGTGCGGCTTGTCAGGAATTGCACTGCCGGCACATCGTGCCCCAAATTGAAAAAACAGAAATCAAGTGCTGCCAGCAGGGATCCTGTGAAGGCTGCTGTCAGCACGCGCCCGGCGAAACGACTGTGAAAGTCAAATACTGGTCCTGCGTGAAGGAACCATACACCGTGTACCGGCGGGTCAAGAGGCCCATTTGCGTCAAGCAACCTTGCTACGAACTGGCCGAAGTCCCCATCACGCGGTACGTGTGCGAGCACTGTGACGGAGCGGGCTGTCATTCCTGTTCCAGCGTCGGGAGCACGATCTTCAACGCGACCGGATGCACGGCCTGTGACGGTGCCGGATGTGACCAATGTACCGGCTTTTGAGACAATCGCTGTGACCCTTTGATGGCGGCCTGATCGTCAGATCGCACGATGCAGCTCATGGAGGAGCAAAATGAACCATTCGACACGGATACTCACGCGGATTGCCCTCACCTTGGTCGCGATCCTGACGGTCAGCGAGACAGCGCATGCCATTCCGGCGTTCTCACGCAAATACGGAACCTCGTGCATCACGTGCCACGCCGGTTATCCGAAGCTGAATTCCGTGGGACATGCGTTTCGCCGTAACGGGTATCAGTTTCCGACGGACGACGAAGCTCTGGTCAAAGACGAGCCGGTCCCGATGGGTAATGATCGCTACAAGGACATGTGGCCCAACGCGCTCTGGCCGAACGACATTCCCTATCTGCCGCCGGTCTCTTTCCGCAGCCGGATGAGTTACAACCAGTTCCTCGGCGATCGATTGGGGGACAATCCGGCCAATGATTTTCAGTTTCCCAACGATTTCAGCCTTCTGACCGGCGGAACCCTCGGCAAGAACATCTCCTGGTATAGCAGTATGGTGCTCGCCGGTCGTGGCTCGCACGGCGCTGGCGGCGGCCATGGGGGCGGAGCCGAAGCCGCATCACTTTCCCCGGATCTCGAACGGATCTTCGTCCAGTTCAGCAACCTGTTTGCCTGGTCGGCCGAAGAGGACGAAGACGGGATGCACCTCGGGCACCGATGGATCACCTTGCCTCCGCACGCATTGAACCTTCGTGTCGGCCAATTCGAACCACAGGCCATTGCGCCTTGGGCCTCCATTCACCGACAACTCGGCACGACGCCGTATCTGCCCAACGTCGCCACCATCGGCGGCAACGAGTTTATGTTCTAACCCGCTCAGCGCGGCGTTGAAATCCACGGCATTCTTCGGCAATACAATTCGTACGCCCTTGGTTTTGTGAACGGCAACGGCGCTGAGACGGCGTGGGACAACAACTCGCAAAAAGATTTCTATTTCCGTGTGGCACGGAAATGGTGGGGTTATCCGTTAGACGGTGTCATTGGCTCGTCAGAGTTGGTTAACCCTGACTCCGCGGTCGACAACAGCCCCGGCGAAGGCGAAATGGGGCCACCGGGTCTCGACTTCTGGCGTGAAATGCAATTTGAGACCGGTTTTTTCGGCTATTTCGGTCGGAATCAGGCCTCGGTGACCGTCCAGGAACACGTTGACTTGGCGCTCGCCGGGGGCGGAGTCTTTGAATTGGCGACACCCGCCACGTTTACCCGTCCCGACCGCTTCCAACGCGTCGGTTTCGACTCGCGGCTGCAAGTTCAGGACCTCGACATCTTCGGGGCCTGCGTCTGGGGCTGGAATGACGACCCGATCAGCGACGAAGAGCCGGACGAAATGCAGAGCGACCGGTTGTTCACCTGGTTCGTCGAGGCCGACTACTACTTCAAACCGTGGCTGATTGGTTACGGCCGCTACGAAGAACTGAGCTACAACAACGAGGAACGTCAATCAGAAGCCGGAATCAAACGCGCAGTCGTCGGCACAGCAGCCTATGTCCGAGCCAACGTCCGTCTGGTGTCGGAATTCGTCGTCGATGCAGAAAGCAACGGCACAACAGGCGATACGTTTAACGCGCTATTGGATTTCGCGTTCTAACTTGCTCACTGCGGCTCTGTTTATCCTGTACCGGCTCCCAGAAAGCGCAGCCCGTTGTGTTGATTGCCTCACCGAGCCAAAGCCTTGCAATCGCCAACCCGCTGCGTTTGAAAGACACTCATGAAGCCGTCCCAGATTCACGGTCCCAGATTCACAACTTCGGTCCTGATGGTCGTCGCTGTCGCTTTCGTCGCGCCCGCTGTGTCCGCCCAGGAACGGCCAGTCTTCAAGCGACCGCAGGCACAGCCCGGGGAAGCGAGCAGAACGTCGAAGCGGAAACCTGAACTTCCTTCGGATGGAACGTGGCGTGAAGACGGACAGGACCTGATCCTTAACATCAACGGTCAGGTCTTGAGGCTCAGAAAGAGTCCCTCGGTGTCGATCGAAGAACCGCGGACATTTGAAGCGCCTTCATTGAAGGACACACCGGCACCCGGCCGTCCCCTGATGCCGGCGGCCTTTTTCACTCAGAGCGTGCCACAGACGTCGCCGAGCGGCGGGACCCTCGTCGGCCGATTGACGAACCGGGGACATCCGCTTGTCCACTGTGAAGTGTCGCTGACTCCCATGCGGCGGAAGCTCCTTGGCTATCAGGCCGGCGAGCTGAACCAAAACCCTCAGGCCGAAACCGACGCCGAGGGCAACTACCGATTTGAGAACCTGCCCGCCGGTCTCTATAAGCTGCGTTGGCGGCCGCAGGGGGAGGAGGCGTGGATTCGCAGAATCGAGTACCGCCCGGACGTGACCGTGAAGACCGGTGAGACGGCCCGGATTCGAGAAATCCGAACTGCCCTGCGGACGCTCAATTGATTCGCTGTTGATGTGACGCTGCGACCTGTCCGCGTAAGCGGCCGAGCAGAATCGCCAATCCGAGGTAGAAGAAACTGGCCAGCGCGCCGATCTTCAGCGACGGGTCAGCTCCGGTCGCGTCTGCGACGAACAGGGCGACTGTAAATCCCATCGCGCCCAGAAGGCCCATCAGCGGCACGTCGATCCACCTGAGCTGTTCACCGGTCTGCCGGTTTTTCGGAAGATGAGCGTGGCCGGAGACGCATTTCAACGCGACGTAGCCCACCGCGGTGAACAGGGAGATCCCCAACGTCTTGCCCACACCAAGCCCCAGAAAGACGGCCCACGAATTCCGGTCCCAGACAGATGTCCCGAACCAGACAACGCCCGCGTTGGCAAGGCCAAAAAAGAACAGGCCCATGTCGACGAACGGCTTATGGCTGTGCTCGAAACGATTGAGCGGGTCATCGGTTCGCGGCCCTGTTTCCTCCGCGAACAGGCCTTGGTCGTCGTCGCCCATGGGAATAAACGGGACAACAAAGACAAGTGCCAGTGCTGCATGAAGGCCCGCGAACAGCAAACCGAGCCAACAAACAATCCCAGGCAAAACGAATGCCTTCCAGCTTTGCAGCCATGCCACTCGTTGCCCAATCCGTCTGCATAAGTACGCCAGTACCATTCCTGCCGCGAGTAACAATATTCCGCTTACTTGAAACGATCTTTGCGGGTAGAACGCGGCGATAATTCCCATCCCGACGAAATCGTCAGCGATGGCCAGAGCGAGTAGAAAATGGACCGCCGGGTGCGTGGGGCCCCAAATCATGCGTGCTCCGAGCCACGCGAAGGCAATGTCGGTCGCGCACGGGACCGCCCAACCGTTGGCGAGGTCGTCCGTGCAAAGGCTGCGGTAGACGATCGCTGGACCGACAACGCCGCCAAAACATGCGACCAGCGGCAGCACTCCCTTCATGCCCCGCAACGCTCCGTGCCGCAGCAGAAATGCTTCGGCCAGTTCTTTGGCAGCAATCCCGAAGAAGAAGGTCATCACGACCTCGTTCGCCAGGAAATGCAGGTCGATTTCAAGATCCATCTGCGGTACAGAGAGCAGCACGGCATGCAGGGTTGCCCGGTAAGACGCCGTGTCGCCATGAGCCCAGATCTGTGCGATCACGGCACCGGAAATCAGGTAAGAGCTGAATTCCTGAAGCTCGTCGAAAGCCGGTGTGAGCCGCCCGTTCTTCCAGACATGATACCGGCGCCGTGCGCACAGCCAGATGACGAGTCCCTGCAGTGTGAATAACGCAATCAGCCACCACGCAGGCTCGCCGTGTGGCGTAGGTCCGGGAAGGAGTTCGGTGGCAAAAAGGAACACGGTTCGTTCACGCTTTGGCGGTGATCACCCGTTGGGGGGGGGCAGGCTGTGAAACCGCTCGCTATAAATCGGCGTTTCTATTGTTCCGCCGCACCGGCGTCCGCCTCATCGCTCCGGTTCCGCGACCGGAATCGAGAGCAGATACGACACGACGTCGTGAATCTGCGTTTCATTGAGCGTATGGCCCCAACTGGGCATCAGGACCGATTTCCCGACCGCCGTCCCTCCCCCGTGGACCGCTTTGAACAGGTGGGCCGGGTCGGCCGTCTGCCGAAAGCCGGTATCGGCGAAGTTGCGAGGGGGGACGCTGACATTCGACGAGTTGAAACCGTTCCCGTGACCTTCCTCGCCGTGGCAGATCAGGCAGTAATGCTCGTAGACGGCACGACCGCGGGCCAGCGCCTGAACGGCCGGATCACGGTCGTGGGCATCGACCGCCAAAAGTTCGATTTCTGAGGGGAGCTCGGTCCCGCCATGTGTGGCCCGGCCATGGTCGCAACCCGGAATCAAGGCGGCTCCCAGCAGGGCTGCCAATCCGTACACAGGCCACGTTCCACGCGCGGGTCGGCTGGAGCCCTTTGTCTTGGAGTCTGTTTCTGGTGTCATCGTCATTCGGCCGCCTTTTCCGAGTCGTTTGCCTGAAAATCAGGGCTCTTCAAAGACAGGAGGAACGCCGTCAGGTCCAGGGCCTCCTGGTCGGTCAGCCCCAGATTCGGTTCAAGGGTCTCCGGCAGCAGCGCCTGCGGGTTTTTCAGCCACTGATAGATCCATCCGCCGTTGAGCTTGTCGCCGACCCACGTTCCATGCGGGAATTCGGGTACCTGTGTCGTCAGGCTCGGGCCCACGTCGCCGCCGGTCCCGTGCAATTGATGGCAGGCGATGCACCCCTTTTCGTCGAACAATTGTTGGCCGCGTTCAACATTCGCCTCGTCGCGATGACGTTCCCAGTCCGCACCGATCTTCGTGTCGACAAACACCTGCGACATGTAATCCGCCATCAGCTTGGATTCCTCGTCCGGGAAGTGGAAAATCGGCATGGCGATCGTCAGCGTGCGCCGCATGGAGTACGGCTTGTTGAGATAGTGGTACAGCCACTCGCGATTGACCCGGCTGCCTTCGTACGTCAAATCACTCGCCAGCAACTCGCCCGAGTCGCGGATGCTGTGGCAGGAGAGGCAACGGTAGGTTCGTTCCAGTTTGCCGAAACCGTCCTGGGGAGCGAACAGGTCCCTCGGGGTCGCCTGAACCTCGTACTTCCGTGACGAAACGGTCTCCTCCGTCAGGCTCATTAAGGCGATCGTAATGGCTTTCGCCTCTTCCTGACTGAGTTGGAAATCCGGCATCCGATGCGGGTCGAGCGCGCCGGTCGGGTTGAGCTGTTCGATCAACCACTCAGCCTGTTCACTGGCGGGCGCCTGGGGGAGAGTCACGCTGCTGTCCAGGAATCCGGCTGCTTGCGTCTGGCTGAGAATCCCGCTCAATTGCTCGCTTCGCGAACCGGCAGGCAGATCCGCGCCTTTGGAAAACAGAGCCGCCGGTCGCAGATTGTTCCAGATGACTTCGACCGCGTCCTGTTCGGGCGGAAGAGTAAACACCGGACGCAGCGCTGAGGGGGACTTCACCTTTGTGTACAGGAAGTCAGGCAGCGTGCGTCGAACCTGGGCCTCGCCGAAGTCCAGTTGGTGCACCAGCGCACTGCCCATGAAGCTCAGGTCCGGTGCCTCGGGTTTGGTGATATCGTCGTTCAACTCATGACAGGCCGCGCAGCCGAGTTCGCTGAAGAGCCGTTTACCCTGTTCGACGAGTTCCGGTGTGTCCGGCGGCGGATCAGGTTCCGCTTCTTCCGCGTCGAGCAAATCAAAATCGACCCACTCCTCCATGGCGAATTGCGACAGGTCGAGTGCTTCCTGTTCGCTGAAGTGAAAACGCGGCATCTTCGTGTTCGGCAGAAAAGCGTGCGGATTGCGGAAAAACGCGACCAGCCATCGCTGATTCACTTTGTTTCCCAGCCGTAGCAGGTTCGGCCCGATTTCTCCGCCGACCGGATTGTCCGCGTAATCGAGCTTTGTCACGTGGCAAACGATACACTGGGCTTCCCGATAGACGTTCGCACCGGCGTCGTAATGTCCTTTCCGCTCAGGCATCGTGTCGATGGCCTCGTTGCGATGCGTCATCAGCCATGCGGCCAGCGCGTTGGCAGAGTGCGGCGTCAGGGCGTAGTGCGGCATACGGGCCTTCGGCAGATAGTCCTTGGCATTTGTGAGCCATTTGTTCAGCCACTTCCGCGTGACCTTGCTGCCGATCGCGTCCAGACGAGGACCGACCGGATCTCTGGCAACGATGTCACCGGCGCGATGGCATCCCGTGCAACCCCGTTCCCGCATGAGCCGGCGTCCGCGGGCCAGTACGGGGGCCTGGGGAATCTCCTCGCCGCGGTGACATTTGGCACACGCCGCCTGCACGAAATCTCCACGCAACAACGGCTTGGTCCAATTGGGGACGTGCCCGTGCGCAGCGTCTTTCTCCGTTGCGCGGCCCTGACCTTCATGACAGATTGTGCATCCGAACCGGTCCGGAGGATGCGTGCCCAACAGGTCTCCCGAGTGGGCGCGCAAGGGTTGTGCGGCATCCGCAAAGGCTGGGTTGTCGATCCCCACATGACACGAAGTGCAACGGTCGACGCGGTCCAGATCCAAGTGCTTCAGGTAGCTCTGGCGGAGTTCGATCGGGAACTTGGATGCCGGGGTCCCCGTCGAAACTGCGTTTTCCTTGAGCGCCGCTGCGTATTGGGTTTGATAGGCGCGCCAGTCCGTCGAGTACTCGTCGACCGCGGCACGCACCAGGCATTGCAGCGCGACGAGACTGGCGACCAGCAGCACGGCCTTCGCTCGCCAGACGGGTGACTGTTTCATCGTTGAGTCTTCACTGTAGATTTCGGCTTCCGACGGATTCCATCGGTTTTCGAATGGCTCTCCAACGTCACACGCAACGTCAGTGAGAGGGCCAATCACTTTGCGACCAGTAAAACTGCCAGTTCGGTCCGCGATGGACCGTGGCAAAGTAAGTCAGCAGGACGAACGCCACGAGGAAGCATGTAAAGGTCGCCAAGGCGCCCATTCGGGTCGAATTCGTCAACTTCATCACCGTCAGCGACCACGCAACAAAAATCGCCAGCAGGATTGTTCCGGGATTGAGAATCGTGATCACGATCTGGGGGATGTGCGGATACCAGCTCCGCAGCCATCCCAGATTGACCGTGAAGGCCAGCATCCCGATCACCGCTGCCGTCGCAAAGATCGCCGTCCACAAACACACACGGCGGCCTTGCCGTCCTCCAAACCACACGCCGATCTCATCGCGTTCCCGATCCAGATACGGGACCAGCATCAAGCCGAAGACGACAATCGTGGGGATGCCGATGCCACCCATGAAGGCCGAGTAGCTGACCAACTCCTGCAGGCCCAGAAAATACCACGGCGCTTTGGCCGGATTCTCAGGCACGAGCGGGTTCGCCATTTCTGCGAGCGGCGCGTCGATGTAATGCCCCAGCAGCAGGAGGACCGCCAAGGACACCATCGACAGTGCGGCGATGGCGAACAGCGCGTTCGGATACGTGGGGACGGTGTTCGCCATCACACGATTCACCGCCGGAGTCCGCCCGCGTACGACGGCCATCAGGCCGTAAGTCTTTGACGAACCGCGATCGGAAGGCTGAACACCTGCCGATTTCTTGCCGACGGACGCATGCCCCGCGTCGCCCTCTCCGTGGGTTCCATCAGTGCCCTGCGGATGTGTCAGGCCGCCGTCCTTGCGAATCCGCCAGAAGTGAACACCCAGCAGCACGGTCATCGCCAGCGGCAGCACCATGACGTGTAAGAGGTAGAATCGCGTCAACGCTTCCTGACCGACATGGTTCGCGCCTAGCAGCAGCCGTTTTACGAGGCCTCCAACGTCGAACTAGGCGGTGATTCCGAATGCGTCTGTCAGTTCGCGCGGAGACTGCGCGATTTCGGAGCCGATGGTCACCGCCCAGAAGGCAAGCTGATCCCAGGGCAGGAGATAACCGGTGAAACTCAACGCCAGCGTGAGCACAAACAGCAACATCCCCACGACCCAGTTGAACTCGCGGGGTGCCTTGTAGGCTCCAGTATAGAACGCGCGGGCCATATGAAAAATCACGCAGGCGACCATCGCGTGTGCCGCCCAGCGGTGGATGTTCCGCATGTAACGGCCAGTCGGCACAACGTACTGGATGTCTTTCATCGAATCGTATGCCTGCGCGGTCGTCGGCTTGTAGTAGACCATCAGTGCCACACCGGTCGCCACGAGCACAAACAGCAGCACCAGCGTGATCACGCCCAGCCCCAACGTGGCGCGGAACCGCAACGTTCGGACGTGCATCCGCGTCGGAAGAATGTGAAAAAAAAAGTTGTTGAAGACGGTCTGCGACGCCGCCCGGTCGGAAGTCGGCCGGCCATGTCGGATCAGGGAGTCGCGGAACAACCACGAAGCATGGCGCAGGTTGGACAGAAATCGTCGATGCGCCGGGGCCGGCACATCCTTCGTTGATTCGCCCGGATGCTGCTGATGGGGTTCGGCGGACACACATAACTCCCGGCGGTGATTCGATTCGCTTGATACTGGTGATTGGTCTATGCCTGCAGACGCACGCTCGGGTCGACTTCCTGATCCTGGTTCACAAGCAACTGTCCGTCCGGCGAGACCGACAGTTGCAGATACCGCAGCGCGCGGGGTGCCGGGCCGGAAATGACTTCCCCCTGTCGATCAAACCGACTGCCATGACAGGGACAAAAATAGCCCTCGGGCACGGCGGAGACGATACAGCCCAGGTGCGTGCAGACAGCCGAAATTGCGAACAGCCCGCCCTGGTCGTGACGAATCCAAAGCCGCTGCTCCGGGATCGGTATGGTGTCGCCGTTGGAAAAATCCGACAACGGCCCCAATTTCACACGCGGACTCGATTCCGGCAACGCCCACGGATAGGGCAACCGCAGGGCCCCGATCAGCCCCCAGGCGACCGTCACGGCGGCTGACCACACGGCCGCCAAGCCGAGGAAATCCCGCCGTTCCTTGGGCTTCGCAAAGCGTCGACTGGTTTCGAGATCCGTACTCATCGTCATTCGCCTGTCACAGGGGATTCGCCGATTCGGTCAGGCGTTCTTGAGCGCCGGTTCAATTCTCCACGTACTCTCGAAGTTGACTCGTTCCATCGTCACCGCCTCGACCGGGCAACGCTCCGCACACAGCCCGCAGCGGATACACTTCTCTTCGTCCTTGATGATCACCGACAGCTCAGCAGGGTTGTCGTCGCACTGTCTCAGAATCTCCTGAACGTCCGGGTTGTCGGTCAGCTTGTCGAGCGACACCAGTTCCAGACAGAGTTCCGGACAGACATCCGCGCAGCCGCCGCACAGGATGCACTTCTCGGAATCGAAGATCGTATTAACACCGCAATCCAGACACCGGCACCCTTCACAGACTGCCTGTGTGGCGTCGTACCCGAGTTCGACGACGGTCTGCTGATCACTCGTCCGTTGATGGGGGCTGAGCGTCGGAATCTGAGTCCGCTTAAGCTTTTCATAATCCGGCTCGCGGGAGTAGTCGGGGATTTCGAGGTGCACCAGTTGCACGTCTTCGACCAACCGCCGACCGCGAACGACCTCGAAGACACGACGGGCGATCTGTTTGCCACTGGCCACCGCGTCAATCAGCAGCCGCGGCCCATAGGCAAGATCGCCCGCGACAAACACATCCTCGGCGGTGGTCTGCATCCCCTGCGCGTCCAGCCGCGGCAGGCCGCGTTCGGTCATCTCGATGTCCGGCGCTGTGTCGAGAAACGATAAATCGGGACGCTGGCCAATCGACCAGAGGACGCGATCGGCCTCGATGGTCGTCAAGTCGGTTTCATCGAATTGCGGCGAGAAGCGGCCCTCCTCATCGAACACACGAACGCAGCGCTGAAAGACGACACCCCTCACATGGCCGTCGTCATCAAGCAGGATTTCTTTCGGCCCCAGGCTGTGATGCCGGATGATCCCCTCTTCGTCCCCTTCAATAATCTCTGTGTCGTCGGCGGGAAGTTCGTCCAGACTTTCCAAGCTGCACAGGTGTACTGCTTTTACGCCCGCGCGGCGCAGGGCCGTCCGCGAGATGTCGACCCCGGTCTGACGGACGACTGTCCGAGCCACGTCGTAGGCAACGTTTCCTCCCCCAATGACGACCACATTGCCGGTCAAGTCAACATCGCGCCCCAGCGAAATATCCCGCAAGAACTCGATCCCGCCGAGAACTCCTCGCCCATCCGATCCGGGAATCGACAGCGACCGAGACCGCTTCAACCCGACCGCGATGATCGTCACCCGGTGTTCGGCCCGAACGGTCTCCAGGGTGATGTCGCGGCCCACCTGTGTGTTGCAGACGAATTCGACGCCCAGCGCACGGATGAATTCTACTTCGGCGGCAATGAGATCGCGCGGCAGCCGATACTGCGGAATCCCAACCGCCAGCATGCCCGCCGGCACCGCTTCCATCTCGAAAACGGTGGGCCGAAACCCCATCAACGCCAAATCGTGGGCAGCCGCGAGACCCGCCGGACCCGAACCAATGACCGCCACTTTCTCCCCGGTCGAATTATCTGCCAGTTTCTGATCAGACAGGAACTCGGAGAACCCGGTGAGTTCTTCACTGCGGGAACTCCGGCGTCGACCGCGACCCTCGAACAGCCGACGGATCAGCCGCTGCGGAGTGCGATTGCGCTCATCGACACTCGCCCCAAACTGGTCCGACACAAACCGCTTGAGCGCACGAATCGAGACCGCCTCGTCGACCGCCCCGCGCCGGCACGCCGCTTCGCAGGGAGCCCCGCACACACGGCCACAGATGGATGCCAGCGGATTCGGCCCGCGCGCGATCAGGTACGCCTCGTCGAAACGCTCCTCGGCGATCGCCCGCACATACCCCCTCGCATCCGTATGGACGGGACACGCCTGCTGGCATTTGATCTGCCGCTGCCAGTACTCGGGGGTCGGGACCTCGACGTGGTATTGCCCCATCGATCCAGTCGGCTCCTGCATCCTTCGCAGCTAGACGGACCCGCCGGGCCTGGTGGCCCGCGGAGAAACTCCACTCCGTGTACCGGCACGGTCTCGGCCATGCGAGAAACCGACCGAGCCCCCTGCATCAACACCGCTGACACAGCCGCGGCACACTACTTCCAACAGGCTGTTACCGCCGGCTCAGTGAAAAGTCGACCTGCGTGGAATCGCCAGCCTTGACAGTCACCTTCTCCGATTTGGGCCGAAGTTTCTTCGGGTTCTCGTACCAGGTCTTAAGGGTGTACTCGCCGGGGGGAACACCTTTAATTTCGTAGCCGCCGTCCTTGGTGACCAGGCCGAAGAACGGATTCTGCAGCACAACAATGTGGGCTTCCATCTCAGGATGGACATTGCACAGCAACACGAGCGAACCTTCCTTATCGAAGGTGGCGTCGCGCTTGCCACCTTTCCCCCATGTCCCGAGATTCCTTCCTGTATACGAACCATCCTTACTCTTCGGCCAGAACACATTGTGCAGGACCGGGTCGCTGTTCAAAAACTCGACCTTCGTTCCCTTCACAATCGGCAGGACACGAGGAATGAAGGCCAGTTTCTTTTGATCCATATGGGTCGCCTCTTTCGGCGGCTTCCAATCGCCCTCAACTTTTTCAATATAAACCAAGACGTTCTCGGGACTGCGCACCCCGCTGACGGAAACCTCGCCTGAGATCGTCCCGGTTTTCGTGTCGTCCGCCCGGATCACGCCGGTCATGTTCGTCTGAATCAGCGCCGTCACAGTTGCGATGACTGCAAACTGCACGATCGTTTTCATTGCCATTCTCCTAGTCGAGGGTGTTTCGTCTTGCCGTCCATCGGACCGCGTTCTCAGATTCTAGTGCCTCTCCGGCAAATACAATACCGTACAACGGCACCGAGTCACAACCAGAGCCCGTCAGAATCAGGACCGGGATCGCGGAAGCTTCGGCGCGATGCGAATCGGATAGAACGCAGTCGGGAATGACGATCGCGAAGCGACCCGATTCCGGTGAGCCCGACCGCCAGACGTGCGAATCCGCCCACAAAAGGGCGGCTCCGCCCTTTGTGATCTGTCTGTCGCGTCAGTCCGAGCAGAGACGGAGTCCGGCTCTTCGTGGACGATCTGCGTTGAGCGCGGTAGCGGTTTGAAACCGTCGAGCCACTTCAAGCGTTCGCTGTGACCAGCGTCGGCCGTGAGGTCATAGATACTCATGGCGTGAGGACGTGAGCACGGGGAGGCATCTCGCGCTCATGCCATCGAAAGCGGTCGACGCCATTCAGCAGGTCCTGATTTGTGCTTTTTCACGCGACCCAGACTCTCATGGTTTTGGTAAGCGTCCGGCGACTCCATGGTGGGGCGTGTGGCGGTGAACCCGGAGTTCAGCGGGATTTGACGAGGGCTCGACAGCGTCGGTCGCGCGTGGCGGCGGCTTTGTGTCGGGATTCTTCCAGCCGATGTTGCAGCACGGCCTCCGGATGCTGGGCCACTCATTGATCGGGCAGCATGTCTTCGAACTGGACATCGTCGCAGCGCAGTCGGAGGAGAAGTTTGCGGACGTATGACCACGGTTCAATAGCGGTGCCGCCTGTCACCGGCCAGGATTGCGAACAGAACAGCCACTCGCGGTCCCGCCCCCGAATGGCATCTATGAGGAAGCCTCCCCGGAGCGACGAATGTCAGTTTGCGAACCTGCTTCGTGACACCGAATAGATGCTCGGAGCCCCCGCAGAATCATCTCACAAGTCTCTTGACACCGGCTTCCTCATAGATGCCATTCGTCACATCGACCGAACGCAATTTCAGAGTTCTCGAACTGACAGCGGTTGGACAAACCGCAGAACTTTTAGCGCTTTCCAAAACTACAGAGGTCATTTTCACCTCCGCGCCCTAACTTCGACTTTCGCAGTCTTTAGCGGTCGAAATGGCGGCAACCCCTTGTTTCATAGGTTGAATTGACTTTTTGGCACCCCGGAGCTTGGCGTGGGTGTCACAAAACTCCTCCGGCAAATCTTCAGCGCCGATGCGCCGAAAAGCGCCGAACACCTGCAAAATAGGGAAGTGACGTGATTTTGTGACGCGAGCCAATCTGGCGTGCCCGATGTCTCAGAAAGTGCGAAAGTCGAAGTAAGAGACTGTTCGTGATCGACGGCTCCAAGGCCCTGCAGAAAGCCATCCGTCAGGTCTTCGGCGGTGACAATCCCGCGCAGCGGCGTCGCCATCACAAGATCCGGAACGTGCTGGGCCACCTCCCCAAAGATCAGCACG
>JAJDEI010000172.1 GCA_029259845.1 Planctomycetaceae bacterium | reverse complement strand
GGCCGGCAACCCGGCCAGCTGCTGTTCAGAAATCGGCGGTCCTGTTGGTCGCTGCGACATGGAGGAGATGTCGCAGAAAACGCCATCTGTGAAAAGACGAATTGCTCACCCAACCTCGTTCGAGGTGTGAACGGTTACGTGCGGTTGCATGAGTGTCGGGGCTATAAGGGCGTGAAAGAACGCAGCTTCGAGACGGCGCTGGCAGGGCTTGTCGTACGTCTTGAAGAAGGCCGAGGGGACAATTTGGAGATTGAACCGCTTTCAGCTCACTTGGAGCCGGCTGGAATGCGGATGGACGCTCGAATCTACGTGTTTAAAGAAGACCGCGCATCCACCTATGTGCACGATGAAGGCGTGATCTTCACGATCAACGGACAAGCTCATGGTCATTTCCCACGATCGATATTCTCGCGACCGAAAGCAGTCGGGCTACCTCGCCTCAGAGAGTCGCTGCTCGTGCTCCTCGATTGCTCAGAACTTGGAGTGACTCACCGAGAAGATTTGTTCATGACGAGTCGCGATCGGCTCACCAAGGATCCACTCCGCTACCTGGTCGAACGCGAAGTTGAGGAGATGTTGAAGCACCATTCAATCTTGAAGGAACTTCAGCAAAAGCGAAAAGAGGCCGACCTGGAGTCAAAACTGAGCGAAGAAAAGCCACTTGAAGAAGTCTTGGGAAAAGTCCTCAAAGCATCTCCAACTCTGAAAACGCTCTTCTTGCGTGGTCAACGACTTTCAAAGGCATTTGCTGGCCGTGGTGGAGGCAGAGGGCAGGGCGGTGGCGGATCGCACAACGACGGTGACAAGAAGTTCATCGGAAACCGACACCCGTCGTATTTCAAGCTTAAGGGCCGTGAGTATGGAAAACTGTACGTTCGAAACTGCGAAAAGGGTCGACGCTGTCGCATCAAGTTCGAAACGGATGTCGAGAACGGGTATTTCATGCGACCAACGGATCGAGGGCGATTCGAACTTGAAGTGCTGGAGTCAGACGGCGATTTGTCGGCATTGAGCCACAACTTCAGCCTTGAGAACGGCGAGGCGCAGCTCAGTTTGACTGTACCCCCAGAGGCTAAAGTTGAGAGTCGCTTGGTGATTCAGGCGAGCGTGTTTGATCCGACGCTGAACGATCCATTCGTGAACGTCATCGAGCTGAACGTCAAAGCCAAGCAGTCGCGAACAGGCGGATCAGTTCCAGAAGGGATCACCCTTCCGCGTATCGAACCTGTCCGAGAGAACGACGCTCACTGGCAGAAGTACAATTTCACCATTGACACGGCCTGCCACGTCATCTCTGATCCAGTAGAAGTGGACGGGAAAACAGTGCTTGACCACACGTTCTACATCAACCTTGACAATAATTCGCTCCGAACTGAGCTAAAGCACTCGAAGCAGGACCCCCGACTGCTCGAAGCGAAATTCAAGTACGGCAACGTCCTATTGGGATTGGCGATGCTTCACGAGGATGACTCGCGGCAACAAGGCGAAGGCAATCAGGATTCCGACGACGACGACGATTCCGTTCAGGAGCGGATACGTGCCGTCACTACGGCGGTTTCTCCAGTCTTGTTGCCGATGATTGACCAGCTTGGTGGCCTGGAGGAAGCAGACTTGGGGGTTTTCGGCGAATTAGGCGACGACGACTGACTACGTCGCCCTATGGATCAGAACAACCTCTCGAGCCGACGAAGTGCCGCCTTTGGAATTCGCGTGCCACTTGCGATTTGGAACTGTTCGCCAGACACGGAATGGTCTGCCGCTTTCTCGTCTCAACTCATCGAAACCAGCCGATTCCATTTCTGCCAAGTATCGAGGAAGCTGCTTTGACTTATCACTGAATGCAACCATCTGCACGATTTTGCCGCCGGCTCGTAAGACAGATCGAATCGCTCTCATCGCTTCGCCCAATCTTTCGAAATATGTGTTCAGCTTGGCCTCTTTTCGATCACCGAGAGTGTAGAACGCTCCACCTTCCCCGTCTCGACAGTCTGCGATCCAGTACGGTGCGGGAGTCTCTCTGCGGCCATTCACTTGCCACCGATGGTAAAGCATGTGTATGCCCGGGTATGGTGGGCTTGTCACAACCAAATCTGCAAGCCGACCATCATGAAATGGCCGACAGCCAGGCAATTGCTCAGCAGGGCAGTTGACGAGCGCCGGCTTCGTACCGGAAGGAATTGCTTGCAACTGTTGTATCATTGATTCGCAATCCTCAACGAACCTCTGCCTGAACTCACCCATTGCCGTCGATTGTTTTCTGTTGTCGAGTGCCCATTGGCCGGTGTGCAATAGCACGCCACGAGCAAAGTCACGAGTTTTTGCCGACGGCAATTCTTCAATTGCAGCAATACCGATTGCGATGGCTTTCTTGATTGAGCGAACGCGGGGAAGTTGTAGGTTGGTTGTTCGGTTGTCTGCGAGTATGTCCGCTAAATCTACTGTTGGATGACGGTAGACCATTCGTGCTGCGACGGATTCGCTCCAGTCGGCGACCGTTTCTTGTTCTGGAGAATTAAGAGGGCTCGTCTTGACGCGTGTCACGAATACGGAGAGCGAGTTGATGTCAGAGCCGATGACGCGACGACCGCATGCCAAGCCTTCGACAATCGTCGTGCCGCCGCCCATGAACGGATCGAGAACAATGTCGCCTCGATCCGAGAATGCCTCAATTGCTGCCTTGGCGAACTTAGGTGAAAACCTCGCTGGGTATCGGTAGAAGCCATGTGTCAAACCTTTCACACGGCTGGCGTCCTGTGCCGCAATTCGGAGCGATTCCAGATCCATCTGTCCTGTCCGGATTTGTACCTATTCTCTGACTCGAATGATATCTGTGATCAGGAAATAGGCGAAGAGCAATTTGCGTGCACGTATGCGATGCCTGGGTCAACTCACAGGCACGTCAAAGCCGGACGATTCGTCAAAAATCGATAGAGCGCCCAGCGCATCCGCACAATGGTGGGGGTGGCTGGGGCGATTCGGAATCGATGATTGGGTCGTGTTGACGTTCGACGGCCTGTTCTTCAGGGGAACTCAGGGTAGCTTCAGGGGAACTCAGGGTAGCACCGGTTGTCCCAACCGGTGCCGCGCAGCGGCAGGAAGCCTGTCCTTCAACGGACGGTCCACGCAAAGGCTTCTTGTCGCCGGGCGACACGGGTTGAGGCAACCCGTGCGACCCTTGTTGAATGTCAGCACGACCTGGGGAAGCGGCACCGAATTCTGGGGCCGTGGACGGTGAAAGAATCGGTCCGTCAGCTCGCGCGTTCCACATGCTCCACGATGGCCCCGTCATCGGATGACCGATCGCGCCGGAGTCCTCCGTGAACTCGATGCCGGAGGCGTTCAAGAACCGGGTCGGCAGTCCCGTGGTTTCATTCCCGATCACGGCTCGCGATTGAGGCCGGGGACGAGGGCGTTGGTCGGGGCGCGGGGGGTGTTGTCGTGGCTGAGGATGTGGCCTGCGCCGATGAAATAGGTGTGGACGTCCGCGACGACGAGGTTGAAGGCTTCCTCTTCGTCGGCCGGTTCGACGGACTTGATGACCTGCGAACCATCGGTGCCGTGCAGGCACATTCCCGGTTTGAGATCGCGGGCGAAGCGCCATCCCTCGCCGTTGACCCAGAACGGATGCCCTCCGGTGGCCCGCAATTGGATTCCCTCGGTCGAAATCTGAAACGTCCGCGCGGGAGGCCGCACGGTGGTCGCCAGCACCGGCTGGTAGGAGAGTTCGCCACTGTCGACGTTCTGAGCCAGCACGCGGTCACCGATCTGAACCTGCTCGACCGAAACGAGTCCTTCTTCCGTCCAGACCGGGGTACCGGCAACGAGGCAACTGCACGTTGCAAGCGGGGGTTGTTTCTTGACGTGCTTACTTCCTTCGGTGACGTATTGGCGCTCAGCCTCAACGTGGACACGGTGGAGTGGCTTCGTCCCGCTGACGAGCACTTCGTTGAAATCGTCCCACCAATGCCACCATTCGACGGGACCGGCATGATCGCGAGTTCCTGTGACGTCGCGCAGGACCATCTCCGCGCGTCGGTTTGTCTCTCGAATCAGTTCGTTCCATTGCAGTCGCGCATAGACAGCCTGACGCTCGTTATTTCGGATCTGGTTCCGGATCACGCGCACATCCCCCCAATCCAAACCTCGATACTCGGAGGTCACCGTGCGTTTTCCTGTGATTGGATGGATGCTCCTCCGGATTTTCGTCGTGCCGATTTCCTGCGTGAGAACCAATTGCCGACGATCGTCCTGGGCTTCCGCATCGAAAACCAAATCGAGGACCACCCAGCCACGCGGGTTGACGTAGGTCTTCAACTCCGAAGTGACGGGCGTCTTGAGAGCACCCAGCAGAACCGGGACGTATTCGTCAAACGGACGAGAACGGAGTGCCTCCGCTGCGACGCGGCGCACCGGTTCATGGGGGGAAACAAGTGCGGTGCGGGCGATCGCCTGGCTTGCTTCGTAGGCGTCCAGTCGGGACAGCCACTCGATGAGTAATACGCCAGCAGCTTCACTGGCTGACGATCCCATGCGTTCCATGGCGGGAATCGCTGAGAGGTCCCGAATGCCGAAGAGTTGCTCTCGCCCCCGGTCTCGTTGACGCCGGACACCGGAGACCAAACGCAAGGTTTGTTCAATCGTCGCCCCCCATTTCTCCAGGCTGGCGGCGATCTCCGCCTGCCGCGCGGCGGCATGGGCGAAGTCCTCGGAACGGATCCAGAGTCCGTTGAGGTTGACGTATCCGAGACGCTCTCGCACGGCGGAATGGTCGGAATCTAAAGTCAGGACCTGCGTCAGGTGGGCCCGCTCCGCGTCCGGCAGTCCATTCTCGTGGCACCAGTCGGCCAGTTGCAGCAGGTCTGAGATGCCCGAGCGGTTTCTGACCGGAGGTCACGATACTCGCTGAGCCATCCGCCTGGTACGGGAGCGGCTTTCTGAAAATCGCCCCCTGAGGATTCGTTCACCGGTACTGCCCCGCTCTGCCAATGAGCAGGTGCGTATTCAGGGTCCGCACCCAACGCTTGCGTCAGCAGTTGTCGGCGGGTCTGATTGTCGCCATCCTGTTCAGCCTGCAAGGCGGCGATGACGAGCCGGGCGGCTTCAGGAGGAGACCCCGCAGGATCGCTTGCATTGGCAGGTGCTGCAAGGAGCGACACCACGACGGTTCCGACCAGAGAGAAACGCGAGCGGAAATGTGGCGTTGACATGAGGGCTCTCCGCACAACGGGTGACGTTCAGTTCATGGGCTTGTCGTAAACATGCAGCATCCGCTGTTGCTCCGCGACGAGATCGAAAGAGTCGTACGTCGAGAAGGACTGAGTCCGTTTGGTGACCGATTTCGCCCTTCGGGAAGACGGCGGCGCCTTTGCTGCCTCCTCCATCGACCTCTTCACGCGATTGTCCCATTGCTGGACGCGCTCGACCTGCTTGGCGACGGCGCCTGTGGCTCGGCGGTATCGCCGCTCGGCCGCGGTTCGCTGTTGGAGGAGAACTTGCGCTTGCTGAGCTGTCCGCTCTCTCTGGGCGAGAGTCTTCCAGTATTCCGTCACGTACTGGCTATGCTCCCGGGATCGCGCGATGACTTGCCTTGTCAATCCGCGGGTCGCCCGGATAGCCCGACCGGACGTCGCCCCGGGCCCTTGCGCATTCGCCACACTTTGAAGGTTGGCGAGATTTTCCAACCGATGCAGCTCCAATTCGGTTGCCCGAATCGACTCCGTTAGCGATGTTGCGGAGTCACTCAGCGCGTCGAACGTGTCGGCCAGTTGATCGAGCCGGCTGTCCAATTGACTGGTAGTGTCTGCCCACCAAGCGTCCCATTTTTCCTTGGAGTCGAGGAATCTCTCACGCTGGCCTTGATAGTCCTGACGGCGGGCAGCGGCTCTGGTCTGCCCGGCCTCCTGCTCGAGTTTGGCGGAAGCTTCGGCCGTTTGTTGTTCGATCTGCAACTGCGCTTCGATGATGAGCACATCCTGCTTTCCCAAGCCGTAATGTTCCTGAAAGTCCTCCGGCAGCCGCTGTTGAATGTCGGCGTCGGCAGCCGCCGCCCGTTCGCGGACATTCTCGCTGACTTGAGAGCCGGTCAGAAACCCGACGACGAGGCCGATCCAGCGGGCTGTTTCGATCCGATCTGCCGGTGGTGGATGCGGCCCCTGTGTCTTGCCGACGACCTCTGACAGGTTCACCAACTCTTCGAGAGCGGTCGCGTACTTCTTCCGACGCATCGTCTCGCGGATGCCGGCCCGCGCCGCCGGAAGATACGGCACATTCGCTTGTGCCGCCGCGCGGAATTGCGCGATCGCGGCAGAGTGTTTCAGGTTCTTCAACAGCACGATTCCATAGGCGTACCCCAGCCGCGGATCGTCAGGGCGCAATGTCCGTGCCGCCTGGTAGTGCTTTTCGACCGTGCTCAGTCGGGACGGCTTTCCCGCAAACCCCTCACGGAGCAAAGCGGAGAGATGGCCCGAATAGCGATCAGAGACATGGCTTTCGCGACCATCACCGTTTGGCCGGGAGTCAGCAGCGAATAGACCGCCAGCGCAGGTCGCCAACCAGACCGCGACCACCAAGCGAGCAGACGCTGCACGCGACCGCATGCCCGGCCTCCTTCGTTCGACGGCCACCGAACGGGCAAAGCACGAACGCACCCGAAACGAAGACACATTCGTGTCGACGACGGCCCGGCAAATTGAGAATCGATGATATGACAACCTCACTAATATCGTCAAGCACCGCGTGCTCGCCGAGCAGTTCGAATGGCTGCATCCCGCACGCACCCCGGAGTTTTCGTCGTGGGAAAGCCGCGTCGACAAGGTGCTCTGGGTGTGTCTCCACACTCGGGACGCTTTCGACGAAGCCGCCGTCTTCGCGCGCGTTGGGGGCGACCGGCCAGTTCTTTTCACAGGCAGTCATTGGAAACAAGCAACGTCCCCCTGGAAAAGAGCGTGCAAACGGGAGGCGTTGGGGTGGGGTCATGAGCATCGAAAGCGGACGGGCGTCACCGTCATCGGCACTGACTGCGACCGTTCGTCGCCGATGTCACGCAGCCGCTCGCTTCGCAGCCACGTCCGCCGTGCTTCGAATGAAGCGGTGGCCACCCCTACGGCTCACAGATCGCGGAAAACGATTCCACGTTCCGTGCCCGCCGTTGTAACGCACTCCGCCGACACAACTCGCGATCGGTCGCGCACTCGTCTCGCGTCAAGGAAGAGTCTCTGTGCGGAGGCTCTCCTCATCCGCCAGGATGCCATTGACTGGACGCTCGCCACAAAACGCCGCTCACTTGAAGAACCCGAAGCGTTTTCTCGGCTTTTTCGCCGGGGCGTCGCGGGTGGGAGTTGGCGGGGGATCGTCGCCGGAGGTGACGATGATGTTTTCCGGCAGCAGGACGCAGCTCAGTTCGCCGCCCAGGCCGCCGGTGGTGTCGATCAGCAGGCGGCGGTCGCCGAAGTGCACCGCCGGGACGGGCACGTGGCCGGAAACGACCGTCAGCGGGCAGTCTTCCGGGACGGCGGCGTGCACGTAGGTCTTGGAGCACAACCAGGGGGGGTGCGTGAGGCTGAAGTCTTTTTCGCGGAGAATCTGCCGCTGCATCTCGAACGGCTGGTTGGGGTCGATGCCGGCGTGTACGAACAGGTAACGGGGGTGTTCAACGCACCACGGCAACTCCGCCAGCAGCAGCCGATGGGCTTCGGGGAGTTGGCGGTGCAGGTCGTCCAGATCGCCAAACTCAGCCTCGTAGGACGCGAAGGTTGTCTCCGCCCCGTAGTGGTCCATCCAGCGTTCGGGCCAGTCCGCGAAATCGGGGCTCGGCACCAATCCGAGGGCAGCCGCCATCGCCAGCTCGTGATTGCCGGCGATGCCGGTGGTGCGCGGGTGGTCTTCGATCAAGTCCAGCAGGATTTCGATCGCCCCCATCGGATCGGGCCCCCGGTCGACCAGATCGCCGATGAACACGATCCACCGCTCGTCGAGGTCCGGCAGATAGTTCAGCTTCTCGATGACCTCCTCCAACTGGTCGACCTGGCCATGGACGTCACCGATGACAGCCACCGGGCCGTCAATTTGGGTTGCGAGTTTCATCCGTGGAGAGGTCCTTGTCCGTCTTATTTGGGGGGGCATCTTCGATGGACCGGGAATCGTACCGTCGAACCGCCAGGACCGGCAAGACGCCTCCCACCGCATGAGGCGAGACGCGTTTTCGGCGGGACGCAGGGGCGGCGGACGATCCCCGTCCCAGGTGCCCGTGCTACAACTTTCCTCCGACGCACCGAATGTCCACGTCGATTCAGGCCAATTCTTGAACCAATCCTGCAAATTCTCCGCCAAAACTCGAAATCAGGGAACAGCACTGACGCAGGGGCGCGGCAGAGCGCGAGTTGCAACGGCGTCACATAAGTGCTTATTTGAAAGTCGTTTATGGATCCCCACGGTCCGGCCGGCCCATCCCGGCACCTGGATCGCGTTTCAAGCCCTCACTGGCCGGGCACAGTTCCCATTGCGCCCGGCAATCGCCGTATTGACCACGCGACAGCCGCCGAGTAAGATTTTTTTGAGGGAAGGTAGGCCTTGAGGCTTGACAGCGTCTGCTGTTGATTGCTTTTCCCGGGAACATGACGGATACAATCGCGCCTGACAATGTGGAGGTGCCGTCACCGCGTGGGAGCATGGTCATGCTGGTTTTATCGCGAAAGAAGAACGAAAGCATCATCATCGACGACCAGATCACGATCACGGTCGTCGAGATTCGAGGTGACAAGGTCCGCTTGGGGATCGAGGCGCCGCGCGAGGTGCCCATCCATCGGAGTGAAGTCTACGAGGCGATTCACCGGCTGGACGAGCCGGGCAGTGGGTTGAAGGACTCCGAAAGCGGATTCTCCCCGGCCGAAGCGTGAACGCGTCCCGGTTGTGTGAGCGATCCGACGTTAGCGAATCCACGTTGGCGAATTCACAGCGCTGAGGATTGGGCGGCGCTGGATCTGGCTTTCGTCGCATGTTCACCTTGATTCGACATCGCCTCTTGGTCGCGGCGAGGAGAATTCGTTCAGCGGCTGGCGCGGTCGGTCTTGACGGAAACGATTGGGGCGATACCTTATTAGTCTGTCGACGCAGTCAGCTGTCCTGCGAGTATCGGCCCCATCGTCTAGTCTGGCCCAGGACACTGGATTTTCAGTCCAGGAACAGGGGTTCAAATCCCCTTGGGGTCATTTTCTGTCCGAGTCGTGGCTCCCACGGCTCGGATTCTTCATAGGGCCCGCTGCCGGAGGGCCGGTCCCTGGAAGCTTGCGCCATCACGCTTCGCGCAAATCGTGTCACACCAACCGCTTTGCTCAGACAGCTTTACTTACACAGGGAGGAACGCGGACCATGCAATCGGCCGAATACTGGCAGTCCCTGTTTGAAGGCTGGCCTGCCAGCTTTCCCACCCAGGGGATCATCGTCACGGTCCACAACGAGTCGATCCCTTTCGTGAACTTCATGATCAGCGAAGGCATGGTCGTGCTGGAGCGGGACCGGCCCGACAGCAGCAATGCCCGCAAGGTCATCCTCGGCTACGAGAGCATCGCCGCCCTGAAGATCACCGAGACCTTCGATCTCGTCCGCTTTCAGGAACTGGGATTCCGGTCCACGCAGCGGTAGCCACGCGGTCGGGAGAAGATTTCCACCTGTTTTTTCCAGGTCAGTTGCGACACGCGGTTCGCGAACGCTTTAAGCATCGCCCGGCAGTCCTGCGGCGCCGGATTCCTACGGCAGGACTTCGCTGGGGCGAACGGCCTGCGCTCTGTCAGGTTTGTTTCTTGGGGGGAGTTCAATCTCTACCATGTTTTTCGCAGCCTAAAGGCTGAACTCCAACCCGCTGGCTTAGCTTTGACGAAGCACGCGTGTCGTCATGCCCAATGGACGCCGGTCACCGGAACAGTTGCACGCGATGCAGCCGTCCGGTCGTGGTCCGCCGATTGGGCGGTCCGGTGTGATCGCCGCGGAGCGACTTGACGGTTGCCGTGTCGGACGTTGGGACCGTGTTTTCCAAGTGGGCGATCCGTGGCCGAAAGACGGCCATCAGCAGGATCGGCAAGTACCACAACAGGTAAACACCCCCTTGTTGCGGGTACCAGAACTGAGTCCCCACGATGAGCGCGGCGGAGTGGGCGATCAGATGCTCCACGTTCTTCTTGCGGGGCCAGATGGTGAGCGCGGCCAGCATCAGGAAGTATCCGACGATGACCGGGATTCGGTAGGGTGAGGCGTACTGGCCTTCGCCCCAGAACCCGGCCCCCGCCCCCGTGCCTTCAAAGGCCAACACCGTCAGCCGGAACGTGCCGATCGTCTGCCGCCAGAAGGAATCGGCTCCCGCAGACGTCAAAACGTAGCTGCCCAGGAGCCCGGCGAAAACGAGCGTCATCGCCAGCAGGAATCGGGCTCCCTGCTTGCGTCCGTAAAAGACCGTCCACAGCGGAACCAGAAAAAGCGGGAAGAACAGCGTCCCGCACGCCAGCCCCATCAGAGAGCCGGAGATGACCGGTCGTTTGTAGGCCACAAACGCCCACACAATCAGCGCGGCCGGCAGGACATGGTTGAACTCGCCCACATCGTAAGCTGTGCAGGGAATCAGCAGATAGAACGTCGCCATCGCCAGGCCGAGTTGGAGGTCGCCGAACAGCCTGCGGCCGACGAACAACAACCCCAGAATCACCGCCAGATGGGCTGTCATGGCCATCACGCGGGGGGCGAGGTCGGAGAACATCATGTTGATCGGCGCGGCAATCACCGCTGCGGTCGGCCCGGAATCGATGGGGGCGGCATCTTCGGCGGTCGGCCCGGCTTCTGTGCGGTCCGTCCGCGTGATGATGTCGTCAGCCCGCTGGGACGTCTGCTGCGTGGCGTCCGGCAACGGCTTGGACATGGCATGCAGCGTCAACAGCAGGAACGCAGCACCGCAGAGGAACCCCATGCCGGCCGGGTTGAGATTCTGGGTCGTATGCGGCCGCCGCTGAAACAGGCCGTCCAGCAGCAGGCGGACGAGAAAGATGGCCGTCACCACAAACAGCCAGACAAAGCCGAATGTCCGCTGGATCCCCGACTGCACGAGGAGCAATCCGGGCGATGCCGACAAGAGAAGCACCACGTCCGCGTTTCGGAGCGACCACACCCGGTGGAAGCGGAAAAACACGGCCATGATCAACAGCAAAGAAAGATAGAACCACGTGGTGGCATCCACGTGATATCCGCGCGGAGTCAAATCCATAACAGATTTTGCAGGCCGCCGTCCGCTGATGCCGTTCAATCGGACAGGTTGCTGCATCCCTCACTAGGGCTACGCACGACGTCCGTGGCTCACGCAACCGTGACTGTGTACCCACTATCGCCGCTTCCGGCAGCGTGCCTCATCCTTCCCGCGGCCCAAGAACCCAACCTGAAAGCCGCGCAGCGGTGAAACATCCTCAACAGTCGCATGGTGCATGATAACCGAGAAGACGCTCTGCTGAAAGCAACTCGTCGGTTTTTTGGCGGAGTTCTCTTGATGCAAACCCGGGGTCTGCTGCTGGTGACGATCAGCCAACTCTGGCGGTTCCGGGGGAATGCCGCTACGTTGACGGATGTTTGCTGACAACGACCACCAGAACCCGGCAATCGCGGAATCCGTTCGCCGCGGCCTTGACAGCATCGTCTTGCGGGCATCCGAACATGAAATCAGCCTCCTTCGCCCTCGCGACGGCGTCGCCCGATGGCATTGAACGGCTCGGTGCCGCGGATACCGACCGGCTCAACGCGCTGTCGGTCTCCGCGGACCGCCAGTTTTTGGCCATCGCTGCCTCTGATGCCGTTCGGAAGCAATTGACGGCTGAGGCGGTCTGCCGCTGCGACGACTCTTCGATCACACTCCTCCCGGTGAATTCCCTCCCGGTCGCCGACCGGACCGAGACGGCCGATGACTGGACCGAACTGCCGGCGGCGGTCGCCGTAAGGGTTTCGCAGCCGGAGGCAGCCGCCGTCGTTGTGATCCCGCGATCGTCACTCTCCGCTGCCGAACCTTCAGAGGTGTCGTTTCGTGATGGACCTTGTCCGGTCTGGGACTGGCTGATTCGGCAGGCGGACCGGGGCCGTCCGATCCAGATCGGAGACTTCGTTCCCTGCGATGCTGAGCCGGTTGTCTCCGTTTCGCGGCCCCGGCTCGTGCCTCCGCCGGTCGATCCGGGTGGGCGTTGGCTTGAGGCGCGTTTGCTCGAAACCGAACTCGTCACCTCGCCCCGATCAACGGCTGACGCGGTCGCCCTGCGTGCCGGATTGCTGCAAATCCACGACTTCCTGGGCGCCAGTCACCGTCAGTCGCAAAGCATCGAAGGCGAGGGGCTGCACGCCGCCGGAGACTACTGGCATGCCATCATGCACCGCCGCGAACCCGATTACGGCAACTCCAAATACTGGTTTCGCCGCGTCGGACGGCATCCGCTCTTTGACGCTCTCGCGGAGCGTGCAACGAGCGTCATGGAAAGTTGCGCCCGTCCGGAATCCGCAGCATGGCGACGGCGGCTGGTGACTCCCTCCGGGTGGGAGCCATTCGCCTTTGTCGACCTGTGTGAAGCCTGCGCGGCGGACGAAGACGCACCGCTCGCCGTCGCTGCCCGCGAAATTCAGTGGCAGGAGATGCGGCTGCTGCTGCGACACACCTGCCAAGACGCCCTCGGAGCCCGCTGACGGCGTGCCGGGCGTCTCTCACCAGGAATCCGACAATCCGGCGGCTGTGAACCTTCGGCAGATTCGGAGACAGAATTCCAGTCGGATCGGCCCGGCGGGAATCCTTGAGAATCATTGACCGGATGAATCACCGCGCGCTCCTAAGCCGCAAGGTGGTTCATAATAAATAGTTGCATCGAATTTCGAGTCACCGGTCAACGCGACGGTCCGCTGCTGACACCGCGAAAGATCGGTTGACAGTGAGCCAGCCGGGGGATTTAATCGTTGGTAGTTCGAGTGGCGGTGCCGCGTAGGGACTGTGCATCGTGGCTTATCGATTCCGGAAATATGGCATTCGTAGGTCCGCTACTTGAGTGATCGGCCATCGGGGCGGGAGACGCCTCGTGGTCCAATCTTCAAGCGGCGACGGTCGTACGGGCCGGAAGATAGCACCGTCGAGTCAACAACTGGATTTCCCATTTTGGAGGATGTTTGATGAAGAAAACGGCATGTCTGTTGGCCTTAATTGCCGTCGCCGGTCTGATGATGATCACCGCGCCGCAACAAGCCGATGCCCGCCCGAAGTACTTCAAAGCCTTTACGACCAAGTACGCAGAGGTCAAAGAGGAAGCGACCAAGGCAGAGAACAAGTGCGGCGTCTGCCACGGCGGTCCCAAGGGCAAAAAGAAGAAGCAACTCAGTGACTACGGGATGGCGTTGAAAAAGGCGCTCGGCAAGAAAAACGAAAAGAATGCTGACAAGATTGCTGAAGCTCTCGACGCGGTCGCCAAGGAGAAGTGCGGCGACGACACAACCTACGGCGATCTCCTGAAAGAGGGCAAACTTCCTCCGCCATTCAAGGAAGAAAAGAAGGCCGAGTAGCTCGCCGATCTTGATGGCGCGACAACTCGATGTCGCAAATGCCTAAGAATAGGAAGGCCGTCCTTAACCGGACGGCCTTCTTTTTTTCTGGACGAGGGTTGTGTCGGGTTTCGCGACGCTGCCCCCGCCCCGACCGGGTGTGTCCGTTCGATGGTGGTGCTCGCTCATTTCAGGGTGGGTGGGACGATGTTGAGGCAGCGGAAACGCGTCCTGAGACGGAGCACTGGGGCCGTCACGTGGCTCGTTTCACTGTCCACAGCCCCAGAGTTCCGAGCGGCTTACTCATCATCGGTGTCAGATCGCCCCAGCCACCCTCCCACCAGTGAGCGGCTGCACCCGCCCCGACCGCACTCACGCCGTCCTGTGTCGGTACGCCGAACGGTTGTTGGTCATTGAAAGGAAGAGAAGCAAACGACCAACAATCCCACCACGTCGGTCGCGTTGTGGCTGCCAAACTGAGGCGTCGGGTGGTCCGCCCGACACTGCTCATGCGAGCCGCAGTTTTGACTCGAAGAATTCGCGGAGCATCTGCGGTGGGTACAGGCAGTAGGAGAACTCGCGGTCCTGCAAGATGCGGTTGACGTCCCGTTGTCGCCGCACTTTCTCCAGTGACTGCCGCAGTGAAACCGTCTGACCGGATGCGAGCGACGCCAGTTGAGCATTGATGGCTTTGAGCCGCTCGTAACGTCGCTGGTTATCCGGAGCGCGGAGCCGCCGCTCCCGGCGGCTCAGGCCGGTTGTTCCTGAGGCCTGTTGCTCGGCGATCAAGGCGTGCTTCTCGGCGATCAGGGCGTCTGCTTCCGGTCCGAGACCGTGACGGTCGGCGTTGAAATCGATGTCCCGCAGTTCTCGTCGCAATCGATGTTCGTCCTCCGGCGTCACATCGTGCGGCTCGGCGATCGGCAGATGCAACGTCGCTGACATCGTCAGAAACGACGGTGGTCTGAGACCGAAGAACCGGCTGATGATCTGGTCGGTCATCTCATCGTACTTGGCACCGCCGATCCCGTGCACAAACAAGTCGCCCAGGCAGAGCCTCGCGAAGAGTGTTGTGGTGAGCGCGCGGGTACGGAAGTGAATGCCGCGTGAAGGCAACTTGCGCAACTCCTCGACAGCGCAGCAGGCGTCCATCTCCGGAGAGAGCGGCAACTGGGCAAACTCCTGCTCCCCGTCGGAGAGCGTCAGCGTGCGGTCCTGCTGTCTGGCGAAAACCGGCCGACGGACGAGGTCTCCCGTTCGCCACACCCAGAACGGAGCCTCTCCCCAACCGTCGCGCTCGTGCAACTCCGGAACCGGATGATTGCGGCTGCGGACATGATTCAGCCGTCGGTAGGCATGGAGCACCGAATTATGACACTCGGAAAACCGCGGCAGATGGGCGAGCACATGCGACGCGAACCAGAGGAACGGTTCCGTCTCGCACAATCGGCTGAGCGGCAGTTCCAGGTTGGTGAGCCCCCAACGTCGCTCCTGCTGATGCCTGGCTGCCGTCAAACAGTCGGCCAGACGGGGCGAGACCAATTGAAACGCGACCGCATCCGGCCACATCTCCGACAGCAGCAACGGTTTCCCGCCCGCCGGCATTGTCTGAGCCACGCGGTCTGCGAAGGACTCGAACAGCCCCCGGTCGATGATCTCCGCGTCTTCCCACGGTTGCACGGGACGCGGGGCGTCGAAGGGGATACGTTGGATCGACAGCGCATCGCGGGGACCGGTGGGAACGCGGAGCGCCGTCGCAGCAAACGTATCGTCGTCGACGATCAGGTTCAGCCCGATTCCCTCCGACACCTTCGCCAGCCGGTCGATCGCGAAATTCTTCACCCACACGCCCGGGTGATATAGCGAAGGCTGGTGACCGGCGACAAACAGCGGTCTCCCGGCGAGCTGTTCGTGATCAAATTCGTAGTCGTCCGAGAGCGGGCGGCCGACGAGCGTCTCGGTGTAGTCGCACGCCGACCGCAGGCATTCGTGCCGCGCCCAGCGGCGGAGGAGGTCCAACGTGCGTCCCTGGAAGTCGGCTGTTTCCCGGTCCAGCCGCGATGCATTCCGCGATGCGAGCGGACGGGCCTCTCCCAAGGGAGGCTCGCACAACAAACTCCCATGAGTTCGCGGGACCTTCAACCGGCGGGGTGACCAACTCGGCGCGTCAGCAGAGGCGGCAGCAATCTCCAGACACTTCACGCAATTCGCCTCTCTCGTGTCGTCGGCACAGGATCAGATGCGACGGATTGTCGCGGGCCGGGGTTCGCTCGTTAGTGTCCGCTCCCTAACGGTCGCGGCTAAACATCCAAACCGGAAAACTCACCGTGACGGTCCATTAGCGCTCGCTGGGGCAGGCCGCCAGTTCCCGGTCGATGATTTGCTGGTAATGCGCACGGCGACGATTCGCGTCGTCGAGCGACCCACCAAACGACCGCTCCTCCTCAAGATAGACCAACGGGACCGGAAACTCCACGATCTTCATGCCCAAACGGGCCGCCTGCACCCAGAGTTGCAGCGGCATCCCGTATCCGGTCTCCGTAATCGACAGATTCCGCAAAGCGTCACAGCGATACGCTTTGAAGCCGCAAAACGTATCGGTCAGATCCAATTTCAGCCGCATGTTGAGCTGCTGCGTGATCTCGACGTTGATGCGGCGGCGGTCCTCCGGCGGGAAGCTGTCGCCGTCGAAAATCTGCAGGTAACGGCTGCCAGAGACGATGTCCACCGGCTCTTCCGTCGGAGAGAACAGCCGTTTCACCATTTCACGAATCAACTGCGGCTCATGTTGTCCGTCGCAGTCAATGGTCACCAGTGCGTCGTACCCCTGGTTGACGGCGTACTCAAATGCCGAGACCAGAGCCGCGCCGTATCCGCGATTGACCGGATGCGTGAGAATCTGCACCCCCTCCGTCTCCGCCAGCAGTGCCGGCGTACGGTCCGATGATCCGTCGTCCACGACCAACACATCCTCCGCATGCCGACGAACCTCGGCCAGCACGTCCAGCACATGAGATCCTTCGTTGAAGACCGGCAAGGAGGTGAGGAATCGCGGTTGCATGGCACAGGTCCGGGGCGAGTGAGGGTGAGCAACGCCGACCGGCGCAGACCAGAATTCGTCCGGCACTCATTCTAGGCCCCCGCGCGACCGGGTCAAACGGCGGGCAGCGGCGATCTCTGCGTGCACCGATTACATCGCAACATGCTAAGCCAACGATTTTCTTACGGTCGTACGATAGATCACGGACACTTGAAAGAATTGCGGCCCCATGTGCGACTGCGACTGGAGTCACGACGACGGGTGGCGGGGCTGCGTTGGTGCGTGGAACAACGAAAAACCCTTCGATCCGGGGACGCCAAACGATCCGCCAAACGATGGTCGCGTGCTGTTGGAGTTCAAGCTTTAGCTTGCGTTGCAAGCCACAAGGCTGAACTCCAACCTCCCAATCACGACGGGCGGCAGGGGCGTGTTCGTGGGGTGAACAACAAAAACCCTGCGATCCGGGGGCGGTGAACGATCCGCAAGGCAGCGGCAGCTCCCCCGCGATCGGCGCGGCAAGGACACCAGTTGGTGTGACAACGCCCGCATCAACCGCCCGGCATGAACAAGCCGGACTAGTTCCGGCCTCTCACCGGATCGCGGGAGTGATCCTCCTCCGGTGTTGCCTCCTGCCGCATTCCGCCGTAGGCGCGGGCCAGGCCCCAGATCCAGGCGAACCGGCCCTGCGAAACTTCGGATTGAGGAGCGGTGTCCTCGGCTCCCGTCGTTTCACTTTGGCCGACCGGCCCGTGATCTGAGACAAGTGCCGCCTGCGGATCGTCGGGATCGGTGCCGCCGATTTGGCCGACCTCGCGGGGTTCACCCAAGTCGATCTCCGCCCAGTTCGTCTGAATCGGCTGATGGGGAATCTGCACGTCTTCGACGAATTGGATGCCGGGAGCGTCCATCGGGTCGGGGTTCGTGATTGCCGCCGAAACGGGGAGGTCGAATGAGGACGGGTTCCCTTCCGGCATCGCTTCGCTGGGACCAACGTCATCGTTCCCCTGCGGAATCGGCGGGCCATGGCCGGCTGGCAGCCCCGAAGCGTCTTCGCCGGCGTCGTCCCGGGGAATCCACACCACTTCCACCAACAGATCCTGGGAGATACTGGACGTGTCGCCATTCGCTTCGGTGGTGATGGCCGTCACTTCCAGTTCAAAATCGCCGGTCCCGCGATTGGGCAGGCTGAGATGCAGGCCGTCAAGATCGTCCGCGGACAACGTCCAGACGCCGTCGGCGCCGGGCGTTCCCGCCGACAGCGACGCACCTTCCGGGAGGCCCGAAATCTCGACGGACAACGTCTCACTGCCATCCACGTCGGTCACACTTGCATCGATCTGCAGCGGCACAGTCGCGCCCATGTAGCCCATCGCAGGCTGCACGGAAAGTTCGGCGACATCCGCTTCCGCGGCGACATCAAACGTGATCGTTGCCTCGGCGGTCATTCCGTGACCGTCGGTCACGGTGTAGGTGATCTCATCGGTGCCGCTGAAGTCGGCATTCGGCGTGTAACTGAAGGTCCCGTCGCCGTTGTAGACAACCGTCCCGTTGGCCGGCTGTGTGAATTGTGAAATGGAGATATCATCGCCATCCAAATCGTAGTCGTTCGCTAGCACGTTCCCCGTTGTGACAGGCGTGTCTTCGGACGTGACATACTGATCGTCGGCGGTGATGATTCCCTCATTCACGTCGGTGAGGGAGATCGTGAGTGTCTCGGCGTAGGTGTTGCCGGCCGCATCTGTGACTTCCACCGTCACGTCGTGGCTGGCGGCCTGCTCGTAGTCCAGCCGTGAGCCGTCGGCAACGGTGATCTCGCCGGTCTGGGCATCGACCGCAAAACGGCCGTCGGCGTCGTCGGCCAGCGTGAAGGTGTGCGTGTCGAGCGCGTCGGGATCGGTGACCTGGACGGTGCCGACCGTCGTCCCGTCGGCCGCATTCTCGGCGACCGTGCTCTGCGGCAGGTCGAGATCGGTGGCCACCTCATTCACGTCGGTGAGGGAGATCGTGAGTGTCTCGGCATAGGTGTTGCCGGCCGCGTCGGTGACTTCCACAGTCACATCATGGCTGGCGGCCTGCTCGTAGTCCAGCCGCGAACCATCCGCAACGGTGATCTCGCCGGTCTGGGCATCGACCGCAAAACGGCCGTCGGCGTCGTCAGCCAGCGTGAAGGTGTGCGTGTCGAGCGCGTCGGGATCGGTGACTTGGACGGTGCCGACCGTCGTCCCGTCGGCCGCATTCTCGGCGACCGTGCTCTGCGGCAGGTCGAGATCGGTGGGACCGTCGCTCGGCAGATCGTCCCAAGTGACCTCACCGTTTGCGAAGCGGAAGGTCTCGATGTTCGCCACGGTGTCGGTCCCGTCGGGCGAATCAGGGCGATTGTCGGTGATCGTGTACGTGCCGTTGTCGTTTTCGGTGACGGTGTAGTCGGTCCATTTGCCCGAGTAGACGGCGACGTCTTCCCCCGTGCCGCCGATGATGAGATCGTCTCCGGCACCGCCTTCGTGCGTGTTGTCGCCGGCCAGAGCGTACAGGGTGTCGTTACCCTCATCGCCGATGAGCGTATCGTCCCCGTCCACGCTAATGACGAGGTCGTTCCCCTCACCGCCTTTCAGCGTGTCGCTGCCGGCAACACCGACCACCCAGTCGTTCCCGGCGCCCCCGTCGAGGTTGTCGTCGCCGGCCTGGCCAACCAGCAGGTCGAATCCGTCACCACCTCTCAAGGTGTCGTTGCCCTCGCCGCCGAGCAGCCAATCGTTGCCGTTGCCCCCGTCCAGTATGTCATCGCCTGCCTGACCGTACAGCCGGTCGAAACCATCGCCCCCGGTGAGCGCATCGTTGCCCGCTCCGCCGTCGAGCGCGTCATTCCCGAGACCGCCGTAGAGCCGGTCGTCGCCGCCACCGCCCTGGAGCGTGTCGTTGCCATTCTGGCCGGCCATCAGGTCGTTGCCCTCGCCGCCATCCAGGTGATCGTTGCCGTTCTGGCCGAGCAGCAGATCATTCCCCTCGCCGCCGTGCAGCGTGTCGTTGCCTTCGCCGCCGAGCAGCCAGTCGTTGCCGTTGCCACCGTCCAGTTTGTCGTCACCCGCTTGGCCAAAGAGTAAGTCATTCCCTTCGCCGCCCTGCAACGCATCGTTACCGTCACCGCCGAACAGCCAGTCGTTGCCGTTCTGGCCGAGCAGCAGATCATTTCCCTCGCCGCCTTGCAGCGTGTCGTTGCCTTCGCCGCCGAGCAGCCAATCAGTCCCGGCACCTCCATCGAGCGTGTCGTCGCCCGCCTGGCCGATAAGAATGTCAAATCCGTCGCCGCCCTGGAGCGTGTCATTGCCGTCGCCGCCGAGCAGCCAGTCGTTGCCGTTGCCACCGTCCAGTTTGTCGTCACCCGCTTGGCCAAAGAGCAAGTCATTCCCTTCGCCGCCCTGCAACGCATCGTTACCGTCACCGCCGAACAGCCAGTCGTTGCCGGCACCGCCATCCAGTTCGTCGTCGCCCGCCTGGCCGAACAACCGGTCAAAACCGTCGCCGCCGGAAAGCGAGTCGTTGCCCGTCCCGCCGTCGAGCAGGTCGTTGCCGTCGCCTCCTGCGAGCGTGTCATCCCCGCCATAGCCGAACAGCTCGTCATCCCCGCCCAGCGCGTCTGCGACGTCAGCCCCCTCAGTGCCGTTGAAAACCTCGGCTTCGTCTGTCGGAGCAGAGATCTCATCGCCTGTATCGGCTTCGATCCACGTTGCCGACAGCAGGATGCGCGGCTCCAGCGTGTCGAGCTTCAGGCCCGCCCGCTTTGCGTTGTCCGGGGCCTGGCCGTCGTCCTGTTCGGAAGGCGTGTTCGACTTGGCGGCCATGTTTTCTGCTTCCTGTCACGAGGGTACCGAGTGAGAGCTCGACGTCCCGCAGATGCCAATGAAATCCCCCGCGGAGCCGATCTCCTACCGTCCCCACTTTGCGGAGGCGGTTCGGGGAGAATCCGGCTTGGCCAGGCGGACGGTGAAGCCGGCGGGGAGGCGTTCGTCGTCGTTGCCGATTTCAAACACGCATCGGTATGTCTGCGTCGCCGCGTCAATCACCGGCTCACAGGAGACCAGGGTTCCCGACAGGATCTGGCCGACCGGAGCTGAAGCCGCCAGGGAGCAGGAATCGCCCGGCCGCAGTCGACCGTACCAGGTCACCGGCACGTGCAGCTCCACACGCAGCCGTTTCAGACTTGCCAGCGTGAGAACAGGATCGACCCGGGCCAACGATTGGCCGCGCTTGCCCACGATTTCGAGCACACGTCCGGCGAATGGGGCGCGGAGGTTGAACGATTCCAGACGGGCGGCTTCGAGTTCTTTTTGAGAGCCGGCCAGCTGCTGTTGTTCGACGGCCTGTTTGAGTGCGGCCTCCGCCTTTTGGACATTCGCTGTGGCCTGGTCGATCTCCACTTCCGAGACCGCCTGATGTGCGAACAACTGCGTCACGCGATGGCGATGGCGCTTCGCCATCGCCAGTTCGTTCTTCGCACGGTCGATGGAGGCTGTGCCGGAGGCGGCCATTTCTGCAACCCGCAGAGCGGCCACTGCTTCCCGGTTGTCAGTCACCGCCAGAACCTGGTTCGCTTCGACCCGGTCTCCTTCGCGGACGTTCAGGCTGAACAGCATGCCGTCCCGCCGGGCTGAAAGCGTGACCAGCTGCAGCGGCTCGACAACCCCCGGCAACATGGCCTCCACCGGCACGGATGTTGCCGATGCCGGTTCGAAAAACGCATCCGAACCGCTCGGCACAGGACCCTGGGCCGGTGCCGGCGCCGCCAGAATCCCCGAGAATCCTGCCAAACAGAACAACGCGAACAGTCGGTGCATGACGAGGCTTCCTATCGAAAAACTCATGACTCGCGAGTGTCGGAATGACCGGGCGGAACATGCCTTTGGCCGTCGGATGAGCGCGCAAGTCTAGTGCGGAAACTCTCGAATGAGCTGATTCCCCCGCACAAATCCCCGGAAACTCAGCCGGTTGAACCTCAACAATTGGGGCAAACGTTCACGTCGGAGTCCCAGGCCGATGAATCCGTCTTGACTATGTTGCAAAAAAGAAGCATGTCGCCCGACTGAAAGCTACGGTTGCCTGTCGTTATTCTTGCCACCTGAGACGTGAATCCGACACATCGATGCCTGACCAGCCGCACGATCGAAATCGTCGGCAGCGGCGCAGGCCCGATTCGAGACCGAGAGTTCCCCAACGGAGAGAGTTGCGACGTGTTCGATCAACTTCAACGCGAAGACGTGTTCGAGATCAGCGACGCCCTGGAATCGCTCCACGAACTGGGACAGAACACGCACGCAGCATTCGTCGCCCAGCGGGCCAGCGAACGGCTGGACATTCGCACCAAGGTGGAAATCCGGCCGGGCAATTGCAGCGCGCGTCACCTGTCGGTCGTCCACGGCGTCACGCAGGACATCTCCAACGGCGGATGCATGGTCCTGACGGCGCAACCGATTCTGGCGGGTGACATCTTCTGGTGTGTCTTTGAAAAGGCCCACGTGAACATCCAGCCGGTCCTGGCTCGCGGAATGCGCTGCCGCATGGTCCAGGAGAGCACCTTCGAATGCGGGTTCCGCTTCTTTGAAGAGATCGACCTGGCGGCAGCAACCGTTGACGCTCATTGACTCCAATCGCATTCCGTGACCAGTTTTTCTGACGAAACCCGTTGGACCACATGAACGCGTGCCCTCCGAAAGAAGCCGACGGCCCTGAAGCGGCCGCTGCAAGATCGGCGACCGGAAGACCGGCCACCGGCGCACAGGCAACCGGAAGACCGGTCACTGGGACGGTCCCTGCTGTCCTGGAGCGGGCCCGACAGGAGAGCGGCACGCCGCAACAGTTTTACCGAGCCGCGATTCACGCGCTCGCTGCGCACTTCGATGCCCCATACGCGGCTGTTCAAATCGAACGTTCGGCAACGCGGTTCCTTGAGCAAGCCGGAACATCGAAAGCTCAGGAATCCACGTGGGGCCGGCTGTGTGAGGGCCTGCTGCTCAGTGCCTGCTACAAGAACGTGGCCGTCGCCAAGTTGTACGACGTCCCGGGAGCCCCGCAACAACTGGCCGCGATGGCTGTCCCGCTGTCGGAGGGGCCGGGCGGCTCCAACGGCGCCCTGGCGGTCGTCACGCCGTGTCCCCACAAGGCGGTGGCCGAAGCGCGGTTGGCCGAGCTCAGTTCGCTTTGTTCCGTTGTGAGCATGCTGGCGGCTTCGTTTGACCGAGCGCAAGCCGCGCCTCCCTCCGTCAGTTCGCCGAGCGCAGCCGGCATCGCGAAGGCGGCTTCGTATGAGAATCTTCACGAGTTCGCCTTCGCCTTCGCCAATCAACTGAAGACGAAGCTGGGATGTGAACAGGTCTGCCTGGGTCTGGTGCGGCGGCGGCGAGTCCGCACGCTTTGCGTGTCCGGTCTGGACAACCTCTATCCGCGCAGTCCGGGGACACTGATCATCGAACAGGCGATGGAGGAGTGTCTCGACGCGGGCCATCCCGTCTGCTTTCAGCAGGATGAGCCGTCAGCCGGCGCGTCGTGCAGCACGGGTCACCGATTGCACAAACGCTGGCACTCCGAAACGGGAGCCTCCGCGGTTGCTTCGATTCCGCTCAAGGTCGAGGACCGGTGTGTGGCGATCCTGGCGATCCGCGCGGCTGCGGGCAAGTGGTTCCATCAGGACGATCTCCCAAAGATCCAGGAGGCAGCACAGCCCATGGCATCCGGCATGGTCCTGTTGGATAAGGCCACGCAGGGTGTGCTGACCCATGCTGGCCGGAACGTCCGAGTATCGGCCGCCCGTTGGCTGGGGGCGGGAAGGTGGGGGCGAAAGTTCGTTGCTGTCGCAGTTCTGGCCGTACTGGGTTGGCTGGTGACGGGCACCCGGACACATGTCGTTTCGATCCCCTGCGAGTTGACGACTCGAGACACGCGCCAGATTGCGGCACCGTTTGAGGGTGTAATCCGTGAGGTGCATGTCACACCGGGGGACCAGGTTGTGGCTGGTCAGCCGTTGCTGGATTTCGACACCCGAGACCTGTTCGTCGAACAGGAGAAGCTCCTGGCGCAACTGAGCATCGCCGAGGTTGCCTTGGCGCGTGCCGTCGGCGAAAAGGACTTGACGAAAGCCGCGTTGGCACAAGCTGAGCACAACGTGGCGCGGGCCGAGTTGAGGGCGGTGAATTCCCGCCTCCAGCGGGCACAGGTCCTCGCCCCCCAGGACGGGTTGATCCTGTCGGGCGATCTGAAGCCGCGCATCGGATCCGTTGTCCCGCTCGGCGAGCCGTTGCTGGAGTTCGCCCCGGAGGGCCGCTGGACGGCCGAATTGCATGTTCCCGAATACGCAGCCGCCTACCTCGCCGCCGGACAGACCGGCCAGCTCGCCCTGCAAGCGCGTCCCGAACTGCATCACTCGTGTCACATTGACCAGATTCCGCCTGCAACGGAAGTCGTCGGTGGCAAGAACGTCTTCGTCGTCGAAGCGGACGTTGACGGCACGCTTCCCGGTTGGACGCGGGACGGAATGCGGGGCGTGGCCCTCATCGACGCCGGCGAGCGCCGCATTTGGTGGGTCGGCCTGCATCGGCTCATCGACACCCTCCGCCTGCAATGGTGGAAGCTATGAGCGAATCCGCGCCAGGGAAACCGAATCTCACCGAACTGTTGGCGTCGGTGCATGTCGGCACGCGCCCCGAACTGGAAGTCAGCCGGCACGAGTTTGGCGGGCAGGCGGCGTATGTGGTGCGCGACCCGATCACGTTTCACACCTTCAAGCTCTCGCAGGAAGACTATCAGGTTTTTGTCGCCCTAAATGCGGACCGCCAACTGAAAGACGTGTTTCAGACACTCGTCCAATCCGACCGGCTGGCATCGGACCAGGAACAGCATTTCTATCAGTTCGTGTTCCATCTGAACCAGATCGGGCTGCTGAACCTGCCGATCAGCGACGGAAAAAAACTCTACGCACGTTATGCCAGACGCCGGGCGGCCGAGCGTCGGGCGAAAATCACGGGCATCCTGTTCCTCCGCGTGCCGTTGTTCAAACCGGACGCTTTCCTGAGCCGAACCATTCAATGGTTCTCACCGCTGTTTACCATGACGGCATTCGCCGTCTGGCTGGTGGCCGTGGGGGTGTGCGGATCGGTCGTCTGGGCCAAATGGGATGAGTTCCTGAGTCCGCTGGGGACGATGCTCGCCGCGTCGAACGTGCCCATTCTGTGGTCTCTGCTCGTCGGCCTGAAGGTCATTCATGAATTCGGCCATGCCTACGCCTGCAAACACTTTGGCGGGAAGGTCCCGGAAATGGGAGCGTTCTTCATTCTGTTCACGCCGTGCGCGTACATCGATGCGTCCGCCTCCTGGGGTTTCCCGAAGCGATCCCACCGACTGGCCGTCTCGCTGGCCGGCATGTATTTCGAATCGATCGCAGCCATGGGGGCGCTTTTGGTCTGGACCCTGACCGCTCCCGGCTTGCTTCATGCGGCGGCTCAATACGCGGTCATTCTGTCGACCGTGATTACGATCGGCTTCAACATCAACCCGTTGATGAAGTACGACGGTTACTACATTCTGAGCGACCTCGTCGGCATGCCGAACCTGAAGCAACAGGCGACCGCTCAGGTGCAGGCGGCCCTCAAACGCCTTTGCTTCGGTATTTCAACCCCCGGTGCTGTCGCATCTCGGGCCGGGCAATTCGCGCTGTTGGGCTTTGGCCTGTGTTCCTCCCTTCAAAAGGCGCTGGTCCTGTTCGGGATCAGCCTCGCCATCGCCTGGAAGATTCCAGCGGTCGGTCTGGGAATGGCAGCCTTCTACTTCGCGTCGACACTGTGGCAAATGTCTGCCAGGCTCGTGAGCTACATTCGGACGTCCGACGAAGTGGCACCGGTCCGGGGACGTGCCATGGCCGTCACGCTGGCAGGATTCGCCGCTGTGGCGGGCAGCGTTCTGTTTGTCCCAGTCCCTGGATCGACGGAGGCTCAGGGAGTGCTCGGCCGCCAGCAGGAGGCGATTCTGCATGCCTCCAGCTCCGGCTTCCTGGTCGATTCCCCTGTGGAAGCGGGAAAATTGCTCCATGCCGGCGATCTCATCGGGAAACTCGAAAACTCTGACAGCCGAGAGGCGCTGGCCCGCTCGAGCTTCAAGCTGCAGGAGTTGTGGATTCGATGGCAGCAGGCGCTCACAAGAGATGTCCTGGCCGCCACCGATCTCCAACTGCAGATCGCTCAGATACAGCAGGAACAGCAGCGTTTGTCGCAGCAGGTCGAGGGACTGGAGATACGGTCTCCGATTGACGGGCAGGCGATTCTCGTGCCCGGCCTCGAACAAACGGGCCGCTTTATCAAGAAAGGCGACCCCCTGGCGACCATCGCCGGAGGTCGCTGGGTGCTCCGTGCCCTGACAAACGAAGGAACCTTCTCAGACAGCCTCCTGTCCGTCGGCGATCAGGTCGACATTGCTCTTCTGGGAATCGGAACGGAACAGTTGACCGGCCATGTCAGTCGCATCGCCAAGAAGGGGATGCGTCGCATCTCCGCGGCCGCGCTGACACACGTCGGGGGCGGCGACATTCCGGTCTCTGCGGGGCAAATGGAAGCGGCGGACCCGTACTTTGAGATCGAGATCGTGCTGGACCGATCCGGTTCGGCGCGGCTTCGGTATGGGGCGAAGGCGCAAGTCCGGCTTCCCGTTCGTCGCATGGCGATCGGTACCTACGTGTATCGCCGCGGACTCCAACTGATTCAACAATTGCAATTGCAGCGCACGTAAGCCGAACGTTACCCCAGCGGGGCCAGGCACGCTTTTCGGGCATTCGCGCCTCGGAATCGGCAGTCGCTTCCCGAGGGGAGGGCCAAGCTCCCACCTGACGCGAACGGTGATTGGACGTCTCCTCCTGATCGCCGTCAGGCGGGAGCCTGACCTACCGAACTCTCCGTCCGACCGTCGGCAATCGGGACAGTTTCGCCAGTTTCCGTGACCGGACCATCAGTCAGGACAGGCATCCCGACGACCGATCTGAGCGCGGCGAATCGATGAGGGTGGTTCTCCTCAAGCGAAGGATGAGACCGATTCGATCTGTTGTTTGGGCGCTGCCCCGTTGCGCAGGTTCGGTGCGGACCGCGCATCATCGCATCCCCGGTCATGAGAGCATCTGACAGATGACGCAACAGGCCTTTTTCGACTTCCTCGCCCGCCCGTTTCAGGCACCCCCTCAGGACGGCTTGTTCGTCCCTCTGGAGCCGATGGCCGACGCGATCAGCCAACTGTGCGAAGCGGCTGTGAAGGGGGACGGCATCGGCGTACTGACCGCCACGCCGGGTGCGGGAAAAACAGTCGTTTGCCAGCAGGTGCAGGCCCGGTTAGCGGGCGACTTTGCGACGGTGCTGCTGCCGAGTTGCCGCTTTCCGACCCGTCGGGCCATGTTGCAATCGATCCTGCACAGTCTGGGTTGCGAATACATGGGCCTGAGCGAGCAGGAATCGCTGCTCAAGCTGCTGGACGCGGTCGAGTCGGTGCAGCCGGAGCGGCAGGGATTGGTGCTCATTGCCGACGAAGCCCACCAGCTGGGCACCCGCTTGCTGGAAGAACTCCGCTGCCTCACGAACCATGTCGAGAAGGGGCAGCCGCTGATCCGTGTGCTGCTGAGCGGGCAACTTGCGCTGGAAGAGCTGCTCACCAAGCCGGAATTGCATTCCCTCAACTACCGCATCACCTGCCACACCACGCTGGAGCCGCTCAGCATGCAGCAGTCGGCACGGTACATCGACGAGCGGCTCGCCCGCGTGGGCGGTGATGCCTGTTCGCTGTTTGGGGACGATGCGTTGGAAATGATCTGCCGGATCAGCGACGGCAACCCGCGTTGCCTCAACCAACTTGCCGACGCCTGCCTGACGCATGCCGCCGAAACGGGGCAACGGACCGTCGATGCACGCATGGTCCGCCACGTGCTGCGGGACTTGAAGCAATTACCCTTGCAGTGGAATGAATCGGCCTGCGACCAGATTGACGACGCCGACCAATCCTCGCTCGCGTCGCCGCTCAGCATGGAAGAAGACGACATCTCCGTTTTCGATGCGGATCAGACACCGCCGGCGACGGCCGACGGGCACCAGCTCGGAGAGCCGTTCGGGGAAGACCGGGCAGCCACCGGCGCGCCTTCCCAGGAACCGGCATGGTTGAACGATGTCGTCACGATCGAAGTCGGGGGCGACGACGACCGATCCCTCGGGCTCGGTTCTGTTGATGACGTCAGCGCTGCGGGCGGCGATCCGGCGGCAGATTTCCGGACCGATCCGGTCTGCTGCGACGACGGCTTGCGCATGGAAACGTCCGACGGCCAAAGCCCCATTGAGCGTTTCCCGGCGGAGTTCACGGCCGACGAATCAAGTTCGACCATCGAATTCGGTGCCGCGCCGGTTGAGGCGATGTTCGAACTGGCGGAATTCGAAGCAATGGAAACAAAGTCGCCAGAGACCGGGGTAACCGTCGAAGAGCCCAGCCTGCTCCCGTCGCTTGAAATCACGATGCCGCTTGCGTCAGCCGATCCGAGTGTTGCGGACGGCAACGTGAGCGGTTGCGGACAGGCCGGTCTCTGCTCCGGAAGCGGCCAACTCGAGGAACTCGACATCTTCGATCGCTACGCGGCCCTCGACAGAAACGCTGAGGCAGCGCAGCGGTTCGATGACGAGCACGGGATGGCCCAGGGGCTCGATTGGACCGATGGCATCGACTGCTCGAACAGGGTCGCCGGGCCCGAGCAACAGACCGCGGTGCGTGCCTCTTCCGCGACTCGACACCCGGAAGCTGAGGAAGGCGATGCCACGAAGTCCGACGCTGTGGAAAACGACGCCGCGCAGGACGATATGCCGGCAGGTCGCAATGACCGCGATCAGGACGTCCCCGCAGATGCCGGTTCCCCGGTTGCCTCCCCTCTGGAGAACATCGACCGTGTGATTCGGGCGGTCTCCGATGCGGTCGCCACGGAGATCGCGCGAGATCGCGGCTTGTCGCCTGCGGAGCTTGATGACGAGGAACCGCACTGTGGGACGCCGCAACCGGGGACGCAGCAGCCAGAATCGCAACAAACCGGACCGCAACAGGCCGAGGCCCAGCAAGCGGATTTGCGAGCGTCTCACTGGAGGGCGACGCCTGACCCGTTAGCGTTCGACGTGATCGAACCGGACGATTCAGACAGGTCGGAGGACGCTGGGAGGGAGTTTCCCACCCCTCAGAACCCGACGCTCTCCCAACCCGCGATTCTCGCTGAGAATCCGGTTGACGGCGCAGCAGAACTCGAACCGATGGTCGGACTGGGCGAACTGCCCAGGGAATCGGACGACGCGACGGAAAGCTTGCAGCAGGCCCTCGATGCGTTGCTGGACGAGCAACGTCAGGAATCCGAGACAAACCGCCTCGAACGTCGTGTCGATCCGGCGGGCGAAGCGGCCGCGCCGCGCGGAAGTCGGGAACGTCCCTACGCCCGTCTGTTTTCCCGGGCGCGGCGGGGGAAGACTCGCACCTGATTCGGCTTTCCCGCTCCGAAAGACGTGCACCGAGCCGCACGGCAGGCCCGCCGAAGGCTGACGGCCGGATTGACAATTGAGCACCATCGTCGCCCCCCAAGCCGACGGCTCTGCCGTCGGACGGTCGCGGGATGTTCCCATTGAATCATGGAGTGATGCACGCGAATCCGCTCAGTGGCAGCCCGACGGCAGAGCCTTCGGCTTGGGATGGGGGAGTCGCGAAGGCAGTGATCTGACAGCCGGTCAGGGATCTGACGAATTGCGATGATGGCCGCAATGGGACTTGACTTCGACGGTGAGGACCGACAATAAGGTGAGCGGCCCTCCACCGTGCGCATTTTCGCGTGGACCGCCGGTGCTATCAGCGGATCGCGCTGCTCACGGATCGCGGCGGTTAGCGATGGACGGACAGGACGGATCGTCCCAACCATCAAGGAGGGCAGACGTGTCGGAGACTCTCAAGACGAACCAATCGCGGTCGCGGCTTTCGGGCCGGTCCCGTCCGCAATCCCCTGCGAGGCCTGTCGCCGCCCCGCTTCCGCCGCACTTCACGCCGGCGGAGCGTGCTGCACTCGGCCGAGGAGCCAATTGTTCGATGTATCGTGTGATGGGTGCTCACCGGGAGCAGCGCGACGGCGTGGATGGCGTCCACTTCGCCGTGTGGGCTCCGAATGCTGCCGAAGTTGGCGTGCTCTGCGACCGCAACGGTTGGCAGCATGCCGCGTTCTACCTCAACGGCAGCGATGAGGGGATTTGGACCGGCTTTTATCCTGAAATCCAGGAAGGCGAGGCCTATAAGTTCAGCCTGCGGACCCAATCGGGTGACGTCATCGAGAAGATCGATCCGTACGGCTTCCGCTTCGAGCAGCCGCCCAAGACCGCCTCCATCGTCTGCGATGTGAACCACTTCGAGTGGCACGATGACGAATGGATGAACCGCCGCCCGCAAACGAACTGGAGCGAGCAGCCGGTCTCCGTCTATGAGGTGCATCTGGGATCGTGGAAGCGTCCCTGGGACCAGCGGCTCTATCACACGTACGAGGAACTGGCCCACGCCCTTGCCGATTACTGCCACGAAATGGGATTCACGCATCTGCAGCTCATGCCGATCACGGAGTATCCGTTCGACGGGTCGTGGGGCTATCAGGCGACCGGCTATTTCGCACCGACCAGCCGCTATGGCGAGCCGCAGGAGTTTCACAAGTTCGTCGATCATTTGCACCAGCAGGGCATCGGCGTGCTGATCGACTGGGTGCCGGCCCACTTCCCCACCGACGCTCACGCGCTCGGCAAATTCGACGGCACGTCGCTCTATGAGCACGACGACCCGCGACAGGGCTTTCATCCCGACTGGAACACTTACATCTTCAACTACGGACGAAACGAGGTCCGCAACTTTCTGATTTCGTCGGCCCGCTTTTGGTGCGACGTCTATCACATCGACGGCATCCGGGTCGACGCGGTTGCCTCCATGCTGTACCTCGACTACTCCCGTGAGCACGGCCAATGGGTGCCCAACCGATATGGCGGACGTGAGAATCTCGAAGCGATCCACTTCCTCAAGGATCTCAACAGCACGCTGCATGGCGAGTTTCCCGGCCTGCTCACCGTTGCCGAAGAATCGACCGCCTGGGGCGGCGTCTCCCGGCCCGTGTACGATGGCGGGCTCGGCTTCAGCATGAAGTGGGACATGGGTTGGATGAACGACTCGCTGCGTTACATCCGCCGGGATCCCATCTATCGCATGCATCACCAGAACGAATTGTCGTTCCGGATGATCTACGCCTTCACGGAGAACTTCGTGCTGCCGCTCTCCCACGACGAAGTCGTGCACGGCAAGGGCTCGCTGATTGATCAGATGCCGGGCGACGCCTGGCAGAAGTTCGCCAACCTGCGGGTGTTGTACGGTTATCAATACACCACTCCCGGCAAGCCGCTACTGTTTATGGGCGGCGAGTTCGCCCAGTGGAAGGAGTGGAATCACGACAGCCAACTCGACTGGGATTTGGCCCAGTACGACCGGCACGACGGCATCCGGCGATTGATCGGCGACTTGAACCGCGTCACCCGCGAAACGCCCGCCCTGCATCAACTGGACTTCAAGTCGGAAGGCTTCAGTTGGATTCAGGCGGACGACTGGCAGAACAGCATCTTCGCGTACTGCCGCCACGGACGGGCGGGCGACCTCGCCGTCGTCGTGCTCAACTTCGCGCCGGTGCCGCGCGAAAATTACCACGTCGGCGTCCCGCGACCCGGCGGATACCGCGAAGTACTCAACACCGATGCCGAGATCTACGGCGGATCGAACACCGGCAACGCGGGTCTTGTGCTGTCGAAGGACGTTCCCATGCATGGGCACCCGCAGAGTCTTGAACTCACCATCCCGCCACTGGCGGCCATCGTCCTGCAGGCGGAGTGATCGCGACCCTGGACCGTGGCAACACGGATCCACGCCCGGCGGTCGCTCACCTCCGACGGTCGCAGTTTCAGATTTCAGATCACAGATTTCAGATTCGAAATCCCAGATTTGAGATCTGAGAGTTGGGATCACCAGACCGAGATCCCTCACATTCGGAGAATTGTGATTCATCCGCGCGCGGCCCGCCACGGAAGGAGCCATCCTGTGGATTCGGCTCCTGTCCCCCACGCCCTCACGCCGATGCGGATAACGGAAGGGTATTGTTAGTGGTCTGTCAGTCATGGATTGAGCGACGAGTCACGGCTCGGGAGCCCGACAACGGAGGGCGTCTTGTGTCTTGACGATCCCTCGAACAAAGCCTGACAAGGCATTAGATCGGCACGGACGTCCGCATCGCGATGAGTGCGGGAGGAACGGTTCGTGCATCAGGATCAAAAGATCGGGCTGTCGCTCGCCGTTCTGCTGATCGGCTTTACGGGAGCGTTCTGCTTTCGTCACGAACCGCTCCCCGGCCCGCAGGCATTGGCGCTCGACCGGGCTGACGAACTCGACGAGCGGATCGAGCATCTCCCCTTGCGTGCCTATACCGAACGGGAGGGAGCCGCGCTGCCGGGAGACGGCGGCAACGGCCATCGGCCGATCGCTCAAGACGGTCCTCTGTCAGACGTGCTGGCGATTGGACGGACGCCGCGTGAGGCGGCTGTCCCGGTCGTCACCGGCCGGGGAGACTTGATCCCCCTGTTCGCAGGTCCGCCGGAACCTCTGCAGATCGCACAACAGCAGACGCCGCACGGTCCTGCCCTCTCCCGACCGGTCGCCGCACCGAACACTCCCCCCCGCACCGCGCGGGGCGTCGAACAAGCTGCCAGCGGTCCCGAACCGGTGCCCTCGGGCGTTCGGGAACAGCGCGGCGAGCCGTCGTCCGCGCATCCGGTGCTCGCGGTGGGGGACTCGTCTTCGTCCCGACAGGTCCCTTCGGCGATGACTTACGAGGTTCGCCCGGGGGATACGCTCAGCGAACTGGCACAGCGGTTTCTGGGCAGCTCCCGACGCTACCACGAGCTGTACGAAGCGAACCGCGACGTGCTCTCCAGTCCGCACGCTCTTCGCGCGGGGGTGGTGCTTCGCATCCCTGCCGAGCATTGAGCGATACGCGGCACGGGGTGTCCCGGAGGCGAGCGAAACCCGGCCGAACAAAACATTCGCCCCTGTTTGGCCGCGCCCGTTAGGAAGCGAGTAAACTCCCCAGGACAAACGTTTTGTTGAAGTTGGGGTGTCGCACCGACGTCGGCTGCGACACCGCCGACACTCCCCCCCATCGTGAAAGACACGTTCGCGGGTGCATCCGCTCACTGGTGGGGGGGTGGCTGGGGCGATCTGACACCGATGATGAGTCAGCTGCTCGGAACTCGGGGGCTGTGGACCGTGAACGAGCCACGCGACGGCCCCAGTGCTCCGTCTCAGGGCGAGTTTCCGCTGCCTCAACAGCGCCCCAGCCACCCTGAAATGAGCGAGCACCACCATCCAACGGACACACCCCACGTTCGCCCTGGGTGCACTCCCAGGGCCATTCAAAGTTTCAATTTGGAGATGACCGGCCGGGACAAGCTCAATGGTCACCCGAAGCGTCAGCGAGGAAGCGAACGTGAGTGAGCGATTCGTCCCTCGCTGACGCTTCGGGTTACGAGGTTCCCCAGCTTCAATCTTTGAACAGCCCTGCCTGGGAGCACTCCCTTCTTGAATTGCCCGACGGTCTGCCGATAATGAAGCAGAGCATTCCCACTGAGGTACAACGATGTTGAACGACCGGGATATCGAACTCTTTGAGCGGCTGTTGCGGGATACCGAGAATCGGATTCTTGCCGACTATCGGCACCTGACCGAAGAGGCGCTTGAGAACTTCAACGATTCTCGCAGCCCGCAGCACCTCGCCGAATTGGGGACCGACGCCTACGAACGCGAGTTCTCGCTTCGATTCGCGGAGTCCGACCAGCACGCCCTCGAAGAAATCCGTGACGCCATTCGGCGGATCGACGAAGGGACGTACGGACTCTGCGAAGATTGCCTCGCCACAGGGCGGTCAAACACAAAGGCTGCGATCCCCAAGACGCGCCTCAGGGAAATCCCCTACGCTCGCACCTGTGTTGCCTGTGAGCGAGAGCGCGAAGCAAGAAAGCCCGGATGATCGGTGCCCGTGTTTAGCCGTCCGTTGAAAAACTCAATTCCGCGTGCCACTGCCGTCTCGGCAGTGCGAGAAACCAGTAAGGTTTCAGACATCTGCACGGCTGACACAGCCGTGGCACACGTTTTTCAACGGGCTGTCAGGGTGGCTGGGGCGAAATTCAGATTTCGCAACTGTCGAAAGCGTTTCCCATCTGGGGCGATGGGCGAGCTGTCTGGACCGCACACAGCCCCAGAAAACTAGCGTGAGAGACCTCCATGCGTCAGAGCGACCCAGCCCCCCTCCCTGATGACTCGGGGGGCGGCGGCAGTTCGAAATACCGGGCACGGGGTGCGGGCGGCGGCAGCGTGTCCACCACAGAGCCAGCCTGTGGGTCGGGGTCAGCCGGCACGATCTGAAACGTCGCACGGCTGCGCGTCGGACCCAGCGGCACGATTTCGATCTGTCCGCTGAGGCTCGCCGGCGGAGGCCCATACCCATACGTCGGCCCCGCCGAGATATTCGGGTATATCTGCGGGATCACGATCGGACGTCCGTAGCGGGAACGGCCGGGAGCCATGTTTCCCGGGGACGTATTGCCCAACGACGGCGGTCGGCCCGGTCGCGCGGAATGCAAATGCTGAACGGGACGAAATCGCTGCGCGTCGGGCGACGGAGGCACCTGGGGCGCGGCGGACTGCGGCCCGGTGACCGGTCGACGGAACACCTCGCCGCGATTGTTGGACGACCGCACGCCCCTGCCCGGTGCCGAATCGTGCGGCGCAGTCGTTGTCGCCGTGAAGGACGTCGTCGGGGGAATGATCACAGCGGGAAGGGCGGTCGCGCCAACGCCCGGTGTGTCACCGGTTGCTGGTGGAATCCCACGAGGCGAAGATTGGGCCAGCTCTCCCTCGAACGTGCTGCGGAGTCCGCTCGCGCATCCGGCCAGACAAAACAGGCCGCCGGCAAGCGCCAGCCGAACGACTCGATCAGCGAACCGCGTTGTCAATTCGTCAGCCGGCACGTCTCGCACCTCGCTCAAGAACAGTCGGGCGGACGCCTCCCTGCCCTGGATGTGCCGCCGCGCGGCTCGTCAATACTGCTCGTCTTCGACACCCAGGCGATACGTCAATTCACTGAACCGTTCCCGCGACTCCTCACTGGAAGAGTGCACGTGCTCGGCTTCAGTGATGAATCGCAGGTCATCGCTGCAACGCAGGTTGTAGTCGCTGAGCACTTCTTCAAACGGCCACAGATCCTGGCCATAGACGATCAGCAGCTTGTGTTCGTCGAATTGGACTTCGTAGGGGATCCGCGGGTTCAGCACGGCGACTCCGGTACAGCCGTCGTCGAGCAGCAGGTCCTCGAAGTCGTACAGCGTACTTTTGAGGACAGGCAGGTCCATCTGCTCGCGGTACAAATCCTGGTGGCCGCCGGAGTCGCTGTCGTGGCTCGTCTCCAGGACGATGTCCACTTCGTCGCCCAGGGGGTCCAACAGATCGATGAACACGTCCATCAGCCGCTCACGGGTTTCGGCGATCATCAACACCGGCACGTCCGCTCCGGTCTCTTTGTCGCGATAGACGTCGCGGCGATAACCCGCACTGGGGACGACATCGAGATTAAACGACGGCCGGACCGCGTCGGTCAGCAGAAAGCTGCCGTACCGGGCGATGCTCAGATGTTCTTCGAGCTGAGTCTCGGTGATCTGCTCGAAGCTGCTGTGCCCGCTGGACGGTAGTTCTTCGCGAAGAGTGCTTTTAATGAATCGTTTCAGGAAGCCCATGACGTTTCCCCTCATTAGCCGCGCGGCTTTCGCCGCCCCGCAGCCGATGTTCTTTAATTCTCAGATCCTGATTGTCCGGGAAAAGCTCCGCGGCCGGTCGTTGCCGCAGCGACTTCGCGTGCCTGCAACGTGGCGGGCAACTCTACCTCGTGATTCCGCTGGTGTGGCGAGGGGTTTGCCCCTGGCGACAGATTCAGCAAGGCAGATTGCGTGCCGCTCGGGGCATGCCGTCTGGGCAGGAATGTCGCTTCCGGTGATCGGTCCGGTCCTACTGGTCCGGCAGCCGCCCAGCCGTCATAATCGTTAAGCACTCCCACGCGACCGTCACCACTTCTCCCACCGGCGCAACTGCCGTCTGGTATTTCTGACAAGAACCTGCCAAGCATCGACGCTTCTTTTCAAGGACGACCAACAGATGACCCGCCCTGCTCGCAGCACCCTCGGCATTGTCCTGACGGTCGCAACCTGCATTGCCATCCTGCACGCCGAAAGCTCACACGCCCAAGACGTTTCCGCCGAGAGCCGGTCACCCGAGAGCCGGTCCGCCGAAGCAGCGCAGCAGCGGGACAACATTCTGGAAGACGCCTGGCAGGTGATCTTCATTCAGGGGCAGCGCGTCGGCTTCGCCCACTCCGTTACCTGGGAAACCGGAACGGGAGACGCCAAACGAATCTGGTCCGAGTCGCTCACCCAGATGACCATCGCGCGATTCGGCGGCAAACTGACGATGACCGTCACGCAAGTCACCGAAGAGGACGCCGCCGGGAATCTCCGGTCGTTCAAACTTGACACCGAGAATCCCCCCGGCACTCACGCCGTCGTTTCCGGACACGTGCAAGACGAGACACTGCACCTGACCACCACGGCTGCCGGGAAAACGAGGAAGTCCGACCAACCGTGGGACGCCGACGTCAAATCGCCCGTCTATCAGGACCGTCTGCTGCAGGAGGACCCGATCGGCGTCGGTGAATCACGCACGATGCGGGTCTTCGACCCGCAATTCCTCAAAGCCGGCACGGTGACGCTGACCGGCCTGGAATCACAGGCGACCGAACTCCACGACGGCAGCAAGCCGCGATTGGGCCGCACCCGAATCGCCCACTCCCTCGTCCCCGGTCTGGCAATGATGACCTACCAGGACGAGCAAGGCGAGACACTCAAAACGGAGGTCAACCTGCTGGGCATGCTGACCTACACGGTCTCCCGCGAGGAAGCGGTGCGGGAGATCGCCGGCACCCAACTCGATTTGGCACTCGACACGCTCGTGCACGTCGAGCCCATCCCCGCAGCCCAACACCGCAAAACCCTCGTCTACAAAGTCTCGGTCGAACCACCCCGCAAGATGCTCTCTCTTCCCGAAGGAGACACGCAATCCGTCGTCCGTGTGGATGAGCAGACGGTGAGGGTCACCGTCCGTTCGGTCGACCTATCCGCACGGCAAGCGCCGTCTCCGTCAGCATCGGCTGATGAGACGTACCGGCAATCGTCGCGGTATCTCGAATGCGGGCATCCGCAAGTTGTCGCGCATGCCAAGACAGCATCCGGCGACCTGACCGACCCCACCGAGATCGCGCTGGCGATGGAAAAGTACGTTCACGGCAAACTGGCGAAAAAGAATTTCTCAACCGCTCTGGCGACCGCTGCCGAAGTCGCCACCAGCCTGGAGGGGGACTGCACCGAGCACGCCGTCCTGCTCGCCGCCATGCTGCGGGTGAAAGCGATCGCTTCCCGCGTCGCCGTCGGATTGGTGTATTCAGAGCGGCATTCCGCGTTCGTCGGGCACATGTGGACCGAAGCGTTTCTCAGCGGGAACTGGGTCCCGCTCGACGCCACGCTCGCCCAGGGGGGCACCGGCGCCACCCATCTCAAATTCGCCGACTCCAGCCTCTCCGATGGCGGCCCGGCCCCGGTCACCGCTTTCGTCCCCCTGGTTGGTCTGGTCAACAAGATGCGCATCCAGGTGATCGGTACCGGTGGCGAGTGACGGTGGAGATCGCAGGGGAGACATAAGGTGTTGCCGCAATGAGGCAACCGTTCACGGGCCGGCAGGCCTTATGCGAAAGGCCGAAGCGGCAGGCATCCATTTCCGTCAAATGGCCCATTGACCACATCCCCTCAAACAGCAAGAATAAAGAAAGTCATCGCGCAACCCGATGACAAACATCAGGGGACGGCCCCGCTGCTCCGTCAGGAGTTGAGACCTAGGTTTGGTCACGCTTGACGGCAACTCGACAGCGAGGTCATTCGGACTACCAATGCCCGGGCAAGCAACACTCGGACAACAAACACCCAGGGGGCGATCGGATTTGACTGGTTCACCGCAGGTTGGGATGGCGTGTCGTGGTTGATCAGCAGGCCACGTTAAAAGCTGATCACACACTAACTGCCACTGAAAAGCAGTTCGCAATGGCTGCGTAGAGATACGCATCCCCGGCTTAGGAATCCCCGTCTGAGGAGTCCGACAGCCGGTCACAAATTCAGACTGGCCTCGGGTCATCGGTTGCCACGCCCGAGGCGAGACATGTCGTAACCTGGTCGGAGCGCGGCTCTGTTTGCCGTGCCGCCTCTGACGAGAGCGGAAACGACAGACTACACACGTAGAGGCCTCAACCCAGGGTTCACAGGACGCGGGTTCGATTCCCGCCGCCTCCATTCCGCAAGTCCTTTTCAGTAAAGGACTTGCGGATTTTAATTTTCCGGTGGCAGCGGATAGGCAGCGGACCGAGTGCCTTAACTGCCCTCTGCTGGCTTCTTCTGACAGCGAACTTCCCACCCACATCCGCTACATCGCCGAACGCTGGCCTCATCTCAGGCCTCATGTCCGCGAGGCAATCTTCACGCTGATCGATGCTGCCTTGGTCCAACAAGAGTTGGAAGAAGGGCAGCCATGAACGCCGACCTCCAGATTACGCAATGCCTTGAAAGCGAGGGGCGCTCCCGACGATCAGGACCTCTCGTTGCGGTTTGATGCGCTCACGAAGAACGGCATCCCGAAACCGAACAATTTTATGGACAAGATTTCCGGAACGAAAACCGAACGACCCGGACTGACGAAGTGCCTGGAGACGCTGCGTTGCGGCGATATTCTGGCGGCTGGATCGTCTGGGACGCCCGATGCGACACCTGATTACGCTGGTTGAGGATCTGCGGAACAAGGGCATCGGCTTTCGTTCACTCAACGAAGGTGTGTAAATGGGTCGTTTTACGGTGACTGTCATCATTCAAAACCGCTTCCGACGAGTTTTCGGCCGCCCTGATGGCCTTTTGCGCTGTACTCGCGACACTGCATCGGTTGCGCCATCGACGCGCGTTGGGGCTGAGGCACAAATACATTCGGTGTGTCGGTCCGGAGCGCATTCGTGACGCCTACGAAGAACGCTCGGGGCGACAACACGGCTATTGAACTGTTTCCGGCCGGAATCCGGGGATGGGAATCGGCGCTGCGGCGTCGCATGATCGTAAGTGGAAGCCGGACTGATTGTTACGTAGGACGGGTTCGCACATTGAAATGCAATCAAGCTGCCGATTGCACTAACTCTATTCGGCCCGAAGTCACGAAAACGATTAACCCCACAGCGGCCCCGGTTGCTGCCAGGTAGCTGCGCACCTGACCGCGATACGTTTCAATGTCGGCCGGGGTGGGATTCACATCACTCTTCCAGTCGACAACTGTTTGGATCTGCCCTCCCACGTAGGCAACTGCATCGGCGATCCCAGCAGTGAGCGAGGCAGTTTGTTCCTCGACTGAGGCCGCATAGACCCGAAATTCCGGCAACAGTGTTGGGCGCAGTTCCGCGATTTCCTTAAGCTGGAGTGTGCGGTGAACGGCAGTTGCCATCTCGCGGCTCGACAGACCGGTTGTCGCGTCTTCTGCGTCTGGCAGGCGCAGGTGAACAAGGAGCTCGGCGGCGCGCACCTGAAGCGTTGTTGCGTCGTCGGCTGTCTCGCCGGTCAGAACCTCTTCCATTAGCTTGTGAAGAATTACTCCTCGCTCGCGACCGCCCTGGATCATCATGTCTTCGTCTGACGCAGGCATGGCGTCTAAGACTGACTCGGTGCTGACGAACACATCGTCAGAAGCCTTTATCGACACCACTGGTTGTTCATGGCGGCTGGGTTGGTGCCACGAGATGCGCCGCTCAGCAGCCGCTATTGTCACGGCTTCTTGCTCCCACGTCGAAATGTCCTGCTTATTGCCGCTGCTAGGGACAGGCGGAGACGGCACGCCTGGAAAACGGGTGACATCAAAAACCGGAAGCGAGTCAATGTCGAGATTCACGAGGCTCAACCAATCTTTTGCAATACGCTCGGTCTGCTTCGGCATTAGCAGCAAATCACGGGCACGGGTTAGGGCAACGTACCAAAGCCGGACGCGTTCACGAAGAACCGCAACCGATTCGCCCTGGCTGACAGCGTCATAGTCACGGCTCGGGAAGCCGAACACCCTAAAATGCACACTATCGTCACTTCGACGGTAGAGGAAGCTCATGTCGGACCACAGGGAAGTTGTAGAGTTAATCGGAATGACGATAGGCCATTCCAATCCTTTCGCCGAATGAATGGTGGTGATTGATACTGCGTCCGCCTCGGCGTCCGGCCTGCCTTCTGCCTGAGCGTCTCCGTCTTCCCATCGCTGCCAGAGCGCGGTGGCAAAGTCACTGATCCCTCGTCCTGCATACGCTCTCGCCATCTCCAGAACGAGTTCGACATTAGCAAGAGCCCGTTCTGCGCCGCGCGAGTGGCGAGCTTTCAAGATCGGCCGGATATTAAGCTCTTCGATGGCTTCAGCAAGAAGCTGGTAGGGAGTCGCACGGCGGGCCTTGCGTGCCAGATTCTGGAGTACCTTGAGCGTCTGCTTTAGGACGGGATGTTGGATGGTCTCGGGATTCGCCCAGAGATTAAGGCGTTTCGGGCCACCTCTTGCGGTTTGAAGTAACTCAATCTCATCCGCGATCTGTTCTTCGGTCAGCCCAACCAGCGGCCCGCGAATGAATGCGCCGAACGCCAATGTGTCGCGGTGGTCGGCGATTGCCCTTGCGATTGCGATCAAATCCTGGACTTCTTGTCGACGAAAGAAACCTTTGCCTGCCTGCGTGGCGATTGGAACTGCACGCCGTTCGAGTTCCTGCTCGTAGATCCAGAGGCTGGTGCCCGTTGGAGCAAGCAGAGCGATGTCGCCCGCACGCGCAGGCCGATAATCTTGTCGATCCTTGTCCCACACCGGATAACTGCCGATAAGGCCATGCACGATGTTGGCGACGATCGACGCTTCCTCGCGGCGCACCAAGTCAACTACGAGCGCGCCATTTCGCTTGTGCCGGTCGTCGAGTGCGATCTCGAAGGCTGCGACGCTTGGTTCATGATTGCTCGGGCGAGTGGGAGCAAGAGCCGTAAAGCCTGGCTGTCCCTCAGACTCGTCCAGGGCGGCAGAAAAGTGCAAATTCACATATTCAAGGATGGCGGGCTGCGACCGAAAACTAGCTGACACATTGAGAATCGACTTCGAATCACGCTCGGCTAACGCTCGCTTGGCGACAAGGTAGGTATCGACATCAGCGCCGCGAAAACGGTAGATGGCTTGTTTTGGATCGCCCACGACAAAAAGCGCACCGGGACGAATGGTGCGTTCGTGCCAGGGCAACGCCGGGTCGCCTTCACCGGCCAACCGCCACAGGATCTCGGCCTGAAGCGGGTCAGTATCCTGGAATTCATCGACCAGAATCACAGGGTACCGCTGCGCGAGTGCCTGGCGCACCATCTCGTTATTCTTTACGAGATTGGCAGCATGATGGAGCAGGTCGTCGAAGTCGAGGAGCGCCGCGTTACACTTGTAGTCCCGATAGAGGTCTCTTAGCGCGCGGAATTCGCGGACAAATCGTTGAAAAGCGAGCGCACCCAACGTGGCACAAAATGCCTGGTAGGCATCACCGCAGGTGCGGTAATGGCCTTCCCCGGCAGTACTTAGTTGTTCGCTCTGGGCCGTGCTCCGTCCGGCTGCCTTTCCGGCGACCTTCCATTTACCCTTCCTGCCCCACTGCTTGAACGTCGTATCATTTTTCTTGCACGCTTGGGGAGGCGTATGGAACAAGAGTTCGGCAATGCGCCGCCCGGTCAGCGTCTGCGTCGCAGCTTCACGTGCCAAGGTCGCGACATGCATCAGATCTGCCACGAGGTCCGCAGTGGTCGGTTCCACGACGCCGCATCCACTGTACCAGTTCTCAAAATTCGTGATCGCATCCGAAAGCTGTGTAAAGCTTACCGTATCGACACCGTCGGCAGGGGCATCAGCCGTCCGGTGAGTTTTAAGGAAGTGAGCCGTATTGCGAATCAGGTCAAGAGTTTCGTCTGGGGCCTTGACAAGCAACTCGGTAAAGAAGTCCTCTTCACCGCCTGCACCCGCTATGGGAGGGATTCGCCCGAGACCTTCAGCGCCTCGGTCTCTGCCAAATCGAGCCGATAGCCAGGCGTCAATCAGATCCTGATAAGCAAGTTCTGCTGCTGCCGGGTCGATGATCGCCGCGCCGGGATCAATACCGGTCTCCACCGGATACGGCTTTATCAGTTGCTGGCAAAAGCCGTGGATAGTCGTGCAGGTGATTTCATCAAGAGCAGCAGCCCCGTTCTCAAGGTTCGCTTGTTGTGTGGCAGAAAGTCCCTTCGGCAGTGTGGCTGCAAGTTCGATCGGAATACTTGCATTGAGAAGCCGCTGCACAGTACGTTCAATGCGCTCCAGCAGTTCTGCGGCTGCCGCCTCGGTGAACGTGATTGCGACGATGCCTTTCGGATGAATGCCCGCAGCAAGAAGAAGGGCAACTCGTCCCGCCATGAGTGCTGTCTTGCCGCTGCCAGCGCCAGCCTCAACAAGAAGGCTGCGGTTGTG
>JAJDEI010000171.1 GCA_029259845.1 Planctomycetaceae bacterium | reverse complement strand
TGTTTCGTAGTTCGCCATGCGGGCCTGCGTGTCATCGTAGGTGGCCTCAGCAATGGCTTGTGATGCAAGATTCGTGTTGCGCCGTCGTTCAAACGCTTGCGCATTTGGCGCATCGGGATTGAGGGCGTTGTATTCCTCGGCGCCGATGATGGCCAGAGCCTCTGATCGCTCGCCATAGACAGCACGGACATCGGCAACAGAGCCGGGTAGGCCACCGGCGTCCAGGATTCGTAAAGTATCTCGCCAGGAGGTCGGCGTGTAGCGGCGTGCACCACGCTGAAGGTCGCCGTTCAATAATTCACCCAGACCGTAATTTCCGGTGATCGCATCAACCTGATTGCGGGCTTCGGCTAGTTGTTCAAACTGGCGCTCATATTCCGCGATCATCTGCGCGTATTGGACAATTTGTTGTCCTAAGTTGGCGACGTCGGTGACTGGTATCTGTGCAAAAGACGGTGCTGACGAAAGTAGAAGCAGAAACGCAAGGATGCGATATTTCATGACACTCTCCGTTGATGAAATAGGGGTAACCAGTCAGCCGGGTCGTCGCCAACCTCGGCGCGTATCTGATCGAGTAGGCCAACGGTTTCTTCGCGACCGGATAAAATACTCAAGAGTTCGTCTTCGCCGGTGAGATCGAGTCGGGCGATCACCGAGTGGGTGCCGTGCTTGACGAGAAAACACCGAGACGAATCCGGGAGTTCGCGAATGATTTTGTATTCCTCGAGCGTGAGTCCAAAGCCTTCGCAACAGGCGGTCTTGTCGGCCTTGTGGTTTGGCATAAAGATCTGTGTTGGCGATTGCTCGATGATGGAATCACCGATGCGGCTCGAGAGCGCGTCTTTGGCCGATTGCGATCCAAAGCCAATGAGGCCATTGCGCTTTCGGATGGTTTTGAGCCAATCGCGAATGCGCTCTTGGAAGGCGGGGTGATCGAGCGCCTTCCAACCCTCGTCAATAAAGATGATGGCGCGTTGTCCGGAGAGGATCTGATCGACGCGATGAAACAGATACATCATGGTGGGTGTGCGGCCGACCGCATCGTCCAAAATGAACGTGAGATCAAACCCCGTGGTGCGTTGATCAAACTGCAGCTGATCGACGGCGTTATCAAACAACCAGGCGCGCTCACCATTGCCCCACCAGGGCCGAAGACGCGCTGCCAGCGACTCGGTTGATGGGCGTTCATGGCCCTGAAAGAGCTCTTGCAGAATACTTAAGCGGCGATGTTCGACGGGGGCTGCGTAGTTGGCTTCGACCGCATCGGCAATGACACCGAGATCGGTTGAGGTGAGTAGCGTGCCATCCAGTGGGCGCACGAGTTCTGCCAACCAATCGCGAAGAAAAGCACGATTGACCGGCGTGTCAGGCAGTATCAGGGGATTAAATCCAGTCGGATGACCGGGTCTTACGACGCTGTATTGTCCGCCAATCGCGCGAATAAAAAGCTCAGCGCCGCGATCTTTATCGAAAAACACTGAGAACGGATCGAAACGCTGCGCTTGTGCCATGAGAAAGGTGAGTACGACGGTCTTGCCGGTACCCGAGGGTCCAATGACCGTGAAGTTGCCGAGATCGCCGTGGTGAAAGTTAAAGGCGTAGGGCGTGCCGGACGTGGTCTCCAACATCGTGACGCAATCACCCCAGTGGTTATTCGTTGGCCTGCCGCGCGGAAAATTATGGAAGCTTGCGTAGCCGGCAAAGTTGGCACTGGAAATCTGGGCTTTTCGAGCAATGTAGGAAAAATTGCCCGGCATCTGTGCCCAAAAACACGCCTCGTGGTTGAGGTCTTCACGCACGGCAATCAATCCCAAGTCCGTTAGATGCGCCATGCTGTCGGAGACGGCTCGATCGAGCTCTGCTTCTGTCTTGCCTTTGACGAGGCAGCTCAAGTGGTGGTCGCCGAAGTGAATGCGACCGCCGACCAGGTCATCAGCGGCGTCGAGCAGTTGTCCGCGAAGCGAGACGGCCGCGTCCTCGGCCGTGTCCATGATGCGACCGGCGCGCTGCAGGGCTTCTCAGGACTTTTGTTTTTCGATGAACGCAAACGACTGTGTGATCACCATCTCGTGCGGCAGTCGAAGCAGGGCATCGAGCATACCGGGACCGGTGCCCGGACCGTATTCTTTGATCGAGATGGTGGCCGCAAAGATAGAGTCCTCGCGGGCCGCGCCCCGTATCTCGAGTGTCTCGTGCCCAAACAAGGGTCGCTTGTACGGCAGGTACTTATCCAACGGCATCGTGGGCAGGCGCACCGGGCGATGTTCGTGGTTGATCAGGTAGGAGAGAAATTCGAGAACTTGGGAGTGCGGTCCGCTCTCAGTGTCGTAGACGGTCAGTCGCCGCGCGCCGTACTTTGCCAGCGATCCAAGGACATTGTCTGTGGTTTCGTTCAGCGCTTTGAGGTCGGATTTTCGCTGTGCTTCGGCCGCTGCACGGTCGGCCGTGTTGGAGAGGATGCGGCCGAGTTTGTCTGCTACGCCGACCGATCCGCGAAGGGATCGTCGTACCACCGTGAGGTAAAGATCGTTCACGAACAATTGTTTGTCGGCGAGTTTTGCCTCCCAGCGCTGGTCGAGTGCATTGCAGAAACCGTCAAAACCGGATTTCGGATAGTCGCTGACTTTACGACGAACAATGTGGTGATAAAGGGCGTGACGGGAGCTTGCGATGCTTCGCCACAAGGTATTGCGCACTGTCTTTAAGTGATTGAGTGTCGACTGGTCGGCGGTCTCAAAGGAGATTCCATCAAGCGCGATGACCTGGAATATAAATCCGTCTTTGGTGGCAATGGTGGTGTCATCAACATGCCGCGTGTACGGCAAGTAGGATGAAACGGCTACTTCTTGAGCGACCGTTTTACCGTGTTTGGTTCTTTTCAGTGCAAGTGCGGTCATAGCATTCTTGCTCGTTACCCTCCTTTATGGGCTGTAGCTATTGGCGTTCCAAAAGCTGCGATTGCGGGTGATGGGTGTCTTTAACAATCGGACGCGCCAAACATCGAAGATGCGC
>JAJDEI010000018.1 GCA_029259845.1 Planctomycetaceae bacterium | reverse complement strand
TTCACTTGGGAGAAGACCGACCGGGACAAGCTCAATGGTCACCCGAAGCGTCAGCGAGGAAGCGAACGTGAGTGAGCGATTCGTCCCTCGCTGACGCTTCGGGTGACGAGGTTGCCCAGCTTCCATCTTTGAACGGCCCTGGATTCATCGCCGTCCTTGGTCCGAATCCGGACGAGGGCGCACGTGTGTCTCACGACGGGGGGATTGTCGGCGGTTCGCCATCGGCGATGCCTCCGGGCTAACAGGACTCATGGACCGGTGTTCGCCCGGAGCCAACGGCGACGGGCGGCGTCGGTGCGACGCGCCAACTTCAAAAACACGTTCACCCCGCAGCCCGGGCATCTCGGTCTTGCGGTTGGCGGCCGGACTCCGGTACGCTCAATGGGAACATCGGTCGAGCGATCGATCGTTTCCGGCAACCGGGACGGTTTGGCCTGTTACGAGGCTGAGCCGCGCACGAGGAGCAGATGATGCGACGAATTCGATACACTTTGATGGTGATGGTGACGTTCGCGTTGGGATATCTTGCCGGGACGATCGGACTTCCGGTGCATTCACAGGCACGGGCACAGGCGGTCGCCGCCGACCCGCCGCCGGATGTCTCCGAAGCAACCGCTGCCAAGATCAAGGAAGCCCGGTACGCCCTGCAGGAGGCGTTGGACTCGCTGGAGGCCGAGGGGAAATACGAATCGATCACCACGGAGATGAACCCGTTTCTGGTCCTTTGCGGCGGCGGCAATGCCCGCCAGGACCTGGAATCCGGGCGGGGCGTTGACCCGGAGACGTTTGCGGCATTGCACGCCGGACTGGCCATTCCGGAGATTGGCGACCACATGGGCTACGATGAGAAGGGACGCCTCACGTACCAGAATAACGTTGTGCGGATGTACTCCGTATCCCGATTGCAGCACTTGTACGACCAGCGGCTCAAGTTTGCGGACCCGGGCCTGTGATCCGTTGCTAGGGGTCTGCGCGGCGTCACAGCCGGACGAGCCGTCACGCCGTCGCCGACTTGGAGCCGATTCGGCTGTTTCGGCCCGTTTTCTCGCGAATTCGCTTGGGAGGCGTCCGAGACACCTTATACAATGGGTCCCCTGAGGGCCGAAGTGCGCCAAAGCAGACCTGCACATCGTTCAGTGCGGCCAACTTGCGTCCGGCTGCAAGCTACGATCGAATCGGCACCAATCTCGACACCTCTTCGGCGGCGGGGGCCTCCCCTCTCTCGAAGACCAGTCCCCGACTGGGAGCAACGGCACATGATGAAAAAACGAATCGCTCTTCTCCGCTCATGCAGCGCCCTTCTCGTCGGTCTCAGCGCCTCGCTGTCCTTCGCCTGGCAGACCGCTGAGGTCCATTCGTTACAGGCTCCGGACGGCGAGACGTACTATGCCGTCTCATTGTCCGGCGACGCCCTGCGGCAAGCGTCAGCCAAACAGGTTGACCACGTGATCCTGTTCGACACGTCGGCCAGTCAGGTGGGCGAGCATCGCCAGTACGGCTTGTCGGTGGTGGAGAACTTTCTAAAATCGTTGCCCGCGGGCGACCGTGTCACGCTGTTTGCCGTTGATGTTGCCGCGGTACGAATGAGCGACCGCCATGTTTCTCCCGCGAACGCCCTTTCTGCCGGTGTTGCCGCGCTCAAATCGCGGTTCCCGGCCGGTTCGACCAACATGGTCGTCGCCTTGACGTCCGCCCTGGATCAGCTTTCCGGTCAGCAGACGGCCCCCGGTTCCGTGCTGTACGTCGGTGACGGCATGAGTGCCGCACACCTCGTCCAGGAAGCCGAGATGCAGGAACTGCTCAGTCGCTTTCAGGATCGCCACATCCCCGTACACACCGTTGCGGTCGGTCCGAACAAAGACCGGCAGATGCTCGGCATCTTGAGCCGTCACACCGGCGGCCGTGCGATGACGGACGACGGTTCTGACGACCAGGCCGAGGCGACGAAGCTCGCTCAGGAGATGGCCGTTGCGACACACTTGCCCGTCTTTTATGCGGACCGCATGGCCTTCAGCACGCCGATGGACGGTCTGCTCGCCGACTCACCCATGCCCATGCGGGCCGATCAGGAAACAATCTATCTGGGCCGCGGCCAGTTGCCGCAGCACGAAAAAGTGACGGTGACCGGCACACTTGCCGGCAGACCGGTTTCGCAGACATGGACGCTCCCGGCAACCATCGGGCAAGCGGGTAATACCTTCCTGTACGGGTTCTACCGACAGTCAGTGCGTGCCGGCGGATTGACGCCGCTGGCCGGGATGGGCATGTTTCGGGCCGCACAACAGGCTTTCGAAGACGAAATCGCGAGGCTGGAGTCGGTCGGCGAGCAAGCGATCGCTGCCGGCAACCTCGATCAGGCCGAGCAGGTCGGACTGCAAATCAAACGAGTCGATCCCCAGAACGTGCGGGCCGAAGCACTCATTGGGGCTGCGGGCGAACTGAGAGTCACGCTCGTCGCACGCAAGGAAGCAGCCGGTTTATTCCCCGGTCAAGTGCCCGAAAGCCGGCTGCTCGCGTTTGCAAAGGCTCCCGCACAGCCCGACGGGGCTTCCGCACAGCCCGACGGGGGTCTCTCACAGCGGGAATCGGAGTCTCCGCAATCGTTCATCGAAGAAACGGAGGCACTGCGTGTGATTCGTGGCCAGCGATTGGCCGCCGACGTCAACCGGATCATCGCTGGGGCACCACGCCGTGTCGCAGCCGATCCGGCCGGCGTGCTGGCAGACCTGGAAAGCTTGCTGGGGGCCGTCAAGTCGGCAACCGATATCGATCCGGACCTGCAGGGGGAACTGCTGCGGCGCGTGAACGAATCGCTGCTCGCCACTGGGAGCCGGCAGGAGGCTCTGGAATCGCGGCAACTGCAGCGACAAAGAAGGCTCGCCGAAGCGGAAGCCCAGGCCGCCATCGTCACAGCCGAAGCCCAGGACGAACTCCGGCTGGCCCAGCTGGTCGACCGCATTCGTGCCCTCGTTTTCGAAGGCTGGCAGGGCAATCCGCAGGCATTTGAAGAAGCCGAAGCCGTCGCCCGGGTGGTAGAGAGCCATGAACCCGGTGCCGCACTGGGCACGCAAACAGTCCTCTGGACCGAAGCGGCCGGCCAAATCGACAAAGCCTACCGGCTTCGTAGCATTCGGGCCGACAAATTCCTTGCGGTGCTCTACCAGGTGGAACTGTCTCACGTCCCGTTCCCGGATGAGCCGCCCGTGCTTTACCCGCCCGCGCCGGTCTGGCGACGGCTGACGGAACGCCGCCGCAAATGGCGGTCCGTCGACCTGCATCAGGACAGCCCCAACGAGGAACGCATCTTCTTTGCTTTGGAGGACGACACCCAGTTGGAATTCGTCGACACGCCGCTGTCCGACGCGATCCAGTACATCGCACAGCAACACAGCATCACGATTCTGATTGACGAGGTCGCCTTGACCGATGTGGGCGTGCCGACCGACGAACCGATCAATCTGGTCATCAGTAACATCCGTCTCCGCAGCGCCCTCAAGCTCATGCTTGAACCGCTCGAGCTGACCTGGGTTGTGGCGGATGAAGTCATGAAGATTACGACCACGGAGATTGCCGAAGAAATTCTGCAAACCCGCGTCTACCCGGTTGGGGACCTCGTCATCTCACCGACCATCATGAAGAGCAACGTCGGCAGCAGCGGCGGCGGCGGACGTGGTGGAGGTATCGGCGGCGGCGGCGGACTTGGCGGCGGCGGCGGCGGACTCGGTGGCGGCGGCGGCGGCGGGTTCTTTAGCGTCTCGGACCCCGCAGAGAAGACGGTAAATGAGCAAGCCTCCTCCGTGAAAAACGAGGCGGGCAACCGTCTGAAAAAAAAACCGGCAACCGTTCGGTAACTGGGAGGAATAACCAGACTGGCGAGAATTCCTCGCCGCAGTTGTCACCTCTGTTGCAACCTTCCACGCGGAACCGTGTCCCCCGAGACGGTTCCGCGTTTCTTGATGCTGAGGAGAAGAAACGCCGCGAAGAGGCGTCCCGGGCGGCTCCGTTTCCGGAAATCAGCAGCGGACCGGCGGACCGCATTTGGGCCGACTACTTCCAGTCGAACCGCCCCGCCGACGAGGCGGTCCGCAAGCTCGTCTTCAAGCTGCATCAGCAGAAAGAGCATGAGCATGTCATTCACGTCTTGCAGTCGGCTCTGCTGAACGGGCAGTCGCAGCCGTGGATGTATGAGGTGCTCGCCCTGTCGATGGAAGTCACCGGCCGCCCCAAGGCGGACGTTCAGCGGGTGCTGTTGTCACTGACCGACTTTGGCAATGCCAACTTCGCATCAATGATGTACTCGGCGGCGTACCTCACACGGTTCAACCGCGTGGAGACGGCGTTGCAGCTTTACCGCCAGGCATCCCGGCTCGCCCCCGAACGGCCGGAGCCATACATCCTCGGCCTCAAGCTGGCCCGCAAAAAGGCGGACACAGAGCATCCGGGCACAGGAAACGCGGGCATCGAGGACATCATCTGGGCGGCAGCGGGCATTCTTCAGTACGGATGGACCAGGCATCACGAACAGCTTCACCGCGACGCTGAAGACGCCGCCCTGGATGTGTCCCGGCAACTGAGGACACGAAACGACGAGCAGGGACTCGCCGACCTCAAACGCACGATCACCGCAGCCCGCCGCCGCGACCTGGTGGTCACACTCACCTGGAACGGAACGGCTGACCTCGACTTGATCGTCGAAGAACCGGGTGGCACGGTCTGCTCGTTCGAGTCCCCGGACTCCCCCGGCGGCGGCATCCACCTGCACGACGGATACGGGCCGCGGGCCGACAACTGCAACGAACTGTACGTCTGCCCGCAAGGACTCTCCGGCACGTACCGGTTCCGCATTCGCCGCGCTTTGGGAGACGTCGTTGGCCGCCGGGCTCAGCTCACCATCACACGGCACGCCGGAACCCCCGCTGAAAAAACAACCCGTCAAAGTATCGTTATCGGCGAAGAGGACGCCGTCGTCCCGATTACACTTGAGGGAGGGCGCCGCACCACGCCCCGCGGCGTCGCGACCAGTCGAATCGACCCCGTCAGTGCGCTCACGCCCCCTCCCCCACGAAATCGACCGGGCCGCATCCAACTCACCGGCCACGAAGAGGCGGTCCGCGACCGTTTCCGCGCGTCTCGTGAGAACTCGGCCCGGCAGGCCGGCCACGCACAGCGCGGCGGTGATATGCAGCGCGCTGCCGCCGGTGTCGTCGGCTTCCAATCGGTGATTACCAATGTCAACGAGGGTTCCTTCCTGCAAGTGAACCCGGTCATCTCCGCCGACCGCCGCTACGTCCGCATCGCCGTCAACCCGGTGTTCACAAACCTGACGGACGTGTTCACATTCAGCTTCATCAACGGTCCGTAGCCGGGTTTCGCGACACATTTGAAATGTGCCGCGAAACCTTGGTGTCGATTCCCGGAATACGGGAATTCGTCTACAATCCCGCGAGAGCTCTTGCGGAATTGAGAGGGCCATTGCTGCGTAGAAGGAACGAGCACGATGCGAGTCTGGCCGGGGAAACCGTACCCGTTGGGGGCGACGTGGGACGGGGAGGGAGTCAATTTCGCCCTGTTCAGCGAGCATGCCACGCGGGTGGAACTCTGTTTGTTTGAGTCGCCGGCGGCACGAACCGAATGCTGCTGCATCCCGCTGCGGGAGCGGACTGACTTTGTGTGGCATTGTTTTCTGCCGGACGTCAAACCGGGGCAGCTGTACGGGTACCGTGTGCACGGCCCGCATGCCCCGCAAAACGGGCACCGATTCAATGCCCACAAGGTGCTGCTCGATCCGTATGGCAAGGCGATCGGCCGCGAGCTGATCTGGCATGATGCCATGTTCGGGTATCGTGTGGGCGACCCGGCTGAGGACCTGTCTTTCGACGACCGGGACAACGCCCATTGCGCGCCGCTCGCCGCCGTCACGGAGTCCCGGTTCCGTTGGGGCAAGGACGTCGCACCGAAGACGCCCTGGCATAAAACGGTGATCTACGAGGCGCACGTTAAGGGAATGACGATGCGTCATCCGGATGTCCCGCCGCCGCTCCGAGGCACGTACGCGGGCCTGGCGACCAAGCCGGTCATTCAGCATCTCCTCAAGCTGGGCGTGACCGCGATCGAACTGCTGCCCGTGCATCACAAGGTGAATGACCGGCATCTCGTCGAACAGGGACTGAGCAACTACTGGGGCTACAACACGCTCTCATTCTTCGCCCCGGATACGCGACTGGCCGCCGCGACGAGCCCCGACGAAACGATCAGCGAATTCAAGAAGATGGTGCGGACGTTTCACCGGCACGGCTTCGAGGTCATCCTTGACGTCGTCTACAACCATACCGGCGAGGGCAACCGCTTCGGCCCGACGCTGTCCCTGCGGGGACTGGACAACGCCAACTATTACCGGTTGGTCGACGGCAAACAACGTTTTTACATGGATTTCACCGGCTGCGGGAACACGCTCAACATGCAGTGCCCCAAGGTGCTGCAACTGATTATGGACTCGCTGCGGTATTGGGTGACGGAGATGCACATCGACGGGTTTCGCTTCGACCTCGCCTCGGCGCTGGCCCGCGAACTTTACGACGTCGACAAACTCGGAGCGTTCTTCGACATCGTCCATCAGGACCCCATCCTCTCCCGTGTCAAGCTCATCGCCGAGCCGTGGGATGTGGGAGCGGGCGGGTACATGGTCGGCAATTTCCCGGTCGGCTGGACCGAATGGAACGGCAAATACCGGGACACGGTCCGCAGTTTTTGGAAAGGGGACGGGCACGCCGTCAGCGAGTTTGCGACCCGCCTCACCGGCAGCAGCGACCTGTACGAAAACAACGGGCGGCGGCCTTACGCCTCCATTAACTTCATCACCTGTCACGACGGATTCACGCTGCAGGACATCGTGTCCTACAACGAGAAGCACAATCAGGCCAACGGGCATGCCAACAGCGACGGCGACAACCATAACCTCAGTTGGAACTGTGGCGGCGAAGGACCGACCGACAACCCCAACGTGCTCACACTGCGGGCCCGGCAAAAACGGAACTTTATGGCGACGCTGCTGTTCTCGCAGGGCGTGCCGATGATCCGCGGCGGCGACGAACTCAGCCAATCCAAACAAGGCAACAACAACACGTATTGCCAGGATAACGAGCTCGCGTGGTTGCACTGGGATCTTTCGGCAGAGGAGCAGGACTTTCTCAGATTTGTTCAGCGGGCGATTAAACTGTGGAAAGAGCAGCCGGTCTTTCAAAGGCGGCATTTCTTTCAGGGGCGGGCCATCCGGGGCAAGTCGCAAAAGGACATTCACTGGCTCGCCCCCGATGGCCAGGAAATGAGCGACAGCGATTGGCATTCCAGCCATGCCCGCTGCCTGGGGGTGTTGCTCAACGGGCAGATGACCGACGAGATCGACGAACGGGGGCGGCAGATTAACGGCGACACCATGCTGATGTTGCTCAACGCCCATCATCAGGAAATCGAATTTATGCTGCCGGGCGAGGATGTCAAAACGCTGTGGCGGCTGGAGCTGGACACCGCCCGTGATGTGCCCGGTTCGCGGCGGCACCCGGCGCAACGGGCTTACCGCCTGCTTCCGCGATCAATGGCCGTTTTCCGGCAGAAGAGCCGCCGCTGGTCGCTGTTTCGCCTGCGGAAAGACCCTCCCGGCACAATGCAGCTCAAGCCGCACCTCGCGTTGGGAAGTCCGTCCGAGCCGCGTTTGACTGACACGTCCGCAATCCATTGATAACTCGTGACCGCATCCCGGGATTCTCACTGCTTGCGGGCTCGCTGGGTGTTCCCTGTCGACCATCCGCCGATTGAGGATGGCGTAATCGTGATCGAGAACGGGCGCATCGCGCGACTCGACAGTGGACGCAACGTCGACGCGGATGACCTCGGCAACGTGGCGGTCATTCCCGGTCTGGCCAATGCGCACACACATCTGGAGTTCAGCGACTTCGCCGAGCCCGTCACACCGGCACGTCCCTTTCCCGACTGGATCCGGGCGGTGATTGCCGCGCGACGAGATCGGGCCGGCACCACGCAGCGGGCGATCGACGGGGGGCTGCGGGAATGTCTCGGCGGCGGCACGACGCTCCTCGGAGAGATCGCAACGGACGACGTCTCCGCCACGCGTTTCGGTGCCGCGTCTTCGGCGGGAGTCGTCTTTCGGGAGGTTCTGGGCATTGGGGATGATGTCGCCCAGGACCAACTCCGCATCGCTCGTCAGCATCTCTCAGAGCAGACGAATCGGCATGACGTCGATGCCATTCGCGGACTCAGCCCCCATGCGCCGTACAGCGTGTCTGCAGACCTGTTTCAACAGTGCGTGCAATTGGCAGTGACGATGAACGCCCCTGTGGCGATGCATCTTGCCGAGACCCGTGAAGAGCTGGAGTTGCTCCGATCGGGGAGCGGACCGTTTGCAGAACTGTTGAAATCTCTGGGCGTCTGGCGAGACCGCTTCTGGATGCAGGACGGAACGATTCAAAGTTATCTGGACGTCCTCGCGCGAGCGCCCCGTGCACTGATTGTGCATGGCAACTATCTGACAACGTCTGAGATCGATTTTCTCGGACGGCACCCGCAGATGACGGTCGTTTTCTGCCCGCGAACGCATCGCTTCTTCGGGCATGCCGCGCACCCGTGGCGGGAGATGCTCAAGCGGGGTGTCTCGGTCGCGCTGGGGACCGACAGCCGCGCCTCGAATCCTGATTTGGGCCTGTGGGCGGAAGTGCAGTACCTGCGTCGAAACTTCAGCAACGTCCCCGCGGAGACGCTGCTCGAACTGGCAACCGTGCGGGGGGCAACCGCGCTGGGACAGGCAGACGAGACCGGCACGCTGAGCCCGGGAAAGCGAGCCGACCTTGCGGTCGTTGTTCTCTGCGACGACGCCCGAAACTCTATTTCAACGCAACCGGCAGAGGCACTGTTGCATCCCGGCAACCGCATCTCGGCGACGATGCGCCGCGGTCGTTGGACGGGTCGCAACTGACCGGTCGCGTTCGCAAGATCGGTCATCGTCGGGTCACCGTTTAGCCGCGCCCGCTAGGAAGCGCGACGCCGAACGATTGGAATGTTTTCGGATGTGCCCGCACCGATTGGTTGCGCGCGTCCTAGCGGGCGCGGCTAAACTCGAGTTGGCACAACCGCTCGATTGCAAACATGGCCCCATTCGCTACCTTGCCAGTTGCACAAATCGATGACCACAGACCTTGAAGGACGCCCGCGATGGCCACGGACCGCATCCGCTTTTGCAGCACGCCCCTTCGGACGGATGACATGCCGGACGCGGAATTCCTGCGGCTGCTGCAATGGCGAAACTCCGCCGACCCGCGGATAACGGCAGCGGCAGACGCAGGAAAGCGACAAACATTCGCGCGAGCCCTCCGGCTCGCGCTCAACAGCAGCAAGCGTCCCCCACGTGCCAAGCCGGAAACGCCGCCCCTGCTGCAACCGCTCTGGTCGCGTCACGCCTTCGGAGAAGCAGCGGACCCGGACCACGGGACCATGTTTCTGAAAGAATTGCAGCGATGCCTCGGCAGGGGAAAGTCCTCGGCGAAGTCGAATTCCCGCATCAGCCGGCTCGTTGCGCGTGAACTGGCGTCGTCGCGTGATACCCCCGCATCTCCCCTCGCGCTGCTGCGGTGGCTGACGGTGCTCACAACGCTCGGCCCGAAGCTTTCCGACGGGGTGTTGTTCACACTTTGGAGGAAGGTTCTGGAGGCATCGTTGGCAGCGGAGTTGGATCGCGGTCATCCCATTCAACATGGCGACGCCGTGCCAGAGGCCGACGACGGTTGCGGTGTCGACGATCGGCAACTGCTCGTTGCTGGCGAGTTGTCCTGGCGGATCGGCCTTTGTTTTTCCGATCTTCGGGGAGCGGGGAAGCTCCGCAAGGCGGGTCGCCGCTGTCTGCGGGACGGACTGGAATCGCTGACGGACGGTGACGGCACGCCGCACGCCGGGGCGCTGCATCGGCTGCCGCTGACGTTGGCAGTGCTCACGCGATCAACCGCTGCCGGTAACGCGGCGGGGGAACCGCTTTGGAGCTCGCACGCAGCGGAGCGATTCGAATCGCTGATCAGCCGCGCAGCCGGGCTGTGTCATGCGGATGGGCGAATCGCCCTGAGCAACGGTGCGTCCTTCGCCCCGGCGTCGCTGTTGCGGACCGCCTCGCAAATCGCCGGGCTGTCGAAACGCGAGCCCTCCGCGCGACGGTTGCTCTCCCTGCCGGACGACTCGCCCCTGTCGGGGCAGCGCAATCGCAAACGGCCGGCGCACGCGGGCCTCCATAAGAACTCGGCCCTCCGAAAACGCCTGCCGAGCTTCGACGCGAAAGCGCCGCCGTCGACGCAGTCCGACTGGGCGGAACTGGCCTGTCTGCGGAACAACTGGCTGATGGGGGCGGACCGCTGCGTGATTGCGCACCATCAAACACGGCCGCAGATTTGTCTGACCGCGTTTGAACGGACGCTGATCGACGGAGACTGGCAGCCGGACTTGCGCGTTGACGGCAAGCCGGTCGCGCTTGACGGGGAGTGGAGTTGCGTTTGCTGGTTCTCAGACAAGGATGCCGATTATCTTGAGCTTCAACAGGACGCCGAGGGAGTGACCGTCACCCGGCAGGTGATGTTGTCGCGCACAGACCACTGGCTGTTTCTAGCCGACGCCGCCGTCGCCGCGCAGGCGGAGACGATCGAACTGACAACGCAGTTGCCGCTGGCAGAACGCGTGGAGTGCAAAGCGGCCCGGTGGTCCCGCGAACTCCGCCTCTCGCGGCAGAAGCTGAAAGCGACCGTTTACCCGTTGGCACTCGACCAGCAGCGCGTGCTGCACGCACATGGGTCGCTGGAAGCACGTGCCGGGGAGTTGCTGCTCCGGCAACAGGCGACGGGGGCGGCTGTCTACGCTCCGCTGCTCATCGACTGGTCGCCGGAGCGTCGCCGCGCGTCCGAGCGACGCCAATTCGAGTGGCGGCGACTGACGGTTGCCGAGGACGGCGTGATCCTCGGCGCGGACGCTGCGACCGGTTTTCGCCTGCGAGTCGGCAAGCATCAATGGGTATTTTACCGCAGTCTCGTCACTGGTGAGACGGCCCGGACCGTGCTCGGCCATCACACGCGGCATGAAACGGTCATCGCCGAATTCACCGCTGCTGGCAACATCGAGCCGTTGGTAATGGTGGAGTAGCGCGAGGAACGCGGGGCGGGGCAATGTCGAATGTCGAAATCAGAATGACGAAGGAAACGCGAATCACCAAATCCGAACCTGCTGGGTGGATCGTTCATGCTCGGTGGATCGTTCATTTAGCAGATCCCCACGTTTTTCTTGACCGTCGCAAGGTCTCGGCGCGCGCAGTTCCGGCCTGCTGAGAACTTCGACATTCGAGCTTCGTTCGTCATTCGGGCTTCGCCATTCGAGTTGGGGAGAGCTCCATGTTCACCGCGAACTGAGGAACGAGGGAGACTCCGGCACTGATTTCGGTGCCGGTTCTCAGATGGCGGAAAGCAACTGGAAGGGGTCGGAGAGCATGTTGCAGAGGGTGACCATGAACCGGGCTGCGTCGGCTCCGTTGACGACCCGGTGGTCATACGACAGGCAGAGAGGGAGCATCAGCCGCTCGGAGATCTCGCCGTCGATGAGTTGCAGTTCTTTCTGTCCGCGGGCGAGGCCGAGGATGCAGACTTCCGGGTAGTTCACGATGGGGGTGAAGGCGGTCCCGCCGATGCCGCCCAGATTGGTCACCGTGCAGGTCGCCCCCTGCATGGCGTCGATCGGGAGTTTTCGTTCGCGGGCCAGGGCCGCCAGCTCGGCAATCTCGCCGGCGAGATCACGAATGCTCTTTTGGTCGCAGTTCTGCACGACCGGCACGAGCAGTCCCGATGGCGTGTCGACCGCGCACCCCAGATGGTAGTAGCGTTTGTAGACGATCTCGCTTGTCTCCGGGTCGAGACTGCTGTTGAACTTGGGGAACTGCTGCAGGCAAGTCGCCAGTGCCTTCATGACGATCGCGGTCATCGTGACTTTGGGGCGGTCGGCTCCGACGGCTTGGGCGAACCGTTTGCGGGCCGCGTCCAGTTCGGTGATGTCGGCCCGGTCGTGCTGAGTGACGTGCGGGATCACGTTCCACGAGACAGTCAGGTTTTCGGCCGCCGTGCGACCGATGCGGCTCAGTTTCTCCCGTTCGACCTGACCATACTTCGAGAAGTCCGGCAGGGGCGGCGGTGCCAGAGAGCCGGCGACCAGAGCAGGGACCCCGTCGCGCTCCTTGACCGCCGGCAGTTGTTCTTGAAGGCGGTTGCGAACAAAGGCCTGCACGTCTGGCTGAGTGATGCGCCCGCCGGGCCCGGATCCAACGACCTGGCGGAGGTCGACTCCCAGGTGGCGGGCCAGCCGTCGCGTTGACGGCGCAGCGGGGACGGGGACCAGGCCGTTGCCTTCCCGTGTGGGCGGTTCGGCTGTGACCAGTTCGGGTGTACGAGAGTCGGTCGTCCGGGCGACGGCAGCGGGGGCAAGTGTTGAAGCCGCCAGTGACGTCGAGGTGTTTTTTGCGACCGATTCGACCGTCGCTGCCGGTCGGGCTTTGTCGGGTGGGTGAGTCGTATCGGATACCGGTTGCGGGATTTGCTCGGGGAGTTGCCGGGCGGCGGGAACGTCGGCTGCCTCCAGCGTCAGCAACGGCTGCCCGACCTGAACGGTGTCACCGACGGAGACATGGATCTGAGTGACCCTGCCCGCCCGGTCACTGGGGAGTTCGACGACAGCCTTGTCGGTTTCGAGATCCATCACGATCTCGTTCCTGGCAACGGTATCCCCCACCGAGACGTGGATTTGTGCGATGTCGGCTGCTTCGATGCCTTCGCCGATATTGGGCAGGACGACATCGACCTTTGTTTCCGTGCCGGCGGGTGCCGGTTCGGGTGTATTCGGTTCGGGCGCCGAAGGGGCAGCGAGGGGGGGGGGAGAATCCTCGGTCGGTTGTGGCAGTCCACGAGCGGGATCGGCATCATGCGGAGCGGTTGGCTCCTCCGGCAGACTCGATCCCGTGACGGCGGAGGCACCGGTGCTGTCGGCTTTTGTGTTGCTGCCAGTCTCGCTGCCGGGGGAGTTCGCCTCCACGTCGATGGTGAACAGGGTTTGGCCGACGGTGATCGTGTCCCCTTCGGAAACCGCCAAGTCCTGCACGATTCCGACGTGCGGACAGGTGAGTTCGATCACGGCTTTGTCGGTTTCGAGTTCCATCACGACGGACTCCGCCGTGATGGTCTCTCCGGGACTGATCAGAATCTCCGCGATGTCGGCCGAATCGACACCCTCGCCAATCGGAGGGAGTTTGAATTCCAGGATCATAGGGTTGATTGAAAGCGTAACGGTGTCCGGAGCCGGGACTTTACCCCGCCGAGGCTCCGAAAAAGGGTACCGGGGCATGAGAAGCGGAGATGATAGCCGACCGGCCGAGCGGCTGACAGGCCGCTCGGCTGTCCGCGGGAGGGCGAGGAGCAGACGCAGATGACTGGTACTCCGCTTGCCTGCAGGAACGGACGGCGGATTGCCGCTGCGGTGATCACAGGCCCCGCCACTCGCGGGAGGAGAGATTGCAAATTGCAAATTGAGAATTGCAAATCGCCCATTCCAGGCAGCAGCCGATCGGCTATTTGGCACTCGAACGCCAATTTGCAATTACTAAGTTGCGATTCGCACCTCCTGGTCGGCCACGGGTTCGTTCGCTGAGCGGACGTGGTCCCGTCGCTCACGCTCCGATTAAGCGGGGCGATGGGAGCGGGCGTTACCCGGATGCCGAGTTTTCGCCGGTCTCTGTCTCGATCTCGTCCTCGTTGAAGGCGACCTCGACCAGCGTCGTCACGCCGTGTCCCGTGGCGGCGTGGTACCCTTTGCGGATGTGCATCCGCCACAGCAAGTCTCCGTGAACATCTGCCATCCCCTCACTTTGCGAGGGGAGAAACGCGACGACCGATTCGCCCGGATTGAGACGGACGCCCAGCGACTGCTGTTTGAGGTTCCATTCACTCGTGAGCGGATGATCCAGGACGAACAAGAGCGGCTGCGTCTCGGCCCGATCCGCCCGGCCCTTGATGAAGTTGTTACTGAGCACCTGATCCGATTCGTCCAGATAGTCCCGTTTGAACAGCAGCAGGCGATCGAGCGGGGCGATCCGCTGGTCCTTCGAAACGTTCGTAAACCGTACCCAGAGCTTGAAAGCCGGCACGCTCTCTGGTGCGGACGGCAGCGCGTGTCCGCTGAAGTGGACGAACTCGACCATGCCCTTCGTCACACGCAGCGGTTCGACCCTGATGTAACCGTACTGCCGGCTTTCGCCGATATTCAGCTCGTGCCCCGGCGGCAGAGACGCCTGTTGCGGCGCGTACTGAAATTCGGCCACGTCGAGCGGAGCGACGTCCGGCAGGCTCTCCAGATCGTGAGCCCGCCCCGACATGTCCGTCGCCAGCAGATAGAGGAGCGCGATGGTGACGGCACTGGCGTAACTGGCGAGCACAATCAGCAGCAGCCGCTGCCGAACAACAGGATCCTCTGCCCGCGATGGACGCTTCCGGGACGACCGGTCCGGAACGGAACCGCTGATTTCCGGGACAACAATTCCCTTCCAATCGGGCGGGGACCACGCCTCACCCGAATCGTCACTGTCGTCGACGTTTCCGAGACCGAGGCCCGCGTCTTCAATGCCGGACAAGTCCGTCGTGGAGTCGCCGGGAGATGGACAATCGCGAGTCGCATTCATCAATTTCACCCTCGAAGGCTCGCAGGACTCTTGCAAGGCGTGCAATTCACCCGCGTGTCGGCTTGCCAGTCATCATGAAGGCCCGCTCTGACATCCGTCGAAACACAGCATTTCGTGTGCCACTGGTGTCTCATTCGTGCGGAAACCTCCGTGCGAGAATCCCTCCGATTCCCATCGCAGGCGTGGCACACGTTTTTCAACGGGTTGTTAACATCCCTCAACAGCATTGGACAGATTGGCGGCATTCATCCAGTCGGTCGCGCCATCGCCGCCGAGGGGAAGTATCCGATCCACTTGATTGTACGCGATGAGTCCACTCAAGGGGACCGAGCAGCGAGAAGCAATTTCCGAGAGTGTGCTCTCCCGCACACTCTCTCCTTCGCCGCTGACATCATTGAAGACGATTGCGGCGACGTCCAACCTGCGATTCCGTGCGACGTCAATTGTCATCAGTGTGTGATTGATTGTCCCCAGGACCAACGGCGAGATGATCAGGAGCGGGAATCCGAGGTCGGTCGCGAGGTCGGCGACCGTTTCGCCGTCTGCAATCGGACAGAGCAGTCCGCCCACGCCCTCGACAAGCAGCACGTCGGCATGCGCGGACCACCAAGCCGCCCCCTGTCGCAACAGCGCCCGATTGACCTCTCGTCTTTCCAGACGGGCTGCCGCAGGCGGGGCGAGCGGGGCGTCAAACGTTTGTGGACAGATGCGGTTGCGCGGATGGGCGTCGCCGATTGCGGCTGACAGGGCCTCGACGTCGGCCCAGCGACGCGTTCCGTCGGCCAGCGTTTCGCTGCCCGAACAGACCGGCTTGTAGCAACCGGTTCGATGCCCGCTGCGACACAACTGCCGCGCGATTAAACTGGTCGCGACCGTCTTCCCGACCCCGGTATCAGTTCCGGTGACAAACAAACCCCGCATGCTCGCTGCTGATTTGACGGTCTCTGCTTACCCGGATGACGCGACCGTTACCGCCGACGACGAGTCGGCGTCACTCGGCCGAACACCCGGATCGCGGATTGACCCTCCCTGAATTGGCTCTTACACTTGAAACAACGGGAAACGTGAGGCGACAGGGCGACGTTGATCCCCGTTCCCGCCGCCGCCTATCATGAGTGATTCGCTCCGCCTTGTCGACTCTTTCGGGACGGTCAACGCTCCGGGACGGGGGAGCGTGTCTGTTCGACCGGCAATCGGCCCGCCGCAAAGCCCCCCACGCGACGCGCACAACCCCAGACGTGAGGACCTTCATGCCGATGAGAGAACTCCTTCGATCTCGACGTCTGAGCCTGCCGCAAGGGCCGGCTCCGGGCCCCCCGGCCCATGCGGTCCGTGCATGCTTGCTTCACGATGGGATGCGTGTCCTGTTGCCCCTGGTGCTGCTCACGGGCGTTGTGCTTGGGCCCGCATGGCCGGTGTTCGCCGACGGGAAGAGCGAAACCCGGACCCTGCGGGCGGCCACCGATGGCTGGCCGATTCACATCACGTATTTCCCCGCGAAGACAGACGAAAAGGAGTCCGAAGCGCCGGACGCGGGTGTGGTGATCCTGCTGCATGGCAAAGGCGGGGACCGCCTCGTCTGGGAACGAAAGTACGGCACCGCGCCCCATTCCCTCGCCGGATTTCTCCAGCAGAAACTCGGTTTGGCGGTTGTTTCGGTCGACTTACGCAAACATGGGGAGAGCAAGAAAGACGGAGCCGGAGAGGCGGACACACTCATCCACAACACCGACTACCAACAGATGTGGCAGGGAGACCTGGAGGCGGTCAAGCAGTTCCTGATGCAGGAGCACCAGGCGAAAAAACTCAACATCAACAAGTTGGCGATTGTGGCGGCAGACGACATGGCGCCGATTGCGGCCCGGTTCGCCGTCGCGGACTGGAACAAGCCCCCCTACGATGACGCCCCGGCGACCAGTTTGGATGAGCGAACGCCGCGCGGCCAAGATGTGCGGGCGCTCGTCTTCCTGTCCCCCAGCAACACGGCCGGCAACATCAATCTCATGGCATCGATCAAGCAACTCCGCGACCCTCGCGCGGGAATCGCCATGCTGGTACTCGTGGGCCAGAAGGACACTGTTCACAGCGGGACAGCGAGAACCATCGAGCGTGTCATGAAGGCGGCGGACCGAGAGGGCGCGCGGTCCGAGTTCAAGACATTCCCCAACGTCAAATTCAGCGGCACCGATCTCCTCGGCAAATCGAGTATCAACGCCGAGAACGAGATCGTTAAGTTTCTCGACAAACACATCGTCAAACTCAATAGTCCCTGGCGCGACAGGCGGAGCCGCCTGAATAGGAATTAGCGTGTTGCTGGCGGGATGCATGTCAGCCTTCGGGCTGCGAAAACAAGACACAAGCCGTTGCTTGAGTCCAAACGCCAATCACGATAGGGTGTCTCCGCTTGAAGCGTCCGGTCAGGCAAACCCGCCTGCCGCCCCGGCGAGACTTGCACGTTCTCCAGTATCGGCCCGTCACCGACCACGATTCTTTTGCCGGAGAGGCTGCCCAGTTGTCCGATTCGCCCGCCGCCGGCCCACCGAGCGACCGACCTGCTGCACGGGATCACCGCCGGGTGCTGGTAACGCTTTGTACCTACAACGAGCGGGAGAACCTGGAGCCGTTGGTCGATCAGATCATCAACGTGGCCCCGGACGTGGATGTTCTGGTCATCGATGACAACTCCCCGGATGGGACCGGCCAGTTGGCCGATACGATCGCCCGACAGCACCCGCAGGTGCACGTGCTGCACCGGCCTTTGAAGCAGGGATTGGGGAAGGCGACGCTCGCCGGCCTGCACGTTGCGCTCGAACAGGGATACGACTATTGGCTGAACATGGACGCCGACTTCAGCCATGCGCCTCAGGATATCCCGGCACTGCTGGGAGGCATGCAAGAGGCGGACGTCGTGATCGGGTCCCGATACGTGGCCGGCGGCGGCACGGTCGGCTGGGGAATCAAGCGCCATCTGATGAGCCGCACGATCAACCTGTACGCGCGGCTGTTGCTCGGGCTCAAAACCAAAGACAACAGCGGCGCGTTCCGGTGCTATCGACTCTCCCGGCTGCGAGAACTCGACCTTTCGCGTTTTCTCGCAACGGGATACGCCGTCCAGGAGGAGCTGCTGTATCGATGCCGACGCGTCGGTTGCCGGTTTCGGGAGGTCCCGATCACGTTCCGCGATCGCGAACATGGCCAGTCGAAGATCAACCGCAAAGAGGCCGTGCTCGCGATTTGGGTACTGTTGCAACTGGCCGGTGAACGGATCCGCGGCGTGCCGGTGACGTCTCCCCCCCAAAAGGTGTCGGGCGATTAGTGCGAGACAGCGCAGGGTTGAACCGCCAAGGCGCCAAGATCGCCAAGTCAAAGGGAGTGGTTTCAAAACGTGGCTTCGTGTGAGCGGTCGGGTTAGGAGCGAAGCGGATGGCTCTGCGATCACCGGCCCGGGCCTTCCCGTTGGTCAGACCAAGCCGCCCCGGTAAGAGGTTTTGAAACCGCATCATGTTTGACAAGCCCCACGGAAGACGCTGCCGTTCTCAGGCCAAGCAATCCATGTCGGGAAGAGTTTTCCCGAATGCCCGTGCCGATTTGCGAAGCCTGTGACAGGCACACGTCGACGCTGCTTTTTCTGGCGGTCTTGGCGTCTTGGCGGTTTTTCATCACGTCGGCCGTGCGCTGTCGGATGAGCGACCCGTCTGAATTGGCCCAATCGTTGGAGTTCGAGCGCCAGCCTGTCTTCCCAGCCTCAAGGTTGAACTCCAACCCCGGCGACCCGCCGGAGATTTCCCTTCGGCAGCCCCCAGCCGTCTCCGCAATACGCTCACCAGTCTGTCCACGGACGTCGCCGTGGATGAGGATGTGCGACGGATGAGGGCGAGCAGTGGGGGGAGCCACATGCCGGGGGCGGTGCACACGTCGGATGCCTGCAGCACAGGGGAACCTGAGTGGATACGCTCGCGCGCCGCATCGGCAACACAGGGCGATCGTTTTGTTGAAGTTGGGGCGTCTCACCGACGTCCTCCGTCACCGTTGGCTCCGGGCGAAAACCAATCCTTGATTCCGGTTAGCCCGGAGGCGTCGCCGACGGCGAACCGCCGGAAATCCCCCCATCGTGCTAAACACGTTCGCCTTGATCGGCAACAGAGCTTGCAATGCCGGTAGGGGTATATTAGAACACTATTGAGGCTGGCGGGCGAGAGGCGCCTCGGTCGGGCGCTGGGTTTGTGGCACCGAACCCTGTGGCACCGAACATCGCCTGAGCGAGGACGCCGGATGTCGTTTCCCGCCGGTTTTCGCTTGAACAGGAAGCGCGCTGGTTTGGACCCGGCTGCGTCTTTGTGTCGGGCGCTTGACGGCCTCATCCCACCGATCGCTGCCAATCCGCGGTCGAAGCGTCCCCCCTCAAGGAGCGAATCTCTCATGACCGATCGGCCGGAGCTGACCCAGCGTCAGCAGGATATCTACGATTTTCTCGAAGACAAAATCATGAACCGGGGCTATGGGCCGACGGTCCGTGAGATCGGCAATCATTTCGGGATTCGCTCCCCCAACGGCGTGATGTGCCATCTGCGGGCACTGGAAAAGAAGGGGCTCATCACGCGAGAGTCGTACATGTCGCGGGCGATCCAGTTGACGGATCAGCCGCAACTCAAGCGGACCAGCTTGCCGTTGGCCGGGCAGATTGCCGCCGGAACGCCCGTGTTGGCGGTGGAAGACGACGAACGAATCGATTTCGCCCCCTTGTTTGAAGACTCCGACAAGTTCTGCCTGCGGGTCAAGGGGGAGTCGATGATCGAGGATCAGATCGCCGACGGAGACTTCGTCGTCGTGCGCAGGGCCAAGACCGCACGGGACGGAGACATCGTCGTCGCCCTCGTGGACAACAGCGAAGCGACGCTCAAGCGGTTCTATAAGGAGAAGAAACGCGTGCGCCTGGAGCCCGCCAACTCGAGCATGAAGCCGATTTTCGCGAAGGAAGTCGACGTACTTGGCGTCGTCGTGGGTGTGATTCGGCAGTATTGATTGGGAAAGTCGGCAGCAGGTAGCAAAAAGGGGGCAGGGAGTGAAAAGACGGCGGGTCATGCGTGGCCCGTGGGACCGTCAGCCGGCTTTCGCTTGGGACTCGTACTGGTTGAGCTTGTTGTACAGCGTCTTGAGGGCAATGCCGAGTTCTTCGGCGGTGCGGGGTTTGTCCCCGTCGTTCCGGTCGAGCGTCTGCTCGATGACCTCTTGCTCGATTTTCTTGAGCGTCATCTTGTCCGGGAAGTTGTTGATATCGAAGGGCCGCAGCGGCGTGCCTGAGGAACCGCCGACGGTGAGCGGCAGATGCTCCGGCTGGATCGTTTGGCCGCCGGAGAGAATGACGGCATGTTCCAATGCGTTGGCCAATTCGCGAACATTGCCCGACCATGAATGGGATCGGAGCAGATGAATCGTTTCCGGTGAGAGAATGCCGTCCGGGGCTGTGGGCCGCTTGAGGTGCCGGGCGATGAGGAAGCGTGCGAGCTTCGGCACATCGTCTTTGCGTTCGCTCAGCGAGGGCAGCCGGATTTCGAAGGTGTTCACACGGAAGAACAAGTCTTCACGGAATGTTCCCTCCTGCACCATCTCCTGCAGGTCCCGGTTGGTCGCGCAGACGATTCTCACGTCGACATGGAACGGCTCGCTTTCTCCGACCCGCCGCACCTCGCCCGACTCCAGAAACCGCAACAGCTTGACCTGCATGGACTTGTCGAGCTCGCCCAGTTCGTCGAGGAACAGCGTCCCCCCGTTGGCGACTTCGATGAGTCCCTTCCGCGGAGCATCGGCACCGGTAAACGCCCCTTTCTTGTGGCCGAACAGCTCGCTCTCGACGAGATTCACAGGAAGGGCGCCGCAGTTCACCGGGACAAACGGGCGATCCGCCCGTTTGCTCAGTTCGTGAATGCGACGGGCGGCCAGTTCCTTCCCGGTGCCGGTTTCGCCGAGGATGAGCACGCTCGATTCTGTGGGGGCGATTCTTTCAATCAGCGTTTTGACCCGTTCCATCGCAGGCGTATCGCCGATGAGTTCGGTGGTCCCTTCGACTGCCTTCAGACGGGTCTCCAGGGCGATGGTTTTGTTGGTGAGCGCCCGTTTTTCCGCCACTCGCTGCAGCGTGTTGGCGATGGTGACGAGTTTAGAGGGTTTGGGCAGGAAATCGTATGCACCCAGACGGAGCGCCCGGATCGCGTCATCCATGCCGCCGTGCCCGGTGGAGACGATGACGTCCGTTTGCGGGGCGACCTTTTTTAGATGATCGATCACATCCCAGCCGGACAGTCCCGGCATGCGGAGGTCGATGATCGCCGCGTCGAAGATGTTCTCTTCAAGGGCTTTGAGGGCGGTTTCGCCGTCTTCGCAGATGGTGACATCGTGTCCCATCCGCGGCAGCTCGGCCTTCATGACCGTGCGAATCGGTGCTTCGTCGTCGACGAACAGCACCCGAAGTTGATCAACCGTTGACGGACTCAAGACGTCACTCCTTGACGATGCAGGGACTTCCTGTCCTCGCAGATGCCGTGGGGTTTATCGCATAGATGGCGTGGAACGAGAGGAGGGGGGTGATAACATAAGGTCCCAAACGCCACAATTGCGGTTTCGCGGCCCGTTGGTGACGTCGCTGTTGGTTGTTGGCCCACAGCTTGCGTCGACAGGCGGCTACCAGGACGTCGATCGGATCGGTCCGTCCCACTGAAAACCGAACGATAATCAGGAAACGGCGAGGAAATGTGGGAGTTCTGGATTGATGTCGGTGGCACGTTTACGGACTGTGTTGCGCGCTCCCCAGACGGGGATTTGACGACGTTCAAGACGCTCAGTTCCGGCGTGACGCAGGGACAGGTGGGGGACATCACCGGTCCGCGGCAGTTCGACGACCGATTGCGAGCGATTGATCCGCCCGGTTTCTGGGCCGGTGCGTCGCTGAGGTTCTTCGATGCGTTTGCTCGGACTGTCCACGAGACGACGGTTGCCAGGTTCGGTCAGCCGGGAGTTTTTGAGACCGCCCATCCGCTGCCAGCGGCGATTCGACCGGGGACAGCGTATGAAATTCGCACAGGAGGCGAGGCCCCGTTGTCGGCGATTCGGCATGTGCTCGGACTCGCGGCGGGGGACCCGCTGCCTCCGGTGAACGTCCGTCTGGGAACGACGCGCGGCACCAACGCGCTGCTGGAACGCACCGGTGCGAAAACGGCGCTCGTCACGACCCGGGGCTTTGCCGATGCTCTCCTGATCGGAAATCAGGACCGGCCGCGGCTGTTCGACCTCGCCATTCAAAAGCCGGACCCGCTGTTCACCGCGGTCATCGAAATCGACGAGCGAGTCGACGCAGCCGGCCAAGTCCTTCGCGCCCCGGACCCGCAAACGGTGAGACAGCAACTTGAGCACCTGAGAGAAACGACCGATGTCGAGTCGATCGCGATTTGCCTGCTGCATGCGTATCAGTTTCCCGATCACGAAGAAATGATCGCCCGCAGTGCGGCTGAGGCCGGGTTCTCGGAGATCAGCAAATCCAGCGACGTCGCGCCGTTGATCAAATTCGTGTCGCGGGGCGATACGACCACTCTGGACGCCTATCTTCAGCCGGTGCTGCGGGAGTACATCGCCGGCATCCGGTCATCGCTCGATCACGAATCAGCGAAGGGACGCTCGTCGATGAAGGTGATGACCTCCTCGGGAGGTCTCGTCGCTGCGGACCGGTTCAACGGGGCGCAGAGCATTCTGTCCGGCCCGGCGGGGGGCGTCGTCGGCTTCTCACGAGTGGCCGAACAGGCCGGGTTCGATAAAGCGATCGGCTTTGACATGGGGGGCACGAGTACGGACGTCGCCCGGTACGATGGCCGCTTCGAGTTGCAATTCGAGACGCAGAAGGCGGGCGTGAGAATCATGAGCCCCATGCTGGCGATCGAAACGGTGGCAGCCGGCGGCGGCAGCATCTGTCGGTTCGACGGCGTCAAACTGGTCGTCGGTCCGGAGAGTGCGGGCGCCGACCCCGGTCCGGCCTGTTATGGACGGGGCGGACCGTTGACGGTCACCGATGTGAACTTGTATCTCGGCCGCATTCCGGAGCGAGAGTTCCCGTTTCCGCTCAATCGGCGTGCCGTCGCGCAGCATCTGCACGCGCTGTGCGACGAGATCGCCGCCGCGCCGTCGCCTCGGCAGTACGAACCGACGGAACTGGCAGCCGGTTTCGTCGAGATCGCCAACGCCAACATGGTGCGGGCCATCCAGCGGATTTCAGTCGCCCGCGGGTACGATCCGGCCGACCATGTGCTGGTGACGTTCGGCGGGGCGGGTGGGCAACATGCGTGCGCCATCGCCCGCACGTTGGGGATTCGGCAAGTGCTGATCCATCCCTACGCGGGAATCTTGAGCGCCTACGGGATGGGTCTCGCCGACATTCGCCGACATCGGGAATGTTCGGTCCTCAAGCGGCTCTCGGCAGACTCGCTGGCGGAGTTGGAGCCGACCTTCGCCGCGCTGGAGGCCGCCGCAATCGACGACATTCAGTTCGAAGACGTCCCGTCCGATCGCATCTCCGCGCCGGAAAGGTCTTTCGATCTGCGGTACGAAGGGGTCGAAGCGACCATCAACGTCCCGCAGCCGTCCGACGGCGATTACACAACTGCCTACGAGGCGCGGCACGAGCAGTTGTACGGGTATCGCCGCAGCGGTCACCCGATCGAGATCGCCGCGGCCCGTGTGGAAGTGATCGCGTGCACGCCAGCTCCGCCGGTTGAGGAGCTGTTGCCCCGGAAACGTCGCCTCCAGCCGCAGGAAACCGTGCCGGTCACGTTCGGCGGTGACGAGACGCCGACAGGACTGTTTCACCGTCGTGACCTTTATGCCGGGGACGAACTGATCGGCCCGGCGATTGTGTGTGAGCCGACGTCCACGGTTGTCGTTGACCTGGGATTCACAGCGACGGTGACGCCGCGCGGCGAGATTCTCGTCACAGACACGAGTGACGCATCCCCAACCCCAAGCCCACGGGTTGCAACCCGTGGGCTTGATCCCGTGCAGTTGGAGATCTTCAACAACCTGTTTGCCTCCATCGCCGAGCAGATGGGAGTCACCCTGCAGAAGACGGCCGTCTCCACCAACGTCAAAGAGCGGCTTGATTTCAGTTGTGCTGTGTTCGACGCGAACGGAGGACTGGTCGTCAACGCGCCGCACATCCCGGTGCACTTGGGAGCGATGAGCGAAACGGTTCGCCACATCATCGCCGACAATCCGGACATGGGGCCGGGCGATGTGTTCGTCACCAACGACCCCTACCGCGGCGGCTCACATTTGCCGGACATCACGGTTGTCACGCCGGTTCACGACGCGACCGGTGAGTCGCTGTTTTTCACCGCCAGCCGGGCCCATCATGCGGAAATCGGCGGCATCACCCCGGGCAGCATGCCCCCCTTCTCGAAAAACCTCGCCGAAGAAGGCGTGCTCATCCAGAACTTCAAACTGGTTGATCGCGGCGAATCGCAAGCCGACAAGCTGCGCGCCGTGCTGACCTCGGGGCCGTTTCCCACGCGCAATGTCGAAGACAACCTCTCAGATATTGCCGCTCAAGTGGCGGCTAATCAGGCGGGGGTGCGGCTGTTGAAAGAACTGATCAGCCAGCGGACGCTGCCGGTCGTGCGGGCTTACATGGGGCATATCCAACAGGCAGCCGCCCAGAAAACGCGGCTCGCACTGTCGGCGCTCAGCGACGGGCAGCGGTCGTTCACCGATCATCTCGACGACGGTTCGCCGATCTCCGTCACCATGACCATCGCCGGGGAAACTGCCGTCGTCGATTTCACCGGCACCGGACCGGTCCTGTCGTCGAATTTGAACGCCAACCGCGCCATCGTCACGGCAGCCGTGTTGTATGTGTTCCGCTGTTTGCTCGCCGAAGACATCCCGCTCAATGGGGGCGTCCTGGAGCCGATCGAACTCGTGCTGCCGGAATGCCTGCTCAACCCGCCGCCGCACGACGACCCTCGGAAATGCGCGGCCGTCGTCGGCGGCAACGTGGAGACATCGCAAAGGGTGGTCGACGTTTTGCTGGGAGCACTCGGCATCGCGGCGGCCAGTCAGGGGACGATGAACAACCTCACATTCGGCGACGACACGTTCGGCTACTACGAGACCATCTGCGGCGGGAGCGGTGCGACTCCTCATGCGGACGGAGCCGACGCTGTGCACACGCACATGACCAACACGCGTCTCACCGATGTCGAAATCATCGAGCGCCGTTATCCGGTTCGCATCCAGGAATTCACCATCCGCCACGGCTCCGGAGGGACGGGGCAGCACACAGGAGGCGACGGCGTGATCCGCCGCATCGAGTTCCTCGCTCCCCTGCGAATCTCATTGTTAACACAACGGCGCGGCCCCTATCCGCCGTTCGGACTTTTCGGTGCGAAAGCGGGCTCACCGGGCCACAATACGCTGAAACGCCGCGGCTCCGATGACGAAGCGGACGTCGGCGGCTGCACGTCTATCGACGTCCAGGCGGGCGACGTCCTGACAATCACAACTCCCGGCGGCGGAGGTTTTGGAGATTCAGACCCGTCGTTTCCCTCGACGAAAGGGAATGAGTGAACCACGGCTGGGCGGCATGGGGAGGAGCACAACGCTGCGACAGCAAGCGAAAGCTTGAACTCCAACTCCCGAAGCAAAGTGGGGCGAGGCGCTAGAGGCGGGGCTCGGAGGGCTCAAGTGTGACCTGCTCCGGGGTCGTCTTCAACCGGTTTTGACCGACGTCGAGGATCAGGTCGACGCGATCGTCGCGGGTCAGGTCCGGGAAGTGATGCCGGAGAAACCCGTCGAGGATTTCGTCCTCGGCGATGCGCGCGGCGAGCATGTTGCGTTTGAGTTGTTCGTCATCGGTTCCTCCATACTTCCGCTGAAGCGCCTTGCGGAGAGCCGGTTTGCCGAGGGCGACGTCGAAAGCGGTCCACGCGGTTTTCTGGATCATCGCCCGCCGCAAGGCCCGCTGCCTCTGCATCTCGTTGAGGAGCACGTGGCCGGTCGCGTTGTCGAGTTCGATGAACTTGTCCGGGTTCTGCCCAATGATGACCGCAGCCGCCCGCTGCCGCGCCTCAAACGGCAAATCCCAGTTGTAAAGGTCTGAGTCGGCCGTGGCGGAGATGGTGGCCGAGGTGACCATCGCCGGCAACCGCACGACCGCGGGCATTTCCCATTGGTAACGGGTATAGGCATACGTCATCGCGATGCCGAGACCGAGACCGCCCATGAATTTCAGGAACGTGCCCGCGTCGCTGGTGTTGTCAGACATGGCGGCGGGATTTTCATCTGGCGGGACGGTTGAGGAGCTGCTTGATCGGACGACCTGTGCCGCCAACGCAGTACCGAGTACCCAGTACCGGGTACTGAGTCCTCGGTGATTGACGTTTGGCCCGTTGACGCTGATCAATAACCGTGTCTGCGCAAAAAAGTGGGCACCGGCATGATACCGGTGCCGCGAGGGGTGAGGATTCACACGGGTCTCGCGCCGAGCGGGGAGCTCGGCCACTGGGTCATGTCTAGTTGGCCGCCACGATGGGCAGCGACGGTCCGGCGGTGCCGTTGTGAGTCGAACGGCGGTGCCGAGACGGCCGCCAGCCGGCGACATCGGCGTCCGTTTCGCTCGGTTCCGGTTCGACCCGGCCGTGTTCGAATCCGAACGGTGCCGGTTCCGCCGGCCGATCGGGTGCGCGCTGTTGGACCGGCTGCTCGAAACTCTGTTGGCGGACTCCGCCATCGGTGTTCGTCGAGGTCCGCTTGCGACGAGCGGCGTTCGCCTCGGCAGTGCGATCCGGGGTCGGCCGGGAGGCGGTCGCAGTTCCACCGCCGCCATACGGGTTGACGTACGCCATCCGCGTGCGGGTGCCGACGGCGACTGTTTTGGTTGTCGTATGAGGCACGTGGACAGTCACTTGTTCTTCGACATACTCGGTGATGTTGCGAGCGACCCGTTGCGTCGTCGTGTACGGCTCAATCTGGGAGACCTTGTAGGCCACCTGACGAGTCGTGGGGATAGCGACGGTCCGCTGTGTCGGCACGTTGTAGGCGACCACGTTCGGCACGAACTCGCGGCGATTGATATAGCTGGGCGTGAACGCCATCCGCAGGTCGTAACTTGAGCGATTGAACCAGCCCGCCAGTGACGGGCGGCGGTCGTAGTCGCAACCGATGCCTTTGGCCACCGGCTGACGCACGTTCCGCCAGTAGCTGCGGTTCACGGTGACCGGTCGCTGCTCCGTGATCGTTTGGTAATTGACCGACGGCACCTCGGCGGTCTTGTCAACCAGAATTTGCCGATAGGCGGTCACTTTCCGGTCTTCGTAAACCGTCTTGATGACGGGCTTTTTGACGGTTCGAGTTTCTTTTCGGTACTCGGTCACCGGCACGTCCCGGTAGACGGTTTCCTGCACCGGCTGGACGCAGGGAATCTGAGCGACGGCGACCGACTGCGTGATGCAGGGGTTGGCCATCGCCGTCTGCGAGAAGGCGGGTCCTGCTGCGTAGGGCGCGATGGCCGGCTGGCAGTTGCAGTTGCGGCCAAAGGGCCCCCATTGGGCCGTCGCGGTGTTTGAGATGGCAATGAGAGTGAGAGTCAGAACGGCCGCCAATGGGCGAACGCTCCTCAATGGGAGTCTGGGCATCGTTCGTTTCCTACCGCTTGCGGGGAAGAGATGGGAGAGGGTCAGGAAAGGGTCGAGGTGACAGTCGGCTTTGCCAGAAGCTGGCGATGATTCGGGGTACGGTCCGGAACGGAAATTTCTGATGCGGTCAGAATTTCTGCTGCGGAGACGTTGAATCGGCGAATGCCGCCGCTTGTCACCTGATCGGGGCGCGGGTTTTATGAGTTTCCCCATGATGGGTCAAGACGGACAGCAAGAATTGCCGGAAGAATTCCCGGCGGATTGTCGTTCTTACACAACCGGGCAGACGAAAGGCCCGCGGATAAAGGTGCGTATCGTCCCCCCAGCTGGCGACTTTGCCGCCGGCGGATGGCGGCGAATCAGCGACCGACGTCGAATCGTCAGGAGGCGGCAGAGCCGCCCGCTTGGGAACGTGAGGTCATGCCGGACGCTGTCCCGGTGCGGTGGCTGGGCGAAACAACTGTTCGCACAGGCCGCGGCTGCTGACGATTCCGAGAACCTGATCGCCTTCGTTGACAACCCCGAAAACCCGGCCTTGTTCCTGCAGAGACTGGAGAGCGTCGAGTTTTGAAGCCGACGGAGTGACCGCAGGCATCGTCCGGAAAAGCGAAGAGACCGGGCTGCGGTCCAGCGCGACATCGACGACCCGCACATAGGCATACCACGACTCCGCCGATTGCTGTCTGTGGATGGCGACGATGGGCGTTGCGAAGCGGCGGGCGTAATCGAGAATCTCCCGGCGGCTCGCTTGCTCCCCAAGACCGAGGACCCGATTGGCGGGGGTCATCGATTCGGTCACCGGTTGCGGGGCGATTTGCAGCACGCCCCCCGCCAGGCGATTCTGGACGTCCGTGAGGAGTCCTTCCCGTCGCCCCTGCGTCATGAGTTGAATCAGATGGCTGCGACCGAGCAGCAACTCGGTCCGTTTGCCCGCATCCGGAGAGATCCGTTCGATCAGCCGCGTCAGCCCGACGAGCGGCCAACTGGCCGGCAGGAGCAGCCGGTAAAACATGGTGAACAGCGCGGAATCGCGCCGCAGCAGACTGAGCGGGGCGCGATAGTAAAGATTCTTGGGAAGCAGCTCGCCAAAGAGAAACACGACCGGCGAAAGTACGATCGCCGCCCCGATTTCGACCACATCACCGACGTCTCCGGCGACCAGCAGTACCCCCAGGCTGATCGCATACGTCGTCAGGTAATTGGCCAGATTGTTCCCCACCAGCGTCGTCGCGACAAACGAGGACGGGTTCCGGACGAACCACAACAGCCGCTTCGCCACCCGGTCCCCCGCCTGCGCATCGATCACGAGCCGGGGAAAGCTGATGCGATAAAACCCGGTCTCTGTCCCACTGAAAAACGCCGACAGACGCACACCCGCCAGGAACAAGAGCAGAACGAAGAGTGTTTCGAGCAAGTTCATTGAGAGTCGAAAGTTGAGAGTCCAGAGTCCAGGGTCGAGAGTTGACGTTTTGCAGCGACTATTCCCTGCTTCCTACTTCCTACCCACTACCCACTGACCACGACCCGCAGCTTGCCGCGTTCGGTGGTTTCAATCACTTTGAACCGATAGCCGTGCCAAACGCATTCGTCGCCGACGTGGGGGATGCGGTCCAGGTTTTCCTGGAGCATGCCGGCGACCGTCAGCAGGCCGTCTGCAACCGGCTCGTAGTCGATCCCCAGCCGCTGTGATAAATAGCGAAGCGTCGTGAGTCCGTCGACGTGATACCGGCCTTCGGCAACCTCCAGCATCGGTTCGCGACCGAGCACCCGCTTTGTCCGGCTGGGAAGCGAGACCAGCACGGTCTCCATCACATCTTCATAGGTCACCACGCCAATCGTCTCGCCGTACTCATTGACGACGACGGCGACATCGCAGAGCCGGTTTCGCAGCGTCTGCAGCAGTTCGGCGAGAGACGCGCACCACGGCACATGTGCGACCGGCTCGGCATGCGCTGTAAGGTTCTCCTCCGTGAAGCTCCACAATGTGGCTAACGGAATCGCCGCGCCGATGGCATCGGCGTCTGCGTCATTCGTCACGGTATCCTGCAGAAGCAGATAATCATCAACGGGCCCCGTCGCCGCCAGTGCCGATAGCGGGAAGCGTGCCGACGGCGAGTGAATCGTGTACGTCCCGCGTGGCCGCATGACTTCCTCGGCGGTGATTTCCGACAAGTCCAGGATGCGGTGCAGGACCAACTGCTCCTGCCGAATCGTTTCCTGGCTCAGCTTCGACGTTTCGACCGCCTTCTCCAGATCGCCGGCCTGCAGATACGGCTCGGGCCGGATGTGCGGCCAGACGGTCCGTCGGATGATCCGCGTCGTGAGGCCCAACGCCGGCAGCACCGGGTCGAGCAGGCGAACGGCGATTGACAACGGCCAACTGACCAGCACGGCCATCCGCCGATGGAAGACCATCGACAGGCTTTTCGGCAAGACCTCGCCGAACAGGATGATCCCCGCGAGTGCCGCCGCGCTCATCACCCCTGCGGCCACCGTCCCTTGCCGTTCGGCCAACTGCCGCGCCAGCGCGACGCTCACCGCAAAATAGGTGAGGTTGATCACCAGGTTCCAGAACAACACGACCGTCAACAGGCGGTCCGGGTCGCGGAGCAGTTCGGCGACCGCCCGCTCGCGGGGCTTGCCGACCTGCAGCATCCGTAGCTCGTCCCGCGACAGATAGAACAGGGCGGTCTCGCTTCCGGAGAAGAACCCCGACGCCACGATCAACCCGATCAGCGCCGCCAGACCAGGCAGCAGGAAGGTCAGAGCTTCCAGGACGCCGTTCATATCAGAGAGCTTCGGTGCCCATCGCGGGACGGGCAGGCACGAGGTCGTGTTGACATTCAATCCGTCGGTTTTTCCGCAGGAAATGGGGTAGCACCGGTTGTCTCAACCGGTGCCGCGCAGCGGCAGGAAGCCTGTGTTTGACTGGACATCTCACCTTGACCGGACGATTTCCCGCAGGGCTTCTTGTCGCGTTACGACACGGGTTGCGACAACCCGTGCTACCCAGTTCGTATGTCAACACGACCTAACACCAGGTCGGGGCGGCGGTCACGTGCGCGACATTCCGTCGCTCTGGCGTGTTTCGTGGGGAACAAGGAAGGCCTGCCAACTCGAATGACGAAATCAGAATGACGAAGGAAATCCGAACCCAGAAATCCGAATCGGTTCAGCGGATGGCCAGTCAATCATGACACCACGGTTCTATCCGGCCATTGAAAGAGTTTTCCCCGGTTCGTGTTTCGAAATTCGAGAATCCTTCGTCATTCTGGCTTCGGTATTAGACATCGCCCCTCCCCGTTTCCCGATGTCCGTCAGGCAATGAGGCAAAACATGCGATCGGTGGTCGATGCGCCCCCTTACCCCTTGTCCAGCGTCGTGCGGCCCAGCGCCACATCGAACTCGCTGATCGCCGGGACGAGCATGGCGATCGTCGGGAAGCCGTACGCGAACACCACCGTCAGGCAGACCTCCAAAGGGTTCCCCAGCAGGAACCCGGTGATCGCATAGAACGTGCAAAAGGGAAGAACACCGGCCGCGAACCCCAACGCCCGCGACGGGTTCCGCGCCGTCAACGAAGCGTACAGTCCCAGGCTCCCGCCCAGGATGAACATCAAGAACGGCGTGAACTGCAACGCGAACGAGGCCTGAGCCTCCACCATCAGCATCATACAAATGAAAATGCCGATAAAGAGGAAAAACACCGTCCCCAAACTGTTGGCAATCGCCGTCCGCGAGCTGTCGTAGGAGAACGCGGAATGCAGGCCGAGCATCGCCGCAAACAGCACCACCGCCAGATACCCCAGCGTCAGGAAAATGGAATTCTCAAGGGTCGAATTCCCTTGAATGGCGTACCACGCCACCAGCAGCAGCGGCACGAGAATCACTTCCTTGGTGTTGTAGAACACCCCGCCCAGTTTGCTGAACACAAACTCCTTGGCGGTGACGTCTGTCACCAGCAGCAATTCGAGGGTTTGCCCGTCTCGCTCAGACGTGACCGACGTCACCGCCTGGGCATTCAGCAGCATCAGCCCCACCAGCGTGAGCGCCACGAACGCGAATCCCTGGGAGGAGATCATGCCAAGGATCATCGTTTGGCTGCCGGCCGCCTGTCGCAGAAACAGCACCACAAATGCGGTGAGCACCAGATAGGCCAGTTTGATGATGAAGATCTTTCTCCCATAGGCCCGCGTGCGAATCTCCCGCCAAATCAGCGGAGAGTCCCAGATGTTCCGTGTGCGAACGCGCTTCGCCGCCGTTGCCGACTCGTCTTCACTCGCGTCCCGATGCACGGACTTCGAAGGATTCCATCGCCGGACCATGATCGTTGTGAACGCCACCAGCACTGCGCTCAGGACGGCCAGTGCCAACAAACTCCCGGTGACGACCGATTCGATCTTTGTCGCGTCGGACGCCAGCGGATTGAGAATGTGTCCCAAAGTCCGATAGGGATTGAGCGCGCCGACGACAGCGAACGGCGATTCCGCACCGGCGACCGCGACCGCCCCTTCGATCACGCCGACAAACAACACGATGCCCAGAGACCCCAGGGCCAACGTCTGAAACGTCTTCTCCCGCCAAAACGCGACCAGCGACCCCCAACTTCCGGCCGCCAGTGCCGCCAGGACGCAAACGGCCTGAGCCCATAGAATCTGCTGCACGGTCGTCCCGCCCAACATCGACACAATAAAGAACACCGGGACCGCTGCGGCGATCAGCACCAACACCGACCACAGGCTGGCCAGCAACTTGCCGCCCACCAATTCCCGATCCCGCAAGTCGGTCATCAGCAGCAGAATCAGCGTCCGCCGGTCTTTCTCCTGGGCCACGCTGCCCGCCGCAGCCAACAGAGAAAACGCCATCACCAACGTCAACTGGACCAGCGAGAACACCTGGAACACGAACGCCCCAAACCTCGCCGTCGCTCCGACGGTACGGACCGATTGCCAGCCGAACGTCACCTGTCCGGCGGTGTACATCAACACGAACAGCCCGGCAATGTACCCGGACCGCATGAGAAAGTGCTTCATTTGCCGGGGGGCGATTAACACCTCGCGGCTGAACAAAGGTCCGGCGAGCAAGAAAGACTCCCGTAAGAATCGGCGAGAAAAGCGAATGGAAATGAGAAGCCGCCAGTATACTAGTGGATTGCACCGTCGCCAAGCAGCCACCTTGCGGTCTATGATGAAAGGCCGCGTCCGCCCCAAAGGGGGGGGTGGCTGGGGCGATTCCGAACCGTTGATCGCTCAGCCGCTCGGAACTCTGGGGCTGTGGACGACGAACGAACCGCGTCACGGCCCCAGTGGTCGGACCGAGGATGAGCGTCCGTCGCCGCAACAGCGCCTCAGCCACCCGACCGTCTATCATGACGGCGTGTCGGTGATCATTCGTCGTTGTCCGTTGTTCACTTCTCTGCCTACAACTCGCTACCCACTCCCCACGACGATGATTGTCACCATCGACGGACCGGCCGGAACCGGCAAGAGCACGACGGCCCGCCAGTTGGCTGCGCAACTCGGGTTCGAGTACCTCGACACGGGAGCCATGTACCGCGCCGTCGCCGCCGAATGCCTCGCCCAATCAATCGGCCCCACGGACCAACGGGCGGTCGGACAACTGGCCAAATCGCTCGACATCACCTTTCATGAAGGCCGGACGTTCGCCAACGGCCGGGACGTGACCGGCTCGCTCCGCTCGGCGGAAACCACTGAGACCGCGTCCCTCATCGCCCGGAATCCGGACGTCCGCACCGCCATGATCGCCGCGCAACGCCGCATGGCGGACGGTCGCGACATCGTTTGCGAAGGCCGCGACCAGGGGACCGTCGCCTTCCCGCAAGCCGGTTGCAAGTTCTTTCTCACTGCCGACCGCGAAGTCCGCGCCCACCGGCGGCAACAGGAACTCGCCGCACAGGGCCGTCATGTTCCGCTCGAAACGCTGCTCGCCGAACAAACCGCCCGCGATCAGCGCGACGCCAACCGCCCCATCGCCCCGCTCCGCCCGGCTGACGATGCGATCAGCATCGACACCACCCACCGCGACATCGACGCCGTCGTCCGACATCTCGAAGCCCGCGTCCGCGAGCGAATCGCACTCAACACGAAGCCGAAATGAGAACGTACGATCGCCCTCAGTCGCTTGTCCGCTCCGCGAGCGCATCGTCAACGCTCAATCTGAGGGTGCCACTGGCCGGCTTGTCCGCCAGTGCAAATGACTGATGGCTTCTCGCACGCGAATTCCGAGCGTTGACAAAGCCTAGTGGTTCGGCGGCTGCCTCTTGGGGGGTGCCGCGGACACTCCCCTGAGGCCGCCACTGACGGTCAGAACTTCCCCGGTCACCCAGGCGGCGGCGGGGCTACACAGAAACGCCACCGCAGCCGCGATATCGCCGGGCTCGCCCCAGCGTCCCAGGGGGATGGCGGTGCGCACGCGCTCGACCATGTCGGCCTCCGTCAGACTGAGGCTCGCCGCCCGTTGCGCCATAACCGCCCGATTGAACTCTGTGTAAACCGGCCCCGGACTCACGGCGTTGACGCGCACCCCATAGGCGGCCAATTCCATGGCGAGGGTCCGCGTGAGGCTGATCACCCCGGCTTTGGCCACGTTGTACGCTGCCACCAACGCCGCCGGCTCCTGGCCGTTGATGGAAGCGATATTGACGATCGAGCCGCTCTCCTGCGTCTCCATGATCTTTGCCGCCTCGCGCGCACAGTAAAACGCGCCATTCAAGGTAACGTTCAGCACGCGGAGCCATTCGTCATCGCACAGGTGGACGATGGGCGTCACTGATTGTCCCAGCCCCGCGTTGTTGACCAGAATATCCAGCGATCCTCGCTTGTCCGCCACCTCATTAAACAACTCCGCCACCTGCGTGCTTTCGGTGACATCCAGCCTCGCTCCGTGCACTTCGAGTCCATCCGTCTGGAGACGCTCCGCCTCCGATTGAGCCTTCTCTTCCTGAAGATCTGCGATCGTTACGACGGCCCCACGGCGAGCGAGCTCTTCGGCCATGCCCAGCCCGAGGCCCTGAGCCGCGCCGGTGACGATTGCGGTCAGACCTGCCAGCGTCGAGTGTTCGGGTTGGGGAATCATTCGCATATCTCCTCAGCAGAACTTCGTTCCAGAATCAGTGCCGCGAACGTGGTCGCATGACAAGAGATTCCGCGGACATTCAGTGATCAATGTCATGGAAACTGATTGTTTCCCGGGTCCTCATTCATCCTCGTAGGGCCACGGCACCTGCGAGAAGAGACCGCCGTCGACGTAGAGGGTCTGGCCGGTTACGAACGCGGCCGCCTCATCGCCCAAATAAACGACGGCCCGGGCGACGTCGTTCACCTGTCCGACACGCCGCAGCGGTGTGCGCGCCCCCCATGTTCCGGCGTAGTCGGGGTCTTCCTGTTGTGTTCGCTCAATCTCGATAGCGCCAGGCGCCACGCAGTTCACCCGGATGCCGAGCGGCCCGAACTCCACAGCCGCGACTTTCGTCAGGTTTTCGATCCCCCCTTTGGACGCGCAGTAGTCGGACAGATTGGGAAACGGCGCCTTGTTCGCACCGGAACCGATGTTGATGACGGCTCCTCCACCCGCGCTTTGCATCAGACGCGCGGCTGCCTGCAGACAGAGGAACGTCCCCTTGAGGTTCGTGCGGATCGTGCGGTCCCAGTCCTCCTCCTTGAGTTCGAGCAGCGGCGCCCAGGTTTGCACGCCCGCATTGTTGACCAGCAGCTCGATCCCGCCGGCGGACTCGATAAAGCGGGAAAACAGGGATTCCACCTGAGCCCGGTCTCCCACATCGGCTTGGAGCACCCAGGCGCGGCGGCCTCGCGACTCGATGGCCGATGCGGTTTCCCGGGCACCAGCAACGTCACCGTTGTAGTTAACCCCGACGTCCCAGCCCGCCTCTGCCAAGCCGAGCGCAATCCCGCGCCCGATGCCCTTACTGGCGCCGGTCACCAGCGCTCGCTTGTCAGGTTTCATGCTTGCTCCCATCAACACGCCGGTTCTTGCGAACTATTCGAGATTGACCCAAGTGCTCCCCTGTTCGCACGACGCAACGGCCCGCTCAACAAACTGCATTCCACGCCGCCCATCATAAACGGTCGGGACTTCGTACTCTTCAATCCGGAGGGGCTTGCCGTCGATGTGGGCGCGAATCGCCTCGACGGCTCCGCAGTAGATGGTCGCGAACGCTTCCAGATAGCCTTCCGGATGGCCCGTCGGCACGCGCGTGCACTTCGCCGCCGCATCCGAAAGATATCCCTGAGCACGGGTCAAAGTCTCGCGCGGCTTGCCATAGCGGTAGACTTCCAGGGAGTTGGGGTTCTCTTGTTGCCATTGGATCGCCCCTTCGGAAGCGTACACGCGCAACCGGAGGCCATTCTCTTCGCCAGTCGCCACCTGGCTGATGGTGAGCACCCCTTTCCCACCGCCCTTGAAACGCAGCAGCGCGTTGACATCCTCGTCCAGCTTGCGGTCCGGGAGAAACGTGCTCTTGTCGGCGCACAGTTCCGTGATCGGGTCGCCGGTGACGAACTCGAGGAGGTTCACACAGTGCGTGCCGACGTCTCCCAGCGTCCCGCCGATGCCGGAACGCGACGGGTCCACGCGCCATTCGGCCTGCTTCTGGCCCAACTTCTCGTGCGGCACCATCAGGAAATCCTGCAGATACTCGACGATCACCTTTCGCACAGTTCCCAAGTCGCCGGATTGGAACATTGATCGGGCGTGTCGCACCATCGGGTGTCCGGTGTAGTTGTGGGTGAGCACAAACACGAGCCCCGATTCCTCCACCAATGGCACAAGGGCCTCAGCCTCTTCCAGAGAATAGGTCATCGGCTTATCGCAAATGACGTGAAAGCCGGCCTCAAGAAACGTCTTGGCGATGCGGAAATGTGACACGTTTGGCGTCACAATGCTGACGAAGTCAATCCGCTGGTCATCGGGCAGCCTGGCTTCCGCCGCTGCCATTTGTTGGAAGTCGGGATAACACCGCGACGGATCGAGGTACAACTGCTCTCCGGTGAGGCGGGTGTTTTCCGGCGTTTGTGAAAAGCAGCCGGCAACCAACTCAATTTGCTGATCCAGGGCGGCCGCCATGCGGTGCACGCCGCCGATAAAGGCCCCTTGGCCGCCGCCCACCATGCCCATGCGGAGCTTTCGTTTCCAGGTATCCATTGTCTCGGTCCCCAATTCGGTTCGATGCGGCCACCCGTATTGCTCAGTCCAGCCCCAGGATTTGCCGATTCTTCGCCACGTCCGCTTCCCCTCCGGCAAAGTCGTCGAAGGCAACGTCGGTCGTTTCGATCAAGTGCTCGGCGATAAACGGGGCACCTTCCGCGGCTCCTTGTTCCGGACTTTTGACGCAGCACTCCCACTCTAAAACGGCCCACCCGTCAAAGCCAGACTCAGTCATCAAGGTGAACACGCGGCGGAAGTCGACCTGACCGTCTCCCAGCGAGCGAAAGCGACCGGCGCGGCCGGCCCACGGTTGGTATCCCCCATAGACACCCACACGTCCTGACGGCCGCAGCTCCGCATCCTTCACGTGAAAGCCCTTAATGCGCTCACCATAGATTTCGATGAACGCCAGGTAATCCAGATGTTGAAGGAGGAAGTGGCTGGGGTCGTAGTTAAGGCACGCGGCGGGATGACCGTCGGTGGCATCAAGGAACATCTCGAATGTCGCTCCGTCGAAGACATCGGAGCCCGGATGGAGTTCGTAGGCGATCGCGCAGCCGTTCTCCTCCGCCAGGTCGAGGACCGGTCTCCAGCGTTTGGCTTGCTCCCGGAACGCCTCTTCGATGATGCCCTGCGGTCGCTGCGGCCACGGGTAAACTGTATGCCAGGCAAAGGCTCCGGATAGGACGGGAATGCAATTCAGCCCCAGCTTGACTGATGCGTGAACGCACTTTTCCAATTCACCGCTGGCCCACTCCGTGCGGGCCTCGCCGCGCAATCCCGGCGGATGGAAGCCCTCAAACATCACTTCGTAGGCCGGATGCATGCACAGCACCTGCCCCGCGAGATAGCCGGTCAGCTCCGAGATCTCCAGCCCGAGCGACTGCAACCGGCCCTTGTACTCATCGCAATACGTCTGTGACGTGGCTGCCTGGTCGAGATCGATGGCGCGTGGATCCCAGCCGGGAAGCTGGATCGCCTTGTACCCCAAGCCGGCGACCCAACGGGCGATGTTGTCGATGTTGTTATACGGCTCCTCATCACGCATGAACTGCGCCAGAAAGATCGCCGGACCCTTGATGCTTCCCATCAGGTTCTCCGAAATTCAAAAGAAGGCCGGGCCATCCGATACAGCCGTGTCAGCCGTGTCAGCCGTGCCGAGACTCGTGATCGTACCGGTTTCTTGGGCGGCCGGCACCCGATCAGCACTTGGATCGGCTCAACGGACTTGTGCATCATCACGAAAGGCGGCATTCTGCGTGACTGGACGGAAGAGATCCTGGACCTCACTCAGCCATTGCGTGCCGCCCCATGTCCGTGTCCCATGAGCCTCCCCCCCTCTCGTCGATTCGCCGGGGACGGGTGCTGCTGTTGATCGCTGCGGTCATGTGGAGTTCGAGCGGATTGCTCGTCAAGTGCGGCCCCATCCGGGCGATTCCCATTGAGTACCGCGGCCCGTTGGTGGCGTGTTACCGTGTGCTGTTTGCGGCAGCGGTGGTCGCGCCATTTGTTTCCTGGCGACAGATTCGCTTTCGACCGGCCCTGATCGGTATGACGCTCAGCTATGCCTGCATGAACGTGCTCTACGTGACGGCGCTCACACGGACAACAGCGGCGGCAGCCATCTTCCTGCAGTACACCAGCGTCGCCTGGGCGTTTCTGTTGGGGATCGTGCTGCTGCGCGAGCGTGCCGACCGCGGAAGCTGGACCGCATTGGGGTTCGCCCTGTGCGGCATCGCCTGGATCATCGCCGCCGAATGGCACGGTGAGCACCTCACCGGCAACTTGATCGCTCTGGGAAGCGGGCTCTCCTACTCGGGCGTGGTGATCGGCCTGAGGGCCCTGCGTGCGGAGCAGGCCGCATGGCTGGTGTTTCTCAACAGCATCGTCGCCGGACTCGTCCTGCTCCCTTGGGTACTGACGTTTGGCGTCTCGCTGAACGGAGTACAGTGGTCGGTCATCGGCGGGCTCGGCGTGCTGCAGATGGGCGTCCCTTATTTGCTGTTCGCACTTGGCGTGCGGACCGTCCAGGCATCCGAGGCGGCACTGATCACGCTGCTGGAAGCGGTGCTCAATCCAATCTGGGTCTGGCTGGTCCTCTCGGAAGTCGCCCCGCTCGCCACATGGATCGGCGGGACTCTGATTCTGGCCGGGCTGGTTGTCAGGTACACGCTGTTCTCACCAGGAGCGGTCCCCGCGATCGCTGAGGACTGACTCCCGGACCGCAATCGCGAGGCGAGGAGATGTCCGATTCCCGCAGACATCGGGGGCCACACCCTTATGATGCGGACCTGTTTCGCGAAGAGGTTCACCCGACGCTTCGCGAGGCGGTGGCCCATTTGAGCTGGTTACTGACGCGCGGGTACGCGGCTCCGTCATCCTTGAAACTGGTCGGAGACCGCCTCTCACTCCGGGAGCGGCAACGACGCGCCGTGTTGAGATCGGCCTGCTCCGACCAGTCACTGGCGGATCGGACAGCGCGTCGCATGCCGCGTTCGCGACTCGCCGGGGAGACATTGGATCTGGATGGCTTTAACCTGTTGACGACGGTGGAGGCGGCGCTGGCAGGGGGCGTTTTGCTGCGGGGACGCGACGGCTGCCTGCGGGACATGGCGAGTATGCACGGAAACTATCGCCGGGTCGAAGAGACGATTCCCGCCTTGCGGCTGATCGGCGAGGCGATCGATTCGTGCCACGCGGGCGATTGCCGATGGTGGCTGGACGAGCCGGTCTCCAACAGTGGCCGCCTGCGGAGCATCATCGCCGGCCTGGCCAGTCAGCAGGGCTGGCCTTGGACGGTCGAACTGACACCTGACCCGGATGTCATTCTTCGCGAGTCCCAACAAATCGTCGTCACCGCCGATGGCCCGGTCCTGGACGCTTGCGGCCGCTGGTACAATCTGGCAAGCGACCTTGTTCGCCTGCGACTTCCGATGGCACCGGTCCTCGACCTGCAGGATGAGGGAATTCGCGACTTGTGATGCGCGTCGGACCCGCAGGCCGAGCGGTCACGCGGTCACTCGGTCGCTGGATCGTCCGGGTTCGCTGCGGCCTCTTCCGCTTCCTCGGTAACTTGGGCGACGTGAAATCCTGTCCGCACAAAGAAATACAACCCCGTCGCAGTCACCGGGATCCATTGGGCCATCTGATAGAAGAGCGAAGCCGCCCCGATCGCGACGGTGTCCTTGGTGAAGAACTGGAGGACCGCCAGAAAACAGACTTGAATCACGCCGAAGTACCCTGGTGACGCAGGCACCGTCACGCCGAATGCGGTGACTCCCATCACGATGCAGGAGACGAGGGGCGACACATGAATGCCAAAGCTCCAAAGTGACAGGTGAATCACCAGCACGTTCAAAGACCATTGCAGAAACGAGGTGAACACGAGGCCGGCCCAGAGGCGGCTGTCCTTCAGCGACGCCAGCCCATGCGCCCCTTGTTCGAGCATCGCCGCCAGCTTCTGCTTCAACCCGCCGGGAAGCAGCGGCACGCGGCCGAGACACCACTCAAACGCCGTGACGAACGGCTTTGTCCAAATCAAGTAAACCGCGGCGCCGGCGAGAGCCACACAGATCCCGGCCGCGACGATCAGCATCGCTTTCCGGACACGCGGATCGTCCACACCGGGCATCAGAAACAAACCGAGTCCTAAGAAAGCCAGGATGGCGATCGCATCCAACACCCGTTCCAGGATCACACTGGTCAACACGGCGGAGACCGGTTGCCGCTGCTGACGGGAAAACACAAACACCCGGACAAATTCGCCGAGGTGGGCCGGCAACAGGTTGTTAAACGCGAAACCGATCATCACCGGCGGGAACAAGCTGCTCGTGCGAAACTCCCCCAGCGGCGCCAGCAGCATCTTCCAACGCCACGCCTTGATCCCGTAGAAGATGTACAGAATGACCCAAATCGGCAGGAGCGACCGATAATCCGCCCGTGAGAACGAATCAGCAATCTCACGCAGCACCTCGCCAATCGGCCGGCCGGCGGCCATCATGCGGACCGCCAACCACAGGCAGCCGATGGTGACGGCCAACCCGATCGCCAGGTTGAACGTCTTCGTGCGGTACCACTTCTTCTTCCGTTCCGGCTCCCGGTTCCCGGCAGTCGCGGTCGGCGGCTCGGCGTTGTCGGGACCATGTGGCATCAAGGCACAACCTTCGAGGGATTCCCAAACAGGGGCGGGTCAGACGTCCTTGACGCCGGCCAAGCGATGTACGGCCTTCCATTCGGCAGGCGTCACTGGCTGTACGGATAACCGCGACCCCCGCCGCAGCAGCATCATGTCGTCAAGCTTGCCGCACGACTTGAGCACATCACGCGTGACCGGCTCCGGAAACTTCTGGAGGAGCCGCACATCGACGAGGAACCACGTCGGATCATCCGGATCGCTCTTGGGGTCGAAATGGTCCTCGCCAGGATCAAAGGCGGTCGGGTCGGGATAGCCCGCGGTGACAATCTCGACCGTCCCGACGATGGCCATCGGCTGGGCATTGCTGTGGTAAAAGAACGCCCGGTCTCCAACTAGCATCTCATCCCGCAGGAAGTTCCTCGCCTGGTAGTTGCGGACGCCGTCCCAGAACGTGGTCTGCTCGTTATCCGCAGCCAGGTCGTCGATCGAGTAACAGCTCGGCTCACTCTTCAGTAGCCAGAATTTCGCCGGCTTGCGGCTGTGGCTTTTTGACCTGCTCTTCGCCAATTCTCCCCCTCACGGTAATCGATGCCCCGCACCAATCGGAATGATTCGGACGGACCGTAAGCCAGAACATCGCAAAACGCAAGCACGCCGATGCGGGCAGGACAGCGCCCATTTTGCAACGGGGTAAGAACTTCCCCGGGAGGACGAGCCTCGAGACAGCCTCTGACGCGGGACCGAAGAATGATGTCAGCGCATAGAAAAACCCTCGGACACCGACATCATTCACACAGTTGGGTTCCTGTCAGGGCTGAGAGCAGAGTGGGTCAGGCTGCAATCAAATGCTCAGAGAGGTTCTGTGTTTCAGTGATGCCGATTGAATGTCCGAGGGTCAGGCTGGGTGAAAACAAACTCTTCGTCTGTGGGTCGTTTCGCAATCGCCATGCCATTGTGTCTCGTATTGTTTACAATCCCTTAAGTCAAGTGTTGTCAATGCATTGAGTCAATTTATGATTTCCGCGACTTGCAATTGTCGTTGCTGTTCGTTAATCTCGGCGCTGAACTTCGGCGCCGAAAATGGCGAGTCACCATGTCCAAATGGGTCAAAATCCTGCTGTCGACCGTCGGTGGGCTGAGCCTGTGCTACTGTGTGGCAGCACTGGTGTTTGTCGTCACCACGCCCGATGTTCGGATCCGGGGACTGCTCGTTGATACCGACGGCACGCAGCCGGGCACCGGGATTCGGATGTACGCCGTTCCCGGTGCCCAGAACAAGATTGGTGCGGAGAGTCCTCCCAAGGTGGGCGACCTGCTGTTCGAGGTGAATGGGCGGACAATTCGAACGTTCGCCGATTTCTCGCAGGCGCTCATCGATCTGCGGAGCGCGAAACTTGAGCCGGGAGGGCGGCTGCCACCTGGCGCGGACCCCGATGAACTGAGCAGCGCCTCCTCGCTGGTGCTGGTGGAAATCTCCGGGGGAGATCGGGACGGAGAGCGATTCACAAAGATCCGCTTTCTTCGAAACGGCGAGGAGATTCGCTCCACGAGCTGGATTCAGTTGCAGCCGCTGCCGATCGGCGGTCTCATCTCGTCTCTGATCTGGCTCGTGCCTCAACTGATGATTTTTAGCCTGAGCGCGGTCGCCTACTGGAACCGTCCGCACGACCGGTCGATCCGGCTGTTTTACGTGCTGAGTTTGGTGACGCAGGTGGCGTTCGTCGGAGGCAGTCACTGGTGGGTGATCGCCGGGAGCTTGTGGTTCTGCGTCCCGTTTGTGGTGGCCGCCGTGTTGCTGCCGGCCGTTCTGTTGCATCTGTTCGTGGTGTTCCCCTCGCCTCGCCGGAGCATGCTGCTCTGGCCGCGGGCGACGCTGACGGCGATTTATGCCTTGCCTGTCCTGTTTGCGCTGTGGCTGGCGGTCGGTGTCGTCGTCGTTTCGGTGTTGGCCCAGGACGTGGGAGTCTCCGGTCCGTTGGCGGCGGCGTGGCAGTCACAGGCGGGGATCGTCGGCGAATGGGTGCTGCGTTTGATGCGGAACAGCATTGTGGCCTACGTGGGACTGGCGGTGGTGTATTTCTCGTTGACGATGATTTCGCTTGTGGACAGTGCCCGGACGACGCGCCAGGTGATCGAGCGGAGGCAAGTCGAAGGCATGCTGTGGGCGGGAATGTTTGCCGCTTTTCCCCTCGGTTACGCGGCGTACCTGGCGTTCTTTCATCGGGTCGACCTGGCCCTGGGGAAGGGACAGATCTGGATGTTTCTGGCGAGCGGCTCATTTATGCTGGCGTATGCGATCGGGATGGTACGGTACAAGCTGATGCTGATCGATGAGGTGATCAGCCGTGGGATGTTGTACTACGTGCTGAGCGCGGCACTGGCGGTCGTCTACAGTTTGGTGATTGCCGGCGGGAGTGTGATCGCGTTGCGCCAGCAGATGCCGCTGCTCAATCAGGCGGTTGCGGTCACGGTCGTGTTGATGTTGACGATCATTGTGCTGGGCTGGTTGCGCGGCCGGGTGCAGCGGCTGATCGACCAGGAGTTTTTCCGGGAGAAATACCAACTGGACGAAGCGTTGCAGCGGATGAACCGGGCGGTAGCAGGCCTCGTGGACCGCGAGTCACTGGCGGAGCAGATGTTGTCGTCCTGCTGCGACGTGCTGGGAGTCACGCGCGCGGCCTGCTATCTGCGCGATGGGAACAGCGAGTCGTTCCAGCGATTCGCCCAACTGGGAGACCGGGAGTTTGTCCCGCGGATCGAAGTCGCCCGGTCCCATTGGTCGGCGCTCCAGCAGGGTGTCTCTCTGCAGCGGCTGCGCTCCGGTGTGTCAACGACTCAGACCCTCATGCGAGACCTGGGAGTCGATCTGATTCACGGACTTGAGGTCGACGGCGGGATGGTGGGGCTCATTGTGTTGGGGCCCAAACCGAATGCGGCGGCGTTCACGCCGGAGGACGGGACGTTCTTGAGTGCGGTCGAACGCATCTCCGGCTTCGCCCTGCACTTTGCCAAGGTTCACGAGGATTTCGGGCAAATCAAGGATGAACTGGGACGACGGATCGAGCAGGTCTCCGAGCAGGACCGGCGGATCGGATTCCTGGAGCGGCAACTCAGTCTGCAGACGTCCGAGGCGCCTCCCGCCGCGTTGGAGGACTTTCGCCCGGGCGACATCATCGGACGCAGTCCGGCGATTCGTCAGGTCCTCGACACGGTTCGCAAAGTGGCCGCGAGCGAATCTTCCGTGCTCGTCCGGGGAGAGAGCGGGACCGGCAAGGAGCTGCTTGCCCAAGCGATTCACGCCAATAGCCCCCGCCGCGACGGTCCGCTTGTCTGCCTGCACTGTGCGGCGCTGTCGCCAACCTTGATGGAAAGCGAACTGTTTGGCCATGTGCGCGGGGCGTTCACGGACGCCCGCGAGGACAAGGTCGGGCGGTTTCAACAGGCAGACGGGGGCACGCTGTTTCTCGACGAAATCGGCGATATTTCGTTGGAGGTGCAGGTCAAGCTGCTCCGGGTGCTACAGCAGCGGACGTTGGAGCCGGTCGGGAGCAATCGGACCGTGCAGGTGGATGTCCGGGTCGTCGCGGCGACGCACCGTCACCTGGAGCGTTTGATTGCGGAGGGGCGGTTCCGCGAGGATTTGTATTATCGGCTCAACGTGATCAGCGTCACACTGCCCCCGCTCCGCGAACGGCGCGACGACGTTCTCGAGCTGGCTCTTCATTTCCTCGAAGCGGCGACCGAGCGGGCGAGGAAATCGGTCACGCATTTCGACGAGGCGGCGATGGCGGCGCTCGTGGACTACTCGTGGCCAGGAAACATCCGGGAGTTAGAGAATGCCGTCGAGCGGGCTGTCGTGCTGGCGGAGGGGTCGCGGATCACTCTGAGCGAGCTTCCGGAGGAAATCGCCGCGTCGAATCGCTCGCCTCAGCGGGTGCTAGAAACCAAGCCGCTGCGCTCGCCGCTGAATTCGCCGTTGGCTTCGAAGGAGGGACCGCAGCCGGGCAATTGGATCGCTGCACCACGCACCCGCGAGGCAAAGCAGGAAGCCGAACGAAGGCAACTGGAAGGCGCCCTGCAATCGGCTGGCGGCAACAAAGCCGAGGCTGCCCGATTGCTGGGTCTGCCGCGCAGCACCTTCTGCAGCAAGCTCAAGAAGTACGACATCTTGTGATCCGGCCCCGCCTGGAGGATCGAAGAGCCGCTGGGCGCCCGTTTGACGACAAGGCCGTCGGCGAGGAAGGCGGGACGTGCGCCCTGTGGGTGCCGTGGCCGGGCGCCGGAATGCTACGATATGCAGGCCGAGGTTTGGCTGAGCGGCGGCGTGACTGGATTCTCTCCCCATGACCATGAATGCGTTCCTGGAGGCCGTCCCTTCGTGGATTCGCGGTCACACTAATCTGGTGTGGGGGCTCAGCATCACGTCGCTGGTGACGTTCGTGGCAACGTTGGCCGCGGTTCCGCTGCTGCTGACGTGGATGCCGGCTGACTATTTTCTGCACCCTCCCCGGGAGCAGCCGTCGGGCTGGAACGCGCGGCACCCCGTGTGGCGTGTGGCGGCGAAGACGATTAAGAACCTGTTCGGGGCGGTGCTTGTCGCCGCCGGTCTCGCGATGCTCGTCCTGCCGGGACAGGGGTTGCTGACGATGTTTGTCGGCATGACCCTGTTGGACCTGCCCGGCAAGCGAAGACTGGAGGTTGCGATGTTGCGACGCCGACAGGTGCACCGGGCCATCGACTGGCTTCGCAGGCGAAGGAACCGACCGCCGCTGCAACTCCCGGAAAAGTGAGGCGGCCCGTCGGTTGCTCGCCGGTCACCGGGAGCGGGCGGCAGTGGAACGGATGCGGTCGCCGTTCGCAAAGAATCTTTCCGGCGTCCCGCTTGTGTTCTGCCGATAACACAGAGACGATGGGGACGGAGTTCCGAAGACGCACCCGGGAGCAGCAGGAACGTGCTCAGAGCCAGGCAACGGTTGGGAAAATACCGTATCGAAAAGCGGATCAGTTCGGGCGGTTTTGCGACCGTTTACCGAGCGATGGATACCATCGAAGGCATCCGCGTCGCACTGAAAATTCCGCATGCGGAGAACATCACCGAAGACGTGCTGAAGGACTTTCGGCGTGAAGTGCGGCTTGCGGTTCAGTTGGAGCATCCGCACATTCTTTCGCTCAAAAACGCCTCGTTCATCGATGGCCATTTCGTGATCGCCTTTCCGCTCGGTGAACGCACGCTGGGCGACCGGCTCAGCAACCGCATGTCGCTCGCGACGGCTTTGGGATACGCCCAGCAGATGATCGAAGCGGTGGCGTTCGCGCACCGGCATCGCATCATCCACTGCGACATCAAACCGGAAAATCTCATTCTGTTTTCCGGCAACCGGCTGAAGTTGACCGACTTCGGCATCGCCAAGGTGGCCCAAAAGACCGTGCAGGGATCCGGCACCGGCACGGTGGGGTACATGGCTCCCGAGCAAGCGATGGGGAAACCGTCGTTACGGTCGGACGTGTTTTCGCTGGGGTTGATTCTGCATCGGATGTTGAGTGGAAAATGGCCCGAGTGGCCGTTCGACTGGCCGCCGCCCAACTTTCACCGGGTGCGCGGACGGGTGCATCCGGACTTGATCGCCGTCATCCGCCGTTGCATCGACCCGCAGCCGCGGAAGCGATACCGGGACGCCGAGCAACTGCTCAAAGCTTTTCTCCCCGCCGAGGCGAAGGCAACCAGGCATGCGGCCCGCAAGAAGCGCAACGGACGCGCTGCGGGGTGAGGAGTCCCGGCGGCAACCTTTCGCTGGTTTGCCCAACTTGACGCCGGTGCCGGAGTTCAAGTGCAAGCGGAGCGTTCTGCGAACGGTCGCTAAGCGGAGCTCCTTTCGGTGGCCGGTTGTCGACCGCAAATCGGCGCCAACGCCGGTTCTTTCGTCCCCCCGTCCCTCCCCGAATCTCTGGTCGGATCGGGAATCGCGCTCCGACGCTACCAGTCGGCCTTGGGGCCACGATAGAATGAACGGAGTGTTCCCCGGCGGAACGGGGGACCGCGTGGCGAACCGGGCACCGGGCGACAAAGGAGTGTGACACTTCGGATTCGAGTTCCGCAGACTCTCCTTGTCCCTGCGGTTGCGTTCCCGTCTTCATCGAGTTTGGCGAGGGAGCCCGAGCTCTCGCCCCAATTCCTTCCCGCACCTGCGGAGTTTCTCATGTATCGAATTCCTGTTGTTTTTTCCCTGCTGTCCGTCGCTTTCCTCGCGTCAGTCGGCTGTGCGGCCGAATCGGACGGTGCGCCGGGGGAGACGCCGAATCGCAAGACCGACAAGGCGACGCACCAACACCCCGCCAACCGGCTCGCCCACGAGACGAGTCCGTACCTGCTGCTGCACGCTCACAACCCGGTCGACTGGTTCCCGTGGGGACCGGAAGCGTTCGAGAAGGCCCAGCAGGAGAACAAGCCGATCTTCCTGTCGATCGGCTACAGCAGTTGCTTCTGGTGCCACGTGATGGAGCGGGAGACGTTTTCCGACGAGGAGACGGCGGCCTACATGAACGAGCATTTCGTGAACATCAAGGTGGACCGCGAGGAGCGGCCGGATGTCGACGATATTTATATGTTGGCATTGCAGGTCTATTATCGGGCCATCGGATCCCCGCCCAACGGCGGATGGCCGTTGTCGATGTTTCTGACGCCGACCGGCAAGCCGATGGCGGGCGGCACCTATTTTCCGCCACGAGCACGCCGCGGACTTCCCGGCTTTCTGGCGGTCCTTCAGAAGCTGCACGAATCGTGGACCGACGACGAGGAGCGAATGACCGCAGCCGCGGAAGCCATTGCGGGCGAAGTCCGCCGTGTGAGCGCGCCCGGCGAATCCTCGCGAACGGTGCCCCTCGGCCGGTCGCTGGTCGATCAGGCGATCGCCGCAGTCGAGGCGCAATTCGACCCGGAGTACGGAGGCCTCGAATTCGACCCGCGCCGGCCGAACGGGCCGAAATTCCCCGTCCCCACCCGGCTGATGTTGCTGCAATCGCAGATCGGCAACGGGGACGCTGTGAACGGGGACGCTGTGAACGGGGATGGTGCGAAAGGGGATGGTGCGAAGATCGTCGCCATGCTGGAGAACACGCTCGATCACATGTTGCGCGGCGGCATCCGCGATCATCTGGGTGGCGGCTTTCACCGCTACAGCACCGATCGCCAGTGGATGGTGCCTCACTTCGAGAAGATGCTCTATGACAACGCCCAACTTGCGGAGGTTTATTCCAACGCCTACGCCAGAACCGGCGAACAACGGTACCGGGACGTCGCGGAACAGACATTCGCCTTCGTGCTCCGGGAGATGACGAGCCCCGACGGGGGCTTCTACTCGGCACTCGATGCAGAAACGGACGGCATTGAAGGGCAACACTATGTGTGGTCGAAGGACGAAATCGCCGGCGTTCTGGGAGAGAGCGACGCGGCTCTGTTCAACGACGTTTACGGCGTCAACGAACCGGAACGGTTTGAGCATGGGCACGTGTTGCATTTGCCGCGCCCCATCATAGAGGCGGCGGTCACCCACGGAATCCCGGCCGCCGAACTGCGGGACCGGCTGTCGGTCATGCGGGACAAACTGCTCGTGGTGCGGGAGCAGCGGCCCGCTCTCTTGAAGGACGACAAAGTGCTCACCAGTTGGAACGGGCTGATGATCCGGGCACTGGCGCGCGGCGGCGAGGTGCTCAACCGCCCGGATCTCATCGCAGCGGGCGAGCGTGCCGCGCGGTTCGTTCTCACCAATATGCGGGACGAGGAGGGCCGGCTGCTGAGGACGCACCGGGACAAACTCTCCAAGCTCAACGCCTACCTCGACGACTATGCGTTCGTGGTGAGTGGGTTGCTGGCATTGCATCGTGCGACCGGCCAACAGGAATGGCTTGATGCCGCGCGGCAGTTGACCGACGACCAGATCGACCTGTTCTGGGACGAGGAAGGCAAGGCCTTCTTCTTCACGTCCGACCATCACGAGAAACTTCTGGCCCGCACCAAAAACGCTTACGACAACGTCATCCCTTCGGGCAACAGCATGAGCGTGAGGAACCTGGTGCGTCTCGCGGAGTTGACGGGGAACGCAGACGACCTGACGCGGGCCGGTGAAACGCTCGCACTGTTTGCGCCCAAACTCGAGAATCAGTCCGGAGCGCTGACGTTTATGGCGGTCGCGGTCGATGAGTATCTCGCGGCAACATCCGCATCCGTCTCCACGGAGACGGATGTTGATTCGGATTCGGATGCTAATTCGGATTCGGGGCCGGTTTCAGATTCGGACTCAGAATCGGCGGCGGAGACGTTGCCGCCGGGCGAGAGCGCCGTCGCGTCGGACGCGGCGGACAAGCCGGTTGTGGTGCGAGCGGCCAAGTTTCCGCAGCAGGGAACCGGCGAGCCGCTCGTGCTGGCCGCCCGCACCGACCCCCGGCTAAAGGACGCGAAAGTCTCCGCCAAAGCGTACCTGTCCGTCGACAAGCTCCCTGCCGGCGGCAAGGCCCAAGTCGCAGTCGTACTCGCCATCAAGGACGGCTGGCACATCAACACCAATCCTGCGCGGCCCGACTTCCTCGTCCCCACGGAACTGATCCTGAAAGCCGCTCGTAAATCCAAGCTGTCCCAAATCGCCTACCCGAAAGGGCACGACTTTCGCATGGAGGGGTTCGACGAACCGCTCTCCGTGTTTGAGAAACAGGTGCTGTTGAAAGGGACCATCGAAGCCCCCCGCGCGGCTGCCGGCGCGACGGAAGAACTCGAACTGACGATCCACTATCAAGCATGCGACAACCGTCGATGTCTGCGTCCGACTGATGCGACGCTCAAGTTGAGGGTCCCGGTCGCGGCGGCGGGCGCGGATGTCAAAACTATCAATCAGCGTCTGTTCGCACCGAAAGGGAAAGGCAACTGATGGCGCTCGACTACCGCTCTCTTGTTCCGGACGACGAACGGGCGTTTCAGGATGTGGTGGGACGCTGCTTTCGTTTCCCACCGGGCTACTGGGACGTTTTCCGCAGCCGGATCGGGCTGGAAAACCTCCGCGCGGTGTTCGAAGACGGACGGCTTGTCGGCGGACTGGGCGTGTATCGCACGGGGCAATGGTTCGGCGGGCGGGCGGTCCCCTGTGCGGCTGTGGCGGCGGTCGGCATCGCTCCGGAGGCGCGGGGAACCGGAGCAGCCGCGTTCCAAATGCGGGCCATGCTGGAAGAACTGCACGCAGACGGCACTCCCCTTGCGAGCCTGTTCGCCTCAACGCAGCGGCTGTACCGGAAAGTCGGCTTCGAGCAAGCGGGGTCGCGGTGCGGTTATCAAATGCCCATGTCGTCAATCGGCGTCCGCGATCGGGAACTTCCCGTCACGCCGGTGCCGCTGGATTCGCCCGAGCCGTTCGCGTCCATCGCGGAACAACAGGCCAAAGCGACTAACGGCCACTTACAGCGGACCGACGGGCTGTGGGCGCGGTTGCTGGAACATCCCGACGGCCATCAATCCGGCTTTCTGATCGGCGAACCGGAGCGTCCCGAAGGGCATCTCATCTACCGGCATTGCGTCGGCCATGAGGACGGCGATTGCCTGCTGGTCCGCGACATGTCGGCGCTCACTCCTGCAGCGGCGCGGCGGCTGTGGACATTGATCGCCGACCATCGTTCGACGATCGGTTCCGTCAGTTGGTACGGACCGTGCGTGGAGCCGCTGCTCTGTTCGACGGCCGAGTTTCAGCCCTCCTCCATCAGCATGCTCCGCTGGATGACGCGGATCGTTGACGTCAAAGCGGCCCTCACGTCACGAAGATACCCGTTCGAGGCATCCGGCGAACTGCATCTCGAAGTGCATGATGACATCCTGCCGGCAAATAACGGCCACTTCGTCCTGAGGGTTCACGAGGGGAAAGCGGAAGTGATGTCGGGCGGACGCGGAAGCCTGACGATGGATATTCGCGGAATGGCCCCGTTGTACACCGGCTTCCTCCCCGCACAGACGCTCAAGGCTCTGGGTGCGATCGACGGCGACGAAACATCGCTCGGGCAGGCAACCGCCCTGTTCGCCGGGCCGGAACCCTGGATGCCGGACTACTTCTGAACGCCGCTGGTCACCCACCCTGAACCCTCACAAGACCCGGACTCGAACATGGGAGACTCTTCTTACACTCTCGCCGACATCGCCAAAATGCTCGACCACTCGTTGCTCAAGCCGACGATGACGGCCGACGACCTTGAGAGCGGCTGTCAACTGGCTCTGGAACTCAACGTCGCCAGTGTGTGCATTCTGCCGTATTACGTGCGGCGATGTGCGGAGATTCTACGGGGAAGCACGGTCCGCACCAGCACCACGATCGGCTTCCCCCACGGCGGGCATGCGACGGCCACCAAACAAGCCGAGGCGCGGCGAGCCATCGATGACGGCTGCGAGGAGTTGGACATGGTCGTCAACATTTCCCAAGTGCTCAGCGGCGAGTGGGGCTACGTGACCGACGACATCGCTGCGGTCATCGGGCCGGCTCATGCAGCCGGACAAAAGGTCAAAGTCATCTTCGAGAATTGTTACCTCGAAGATGCCCACAAAATCCGCCTCTGCGAAATCTGCACCAACCTCAACGCCGACTGGGCCAAGACTTCGACCGGCTACGGCAGCAGCGGTGCGACGATTCCCGACCTCAAGCTGATGGTCGAGCACACCGGTGGCAACGTCCACGTCAAGGCGGCCGGCGGCATCCGCGACGTCAACACGCTGCTCGAAGTCCGCGCCCTCGGCGTGACCCGCATCGGCACGAGTTCCTCAAAAACGCTCCTGGAGCAATGTCGGGCAACGCTCTCCGGCGGTCACTGAAAGGCCCATCATGGCACGGTCCTTGCAGATCGCCGTTCCCATTCCAGACGAATGGAGTTATCGTTGAAGGTGGTTGGGCAACTCCGAATTGAAAGCTCGCAAATGCCAGAAAACAGTCCCTTACGAAACGGAATCGATTCTGATCAAGCCAAGGCTGAATGGCTAAGCCATCTCAACGAGCTTGTCTCACAAGTCAGGTCTTGGTCCGAAGAGTTCGACTGGACGACTCGACAAGTTGAGAAACAGTTGGATGACTCGGTCATCGGCAAGCACATGGTTCCTTGTCTGGTTCTCCAGCAGAATGCGGTGCGAATTCTTCTCGAACCAATTGCCCGTTCGGCACCCAATGCGGAAGGTGTTGTTGATCTCTACCTCATGCCCGGTTGGGACGACATCGCGAGTCTCTATTTGGTCGACGGCCAGTGGCAACTGCACTACATGTATCCTGGTGAGGCAACCGTGCCGAGCATTCGGGACGCAGAGCCTCAACCGTTGTCGAAGGAAACACTCAATGCTGTTCTGAGCGAGATGAAACAGAATGCCTCACCGGTTGTTTGACAGGATTCGCCGAATCAAACAGGTTGACCGGGAATATGCAGCCGTACGCCTCGGCACAGACCGGCTCCTCGGCCAGGTCGGACACGACCCAACGATCTTGGAGGAGAGCATCCGCGTGCGCGATCTCAAGAATGCTTCGCGAAACCTTGAGGGGACTTATCTGGTTCGCCTCTTTGCTGAATTCGAAACCGGATTGAGGTTGTTCTGGGAATCAGTCCGGCCCGCGAGAAATCCACGCGGCCGGGAACTCATCGACGGAGTCGGAGCGAGACGGCAGATTCCCGCGGACGATATCAATGCTGTCCACTGCGTCCGGAACTACCGGAACCACCTCGTTCACGAACGCGACGATCCCGTCACCCCAGTTCCAATCGCCAAAGCACGGCACCATTTGTGTAAGTATTTCAGCCGCCTCCCTCACGAGTGGTGAGTTTTGTGGGGACGTTGGCTGAGCCATCCGGTCAGTTCACATCTTTCTCACACAGAATCAAACATGTCCCCAAGCTCACCGAAATGAAGTGATGAAGAGCGCCTTTCGAGTCTTGCCGTGGATGTTCTGGCTCCTCTCCAGTCCCTCCTCTTGGGCGATTGATCTGACGGAGGTGCCGCTCACGATCGCCAAGGAGCCGGCGTACGAGACGCAGCCCAAGTACGGCCTGCTGGTGTTCGGGCCGGAGGCGGCGACGCGGGTCTGGCTGGTGCACGACGGAGCAACGTTGTACGCGGATCTCAACGGCGACGGCGACCTGACGGACCCGGCGGAACGCTTCGCTGCCGATGAGAAATCGTCCAACGCGGAGGACGGCACCTTCGCCTTCGACGTGGATGAGGTCCGCGAGGGGGACCTGCTGCACAAGTCGCTGACGGTGGGGACCATGAACCTGCGGCACCTGGCCGAAACCGAGCCCCGGATTCGCAAGGCGTTGATGAAGAATCCCCAAGCACGTTTCCACGCCGTCAAAGTTGAACTGGAGATGCCCGGCCGTCGCGGGACGGGGATCGGCGGACGGGTTGAACATCTGGTCTCGCCCATCGACACGAACGGCCTGCTGGTCTTCGCCGACACGCCAGCGGAAGCGCCGATTATCCACTTCGGCGGACCGTGGGAAATCACGCTGTTCGCTGCCCCCACATTGACCGTCGGCCGAAAAACCGACGTGTTCCTCGGCCTCGGCACGCCCGGTCTCGGCCCCGGCACGACGGCCTTTGCGGCCTACCAGAATCTGGTCCCCGACGGCCTGTCCCCCAAACTGGAAATCACCTTCCCCGGCGACACGGAAACCACGGCGGAGTACGTGCTCCAACAACGCTGCTGCACGGTCAACTTCCACGGCGGCGTGCAAGTCCCTGACGACGTGCCCCCCGGCGAGGCGACAGTCACGATCACCTTCGACGACTGGATCGGCGGCTTCGTCGCCCCCGGCACGCATCGGGTGAAGGTCGCCAAATCGAAGTTCGACATCGTTCTCGAACCGGTCTCGCCACGGCTCAAAGCCAGCCTGATGCACCCCACCCGCGACGGTGTGATGTCCGGCATCCGCTTTTCACCGGACGGCAAACGCCTCATCGCCTGCGACTACCGCAGCGGATTCGTCCAACTGTGGGACGTCGAGACCGGCGAGCAACTCACGACGATCCACAACGGAGCCGACAGTCAGCGATCGCCGTCTTTCTTCCATGTCACACCGGACTGGAAGTCGGCCTACATTCCCGTGTGGACTCGCAAGATGACTCGTGTGGAGCGGGATGGCAAGCGGCTGCTTCGCTGGGAGGGCGGCGGAAACATCGGCGAATGGGATCTGGCCACCGGCGAGGAGACGCGGCGACTGCAGCATGCGCCGTCGCGGAACATCACCCATATGACGCTTTCGCCGAACGGCCGGTACTTCCTGACGGGTGATGAACTGGCCGGAGAATACGAAGGCAAACCGCCAAGTCGCGTGAGCCTCTGGGATGCCGAAGCAGGCACCGCCCTCGACCTTTTGGAAACCTCCAGCGCCTACGGTATGTTTTCGCCCGACAGCAGCACGGCGGCTGTCACGTCCAGGGATAAGTACAGCACGGCGGTGCATCTGTTCGATACTTCGACTGGCAAACAAACGCTGACGATTCCGATCGAGGACGCGTTTGCGACGGCTCACTTGTTGGGGTTTTCCCCGGACGGCGGCATCTTGTGTGGGTCCGTCCGTGTGTTTCCTGCCGAGGATGTCTGGAAGACATCGCAGTCGTCGCTACGGTTCTGGGACACGCGATCCGGAGACCTCATCAGCACAATCGATGCGGAAGAAGGAGAAATCTACAGTGGGGCGACCTTCCTTCCCAAGAGGAGCCTCTTCGCACTGGCCAATTGGCGGTCAAAGCGAACCAAGGTCTATTTGGTCGACAGTGTCCGCGGAGAGGTCATCCAAGCGATCGACCTGGGTGAAAAGACATCCGTTCGCACACCGGCCTTCAGTCCGGATGGCCGATGGTTGGCCGTCGCCACACAAGTCTTTCCAGAAGGAAATACGCGGGACCTGACGGCCCAGGATATTCCCCAGCCACGGATTCATCTCGTCGAAGTGGGGACTGGTGAAGTTCGGGAGACGATCATTTCGCCGCAGGGGATTCCGGTGTCGCTGGCCTTCAGTCCGGATGGACGGACGTTGGCGACCGGTGGCGACGGGCGGGTGCTGCTGTGGGACCTGTCGACGCCGCCGGGCCAGTTGGCGGCCCGTGAGGCGGGCGAGTGACGGCGGACCGGCGTCCCGTGCCGAGCCTCCATCGGACGCGTCGACGGACGCGCAGCGAGCAAGCTCGGCGGCTCATCAAGAATACCAACTCCGGCGGGAAACCCGTGCTCTAGCTTTCGAGCCGCGCGATGGTGATTACGCCTTTGCCGTAGCGTTGGATGTCGATGTCGAAGGAACAGACGGCCGCGCCTTCGGTCTTTTCGGCGAAGAGCGTGGAGGCTTCTTCGCCCTGGGTTGTGGTGGTGGCGACCAGTCGCTGCGAGTGACATTCCGGGAAGAGGTTGACAGCAATGTTGAGGACTTCGGCCAGGTTCTCGGCCAGGTTGTCGGAGAGAGCACCGGCGTCGAGGCTGTCATCGACGGCTCCCATGGGGATTTGCGTGAGCGCGGCTCCGAGCCTGGCGGCACAGGGCAGATCACAGGCGATCAGTCCGCGGAGCTGGCCGTCGCCGTCGACGTACTCCGTGGCGGCCCGGATAGTGCCTGTGTCGGTGGCGGCTTCCGTGGATTGGACTTTGAGTCCGAACAGGTCAGTCAGGAACTTGCCGAATTCTTCGGTTTCGACGATGGGGGCGGTTGCTGGCATGGGGCACCTCGGAAGGGTGTGATGGGATAAAACGGACGGTCGTTGATTTGCCTGAGTGTCAGGCGAAGACGGGCTCCAGTGCCAATTGCATGGAGTCGGCGGTAAATGGTTTGGTCAGAACGAAGTCGGCTCCATTCTCGATTGCCAGCGCCTTTGTTTCGGCGCTGCTTTCCGAGGTGATGAAACCGAAGCGGACGTTGTGTTGGGCTTCCCGGACTTTTCCGAGCAGCTCGATGCCGTTCATCTCGGGCATGTTCCAGTCGCAGAGGACGATGTCGGGCGTGTCCTCTTCGATTTTCTGAAGCGCCTCGACACCGTTGGAGGCTTCGGCTGTCGTGTGTCCGCTAAAGCCGGCCTGCTTGAGCGTGCGGGTGACGATCATGCGCATGGCCTTGCTGTCATCAACGATAAGAATCTTCATCAGTTTGCTTTGTGTTGGAGGTCATCAAGTTGAGCGGCATTGTTCACGGTCCGCGTTACCGTCGCTTGCCGATTTCGTCAGCCGCCGGATTCATCTGTGGTTTTGCGGCAACGGCAGGCGTCGCCAGTCGTTCTACGCGGGTAAAGCCGACATGATTGACGATGCCAAACGCATGGTGAAGCCGTGCCCTTCGCAGGTGCCGCGGACTTCAACGATGTTTTCGGCGGGCGTCGTGTCCGGCTCGTCTGCCAGAGACTGGCCGACGCAGGGGAGCGAAAGAAATGTTTCCCCCGGACACATGCCTTTGATGTTGCCGGCGATGATATTGACCAGTTCGCCGAGGGCGTCGTTGATTTCGTCCTCTTCAAGGGCGTTGGATTCGGCCATATACATGGTGGCGGCGAGGTGCCGCGCGAAGGACGCCTCGCTGTGCAGCGACAGCAGCGCTTCGGCGTCTCCGGAGATTTTGATCTGTGCGCTGAGCGCAAAGTCGAAGGAGTTCCGGGCGTCATCGCAGGGTGCGATGGGCAGTCCCAGCATTCCGTCACAGGCCTGTTCGGTCAACTGCCACAGGGTAGGGCCATCAATCATGTTTGGTCTCCGACGGATAGAGTGGGCGGTAGCCGACGGTGCGGTCCAGCACCTGTCGTTCAAAGGGTGTTTCCAGGCTGACGAGCGACTCGCCGCCTCCCAGGAAAAGGTAGCCGTCTGAGGCGAGCGTGCGATGCGCGCTGGTCAGGATGTCGACTTTTTTCCCGGGGTCGAAATAGATCAGGACGTTTCGGAGCAGAATCAGGTCAAAGGGCTGATAGAAGGGAAACGGAGTCAGCAGGTTCAGCTCACAGAATTCGATCTGCTTTCGAATCTCCGGTTTGACGACCCAATTCATGCCCACGCGGTCAAAGTTGAGCACAAGCATGGCGGCCGGCAAACCGCGTCCCACCTCAAACTGACTGTAGCTCCCCGATTCGGCCTTGCTGAGAATTTCGCGCGAATAGTCAGTCGCGGTGATCTTGACGTCCCAGTTGCCCAGTTCGGGAAACCGCGTGCGGAGCAGGATCGCCAGGGTGTATGGCTCCTGTCCGCTGGAGCAGGCGGCACACCAGATCCGCAAGGACCGCTGCGACTGCCTCGCATCGATCAGATCAGGAATGACATGCGCAGAAATCGCATCGAACAAGCTCGGATCCCGGAAGAAGCTCGTTTCGTTGATCGTCATCGCCTCTGCGACGCGGTCATGCACCGGGGAGGTGCGGGAGCGCTGAAGCTCTTTGACGAGGGCACGGATGTCGCTGAGTCCGGCTTCCTTGGCCACCGGCGCCAGCCGCGATTCGACGAGATACGCCTGATGGGACGAGATCACGTTGCCCGTTCGCTCAGCCACAATGGTGCTGAGAAACTCCAGGTCATGTTCGGCGACAGGCATGGTTTCTACCCAGGAAACGAATGATGCGTTGGAGTTTTGCTAGCTTGATTGTGTTTGGAGCGTTCGTGGAGCTTTGGCGGCGTGAGTTCTTTGCACGATCTCGGCACCGATTTCGTCTAAGGGAAACTGGCCGTCTGCCAGGCCGGCGTTGGCCACGGCCGCCGGCATGCCCCAGACGACGGACGTATGTTCGTCCTGGACGATGACCTGGCCGCCGGCATCCCGAATGCGGTGGGCGCCATCGCAGCCGTCGCGGCCCATCCCGGTCAGCACGACGGCCAAAGCGCGGTCTCCGTAGCATTCGGCGACCGAATCGAACAGCACGTTGACGGCCGGTTTGCACGACTGGACCGGAGGGCCGTCATCGAGTTCCACTTGCAGGTGGGCGCCCTGATTCCGAACCACCATATGCTGCCCCCCGGGAGCGATCCAGACGCCCCCCGGATGGATGGATTCACCCGCAGCGGCCTCTTTGACGGACAAGGGGCTCATCGCGTCCAGACGCTTGGCTAGCAGTTCCGTGAAGACGGGCGGCATGTGCTGGACGATCAACACGGGAACCCGCAGATCGTTCGGAAGCGCGGGAATCAACTTGGCCAGTGCATCGGGCCCGCCGGTGGAGACACCGATCGCGATCACGTCCGCCGGATGCTTCGCCCGGAATGACGGTCGCTGAGGTTTGCGAGCGACCGGCGTCGTTTTTGTTTCGGACCGCAACCGCTGGTATCGCCGGCCCCATCCTTTGATCTTGGGAAGCAATTCATCCCGAATCTGCTGAAATGCATTGGTCACATGGCCGACGCGCGAAGGCTTGGGGACGTAGTCGTTGGCACCGGCTGTTAAGGCCCGGAACGTGGCGTCGGCCCCGGCCGAAGTCACCGAACTGAACATGACGATCGGCAGGTCGGCGTTGAGTTGGCGTATTTCGGCGGTCGCTTCAATGCCGTCCATCACCGGCATTTCGACGTCCATGATCACAACATCAAACTGCTGGGTCGCGACGGCGTCGACCGCTTCCCGGCCGTTCGACGCTGCATGCACAACTTCGAGTTCCGGGTCTTCGCCGAGCGTCATGCCCAGCACTCGCCGTAACACGATCGAGTCGTCGGTGACCAGGATTCTAAGGGGGTTTGACATGGGACTGGATCGCCTACGCTTGGGTCTCAGAGAGGTGAATTGTGATGCTGTGTGGCGTACGGGACTACAAGGAAAACGCGGCCGAGTCCTGGACCCGGTTCCAGGCCAGGGTCAGAATCGCGCTGCAAGTTTCGTCGCTGTACGCCGCGGCGTCCGCCTGGAGCTGAGGGATCAACCGAATCAGTTTCCCCAGATCAAAGCTGTCGGGCGACTCGTGCCGGAGAAAATGATTGGACATCTGGTCGGCAGCGGCGACCAGGGCGACCAGCGCGGCGTTGCGCGGGGCTTGCTCCGGGTCATGATGATGCCGGATGACGTCCACCAGCGAATGGGGAAGCCGGTTCTGTTCCGCGAACCAGGAGCCGAGCTCCGTGTGGTCCGTATCAAAGACCGACCGCTCCCGCTCCCGCGGATCGTGTGGTTCGTTGAAATCCAACGGATCGCCGTCACCGAACTCCGCCGGGAGAATGACCGCCAGCAACAGCCGGCCGATATCATGAATCAGTCCGGCCGTAAATTCTTCGCCGGTGAACCGGAGATCGAGGGATGCATTGAGAATCTGGCAGCAGATGCCGGTCGTGTAACCGTGTTGCCACAGCGCATCGCGAATCCAATGTTGTTCCAGCGAAACCCGCTTCATCAGGTTGGCCGTGCATGAGGAGAGGATCAAACCCTGGCAGCGGTCCAATCCCAGTCGGACAACAGCATCTGACAGACGGCCAATGTCGCGGCTTCCTCCGAAGGCCGGGCTGTTGGCCAGGCGCAGAATCTCCGTCGTGAGGTGGATATCCCGCTCCATCAGTCGGGAGATTCTCTGGACATCGGCGTCCGGGTTCTTGATGAGGCCCAAGGCCTCGCTGACGACCTCGGGCAGAACCGCCAGTTCCCGCGCACGGGCACGCAACAGCGAGCAGATGTGTTCGGAAGGTGACGGTAGGCAGGGAGTGTGTATCACAGTCATTGTCCGGTCTCATGTCCATGCGGTTGTGGGCCTGATGGATGGTTCGGCCGGCCGTGGCCCGTCTTGTGGTGATTCGATACGGTTTCGACTCTCCCGCGCACGTCGAATGGAGGAACGCGGCTGATCAGCAGCAGGCACCGTCGGGGAGGGCGCCGATCAGCTTGAGCTTGTCGACCAGAATCTGTTCGGTGAACGGCTTCATGGCGAATTCGTCGGCTCCCGACATCAGCGCCCGGACCATCCGGGACGGATCCGTCTCGCTGGTGACCATCACCAGTTTGACGTTTTGGTACCGGTCCTCGGACCGGACCGCTTGCACGAATTCCAGGCCGTTCATCTCTGGCATGTTCCAGTCCACGAGTGCTAAGCCGACGTCACTGGTCTCATGCAGCCGCTCGACACCGATGCGGCCGTTTTCGGCCTCCACGGTCTCGTAGCCGAGTCTCTGAACGATCGTTCGCAGGATGCGTCGCATCGCACGGGAATCATCGACGATCAGGCAGTGCATAATGATGGCTCGCTGGGGATGATGCTCCAGAATTGTTCACGGACGAAGAGGCGGATGTTTTTTTTCCGCAACATCAGCAAGAAACCGGGCCATTCGGGGACCGGTCGTCCGAAGAATCGGAACGCTCCGTGTGACCATGCAGGCCCACGGGCGGTCTTCCGATCGATTCGTGCGGATTATGCGCGGCTTTCACAGCGTGCCAGTCGCACGCAGTTTTCGCTTCGCGCGCACCGTAGTAGTCCGTTGAAAAACGTGTGCCACGGCTGCGTCAGCCGTGCAGATGTCTGAAAACTGACTGGTTTCTCGCACTGCCGAGACGGCAGTGGCACGCAGAAGTGAGTTTTTCAACGGGCGGGTAGGCCGTGGAGCGGCGGATACGGCCGCGGGCAGTTCCTCCCGCAACCGCGTGCGGCAGAGGCTCCCGGCTCCCCGCCGTCTCGCCACTCGCGGGCAGACTGTCGCCGACGGGCGACTGGGAACGGCTCTTCGCAGCGTGTCAGCCGCGACATGCCGCGGGGGGCATCTCCCGAGCGAGGGGATGCTGAAGCCGGAACTTCCTCACGACCGCAACACCGGCCATCCGAACGATTCGTCAAAAAACGTGCGCCACGGCGACGTCAGCCATGGCGCACGTTGGATTCGGTGTGGTGCTGGTTCCCACTGCCGGCGCGGCAGGGGTTTGCAGGCCCAGTTTGATCGGCGGGTCGCCTGGGAGTCTGGCAACAGGGGGTCAGACTTTGAACTTGGAAACCAGGTCCTGCAGTGACGTTGCCATCCGGGAGAGTTCATCGGCAGCCTGTTGGGAATTGGCTGCTCCCTGCATCGTGCCATCGGCCGCCTGGGCCACCGCCACGATGTTCTCAACGATGCTGGTCGTCCCGATGTTGGCTTCGGAGACGCTGCGGCCGATTTCCGCCGTCGTCGCGGTCTGCTCTTCCACCGCACTGGCAATCGTGGTGGAGACGTCACTAATCTGGTTGATGATGTCGGAAATCTCGCCGATCGCGGTCACAGCACTGTCGGTGTCGGTCTGGATCGACTCGATCTTCTGGCTGATGTCCTCGGTTGCCTTGGCGGTTTCCTTGGCCAGTTCCTTGACTTCGTTGGCCACGACGGCGAAGCCTTTGCCGGCTTCCCCTGCACGGGCCGCCTCAATCGTCGCGTTTAGGGCCAGCAGGTTGGTCTGTTCGGCGATCGAATTGATCACTTTGACCACCTTGCCGATTTCCGCACTGCTGACGCCCAGTTTCGACACAGTCGCGTTGGTGGCCTCCGCGGCAGTGACGGCGTTGCCCGCGATGGTGGCCGCTTCCGTGGAACTCCTCGAGATTTCACGAATGGATGTGTTCATCTGCTCAATGCCAGCCGCCACGCTCTGCACGTTCTGGCTGACCTGCTCGGACGTCGAAGAGACGACGTTGGCCTGGTTCGAGGTGTTGTCGGCATTGGAACGCATCTCGTTGCTGACCGCTGCCAGCTCGTTGGAGGCACTCGAAAGCGTTTGCGCGTTCTCGGAAATCCCCGACATGCTGCCCCGCAAGTCGCCGAGGAACGTTTGCAGCGCCTGCCCCATCTGGCCCAAGGCATCCTCGCCGGTGACAGCCACGTCCCGGGTCAGGTCACCCGCGGCAGCCGCGTTGACGACTTCCAGCAACAGGTCGACCTTCTGTTGAAGCTCAATGGCACGCTGCTTGTCGCGTTCCGCTGCCTCGGCAATCTGGCGTTGCATCTCCTTCTGGTCCGTGATGTCGGTCGCGTATTTGACGACCTTGAACGGCCTGCCGGCGAGGTCCCGGATGGGGTTGTAGGAAGCCTGAATCCAGACCTCTTTGCCCCCCTTTCCGATCCGCAGGAACTGGGCCGCTTCAAACTCGCCGCGGTTGAGTTTCTCCCAGAAAGCCTTGTACTCGGCGCTGGCGGCGAAACCAGGCTCCACGAACAGACTGTGATGTTTGCCTTTGACTTCCTCCAGGGCGTAGCCCAGCGTCGTCAGGAAGTTGTCATTGGCGGTGATGATCGTTCCGTCGAGTTCAAACTCGATGACCGCCTGCGATTTTCGGATCGCATCGAGCTCACCGATAGACTTGGCATCGCGTTGTTTCTCCTCGGTGATAATGTCCCAGGAGACCATCGGCCCGACGTAGTTGCCATCGTCGTCGTAGGTTGCGCTTACGGCCAACCGCAGCATTTCGTCGCCAACGGTAATCTCAGCTTTGTGGGGCAGGTTGTCCGGGTTGGCCAGCAACTTTCGCTGGTGTGCGGGCATCTTGTGAAAGACGTCAATCGAGACGCCGAGCATGTCCTCCGGCTGCACCGGCAGAATGTTTCGCAGTGTCTCAAATGTTTTCATCGCCGCGGGATTGATGTAGCGGATCGCCAGATCCCGGTCGGCGAACATGATGTTCGACGAAGCACACTCCACTAACGACGCCAGGAGATTGATGTTGGTCTCGTCGTCCGGGATGGCGTTCTCGGCGAGTTGGCCGTTCGTGCGATCGGCGGGCTTGGTGGACTTGCGGGAACGCGGCTTGGGGGGGGCGGCAGTACTCATCGGCCAGGTGCTCCTGTTTCGTCTCGTAGGGAATTTGTTGGACTCATATCTGTGGAAAAATGTGGGTCTCAGCCGGCCCAGGCGACGGGATTCGATGATCCTTCCTGGACCGTCAAGGTCTTCGTGTCCAGGAGAAGGAGGAGCCGGCCCGGGAGCTTGTAAACTCCGTGGACGGCCGTGCGGATCACCTCCGGCAGCGTTTCGGGAGCCGGTTCGAACTGATCGCGGCTGACTTCAATCACGTCGCCGATTTCGTCGACAAGCAGGCTGACCAGCCCGTCCCCCATGCGGACCAAGACATTCATCGGCTGCCGGTCCCCTTCCTGTGGCGGCAATTTGAGTTGTTTCCGCATGTCCAGCGCAGTCACGATCTGTCCACGCAGATTCATCAGCCCATGCACCACAGTCGGCGCAAGCGGCACAAGCGTCATCTGCTGCGGACGCAGCACTTCCTGCACGTGGGAAACTTCGATCCCAAAGAAAAGGTGATCGACTCGAAACGTGCACAAGATTGCCTGATCGGACATCACGATTCTCCGTACGATGGTGAATGTGCGGGTTGCAGCAGAGTGACCGCCCACCAGAGGGCCTGATTCGATTTATGCGGCTGCAGGACCAGGGGGCAACACGCCGGATGAGCGGACGATCGCCGCAGGGTCGACAATCCGCGTGACACGTCCCGTGATGACCGTTCTCTCCGGGTGGGCGGCGTCGATTTCGACAGACTCTTCGACAATGTCCACGATGCGTCCCACGACAATCCCCACGCTGGTTTCCTGCTCGTGATACACAACCACCTGCGTCCGCTTGTCTTCCTCATCGTCCATGTGGCCGACGGGCCGTCCCTGTAAGTCGACCAGCGGCATGATCTCGCCGCGATATTGGACGACGTACTGCTGGTCGACACGCTCGATGGCATCGGCTGCGAATTCTTCCAGCCGGGCGACAGCTTCCAACGGCACGGCCGCCTGGGTCTGGTCGCCGGGGTCCACGACCAGCCACGAGCGGTTATCCCCGCTCTGGTCAGCGGGGCGGGATGAATCCTCCAGCATACGGCCATGATGTTCGGAGAGCACCCCGCCCTGCTGCGCCAGTCCGTTGACATCCAGGATCAGCGAAACGGAGCCGTCACCCATAATGGTCGCACCGGCGAACGTCGGAATGGCTTTGAGATGGGAGCCCAGCGGTTTGACCACAATCTCCTGCGTGTCGGTGATCCCATCAACGATCAGGCCGAATTGGCGGTCCTCCGCCTGTAGGACAACAATGTTGACCGCATCATCCGGGTCCAGGGTTCGCTCGGAAGGCTCGCGGAGTTTGAGTTGCTCGTCGAGATAGAGCAGCGGCAGGAGATTTCCCCGCAAACGATAGACCGGCGTCCCATACAGGATTTCGATCTCGCGTTCGGCCCGCTCGGCATCGAGCCGGACCAGCTCCAACAGGCTGACCTGCGGAATGGCGTAACGCTCCTGTCCGGATTTCACGACCAGTGCGGGCACAATCGCCAGCGTCAGTGGGATCTTGATCCGCAGCGTCGTCCCCTTGCCGGGAGTGCTATGGATGTCGATCGTGCCGCCGATCTTTTCGATGTTGGTCTTGACCACGTCCATGCCGACCCCGCGGCCGGAAACGTTGGTCACTTTGGCCGCCGTTGAGAATCCAGGCAGCAGAATCAATGCCGTCAGTTCGCGGTCGTTCATGCCGGCCGCTTGTTCGGCGGTGACCAGTCCTTTCTCGATCGCTTTGTGGCGGACACGGTCCAGGTCGATGCCGCGCCCGTCGTCGGCGATTTCGATGTTGACCTGTCCGCTCTCGTGAAATGCCCGCAGCCACAAGGTGCCCGCTGCCGGCTTCCCGGCCAGAACCCGGTCCTCCGACGATTCGATCCCATGATCAACCGAGTTGCGCACGATATGGGTGAGCGGATCCTTGATCGCTTCCAGAATTGTCTTGTCCAACTCGGTGTCGGCCCCCTCCATCTGCACCTGCACGTTCTTGCCGCAACCACTGGCCAGATCACGGACGACGCGCGGAAGTTTGCTCCAGGCGTTTCGGATCGGCTGCATGCGGGTTTTCATCACCCCTTCCTGCAACTCGGTGGTGATCAGATTCAATCGCTGCGATGCCGCCGCGATGGTGGGGTCCTCGACCGAATGGCTGAACTGCATGATCTGATTGCGCGACAGCACCAGTTCGCCGACCAGATTCATCAGCTTGTCCAACACGCTCACATCGATCCGGATCGTCGAATCGGCCAGCGAATGGGACCGGTCGCCACGTCCCGAGGAGCCGGTGTCACTGGAGCCGGATTCCGGTTGGGCGCCTGATGCCGCAGCGGCTGCGGGTTGGGATTTCGGGAGGTCGCCCGTCGGTTGCTCGGCACCTGCTTGTTGCTCAAACTCGGTTTGTTGTGCGGACTCCGCCTGCGGCTCAATGGGGCCGAGCGTTTCCGTGGGCTCTGCTGTCTCGTCTTCGGTCTCATTGCCTTGGGATTCCCCGACGGCCTCAGGCTCACAGGTCTCGACGTCGTCCGTCGATTCCGCCGTTGCTTCCTCGGACGGTTCCTCCTCAGGCTGGGCAATCGCCGGCGCCAGATTTGCCGCCGGGCTGCGATAGAGCAGACCTTCCAGCTTGGAAACCAACGGCTCGTAGTTGCCCTCGCCTTCGCCCCCGTCGTTTTCGAGATGCCCCAGGATCTCACGGATGGCATCCACCATGCCGAGCAGGCCATCGGCCATATCGTGCTCGAGGGTCAGTTCCCCGTCACGCAAAGGAACTAGCAGGTTCTCCCCCACGTGGGCCACCCGTTCGAGCTTCGGCAACGCCAGGAAGCCCGACGTCCCCTTGATCGTATGGACCGTCCGGAAAATACTGGCCAGACGATCACGGTCGTCCGGAGCATCCTCCAGTTCGATCAAATCCCGGTCCAGTTGGTCAAGGCTCTCGTAACTCTCAACGAGAAACTCTTTGATCACTTCATCAAAGCCATCCATCATTAGCCTGTCACTCCGCAGAGAGGTCGCAGGACCTACCGTGGGAAAACTTGAGCACCTCAACTTGAAATGCGTAGACCCCCTAAGGGCATCAATTGGTATCGGCTGCCACCGGCAGGGCTTACCGGTCTTTTCCACACGGAAAACTGTCTCAACAGACAGTCGGCGGAACCGTGCGGGTTGCTCCGGTCATACCTGCACCACGTGACGGCTGGACGCCTGACCGCCGACGGATCGAGATTGATGCCGGGAGCCAGAAAACCGGAAGCCGCGCCGCGAACGGAACGGTCTCCGTGGCAGACATGGAGGGGCGAGAGCGAACGGATCCAGCGTCGCCGGTTGAGGCTTACACGCTTCAAGGACGCGGACGGTCCATCCGGGCCCGGACGGCCTGCAACTGCTTGAGAATCGCACGATGGACGGCTTCTTGCGATTGGGTGCCGTCCACGCTGATCACCAGTTCTTTCTGCCGGAACAGTTCCAGGATTGGCTTTGTCTTGGCGTAGAAATCCTTAAGCCGCGCGCCGACCGCCTTCTCGGTGTCATCCGCCCGCCGCACCAGTTCGCCGCCGCACACGTCACACACGCCTGCCACCGCCGGCCGATGAAAGATGAGGTTGTAGTCCAAGCCGCATTCGCTGCAGAGCCGACGCGATAACAGTCGCCGCAGGACGACGTCGTGCGGAACCTCGATCTGGATTACCGCATCCACATCGTAACTCTCCAAAAAGAACTCCGCCTGAGGCCGGTTACGCGGAAACCCGTCCAGGATGAACCCGTAATTCCAGTCATGCTCATCGAGCCGCCGCCGGACGATCTCTTCGACAATTTCGTCGGGCACGAGTTGCCCGTCGTTGACGTACCGGCGAATGCGGGCCCCGAGCTTGGTGCGAGTCTCAATGTGTCCCCGAAAGATATCGCCCACGCTGATATGCACGAGGTCGAACGCGGCGACCAACAATTGGGACTGCGTCCCTTTCCCACAGCCTTGGGCTCCCATAATGATGTACTTGTGCATCCCAATTCCCTGCCGTTGTCCGTATCATCTGCCGGGACCCGATGGTTCCTCCTCATTATATCGCCCCGTCACGTCCATCGGGAGAGCAACGCGAACCGGGTGGCCTGCAGGCGCGGGCTGGAGGGGCTGCGCCGGCTCCGACGGGCGGGCTTATCGTGCCACCAGGGCCGTTCAAAGATTGAAGCTGGGCAACCTCGCCACCCGAAGCGTCAGCGAGGGACGAATCGCTCACTCACGTTCGCTTCCTCGCTGACGCTTCGGGTTACCATTGAGCTTGTCCCGGTCGGTCTTCTCCCAAGTGAAACCTTGAATGGCCCTGATCGTGCCACGTACCGGAGTGACGGGCTGACGAAGCCATCAGAGCCCGGCGGGGTGGATGGGGCGATCTGAAACCGCTGATTCGTCAGCAGCGCGGAACGCGAAGGCCGCACGCAGTCAACGAACCGCGTCACGGCCCCCGCGTTCGCTTTGTGGTCGCATTTCCGTGCCTCGCCAGCCCCCCGGTCACCGCAAAAGGTGGGCACCGCCATCACCTCGCCGCCATACGCTCATAGTAGCGGCGTGTGCGTGGACTTACGCTGAGGCACGGCCATTGATCGCGACATCGTTCTGGCGACCGGCTCACTCGGAGCCGTGTGCGGTCAGTGCGTCGAGTTGGGTGACGTTGAGATAATGCCCATGATCGGCGGTCACAATCAGCACGCTCTCCTGCCAGTTGCTGTTTTGTTCGACCCAGTCCGTGATGACCTTGACCGCATCGTCGCCGCTTTTGACGGCACCAATCGAGGTGTCCAGATTGTTGTCGTGATTGGCCCAGTCGACGTCGCCGGATTCGACCATTAGCCAGAACCCTTTGTCGCTGGTGTTCAGGGCCGTGATCGCGGCCGACGTCATCTCAGCCAGCGTCGGGTTCTCTCTAAGATCAGCCGCCGTGTACACCTCGGCGACATCCTTCCTCCCGGGAGCCGGTTGGTAGTCTCCGTCGGCTGTTTGGTACGGCAGATGTCCCCCATATTCGCCGACGCCGTATACACCGAGCAGACGAGTCCGATTTTCCGCTGCCTGACGCGCAGCGGTGGCCAGTTGCCGGCTTCCGTCTTCGCCAGGCGTCCGGATGGCGACGGTGTACTTCCCGCCAAACTTGACATCGGCATCGTGAATCGTCTCTGCCGTAATGTATGACAAGCCGGACACGAAGTTGGCTCCCTGACGCTTGTTTTCGGGGCCCCTGTCAAAGTCGCCGTATCCGCCGCCCAGGATCACATCAAGTCCGGTCAACGGTTCGTCCGGATGGGAAACCGACGGCTGGCCGAGCAGATCACGCGCAAGGTCCTGGTAGTCGTGGCGGCTGACGTTGTGGGCATACGAGGCGGCCGGAGTCGCATGCGTGATCGGCACCGAAGAGACCGCCCCCACGGCATAGCCCTGCTCCTGGGCGAGGTGGGCCACCGTTGCCACTTGGGCGCCGGTGGCATCGACGTTGATGGCGTTTTTGTAGGTCTTAACGCCGGTCGTCATCGCGGTCGCCGTGTTGGCGGAATCCGGATAGGCATGCTCGCCATAGCCGTTGCTGAAATTGCCGATGATGTACTTGTCGTCGTTGCCGGGCGTCCAGGGATTGGGACCGGCCTTTCGGACGTTGTAGCCGCTGCGAATCTTCCCTCCCGGATTGAGCACCGCCTGCCGGTTGACGTCAACTTCGGTCTCGTCGTTGTGGGGAGAGGTCACCATGAAGCCGTACTGGGTGGTGCCGTCTGCCGCATAGTCGAGCAAATGCAGCCCCGTTCCGCGGCCTTTCGTATAGGCCACCTTGCGTGCGTAGTAGGTGGCGGCAGCTTGCGTGGTCTGCCAGTCCATGCCATCAAAGATCACCAGGAAGATGTACTTCTTCCCCGCCTCCAGCGCGGCCGTTTGTATGTCAGCGATGTTGGTCTGGTCGAAATAGCCGGCCTTCGGATTAAGCGTGTTCTCCGGCAGATAGCCGTAGATCCGCCGCAAGGCATCCGTGTCGCGATACGGGCTGTTGGCTCCGGTATACGAATCGAGGTCGATTCGCGCTCCCGCCCCTTTGGTGCCAAACGTGTAGACGGGAATCAGCCGCAACGAATGGCTCGTCCAATTTGAATACTCCTGGGGATCAAAGCCCCAATGGGCGACGGCCGACTGCTTGTTGCGGACCGCATCCGTCTGAATGCCCCGAATGGGATCGGCTGCGGACAATGCCCCCCAAGACATTGTGATGACGGCCGCTGCAGAGAGAAGGAATCGTAAAGTCATAGCGCTTGTTCCCAAGAGGAGGACACCGAACCGATGGCCGCGAGCCAGCCGGCCCGTTGAGTGCGTGTGCGTTGGCCGTGCCACCCGTCCCCGGGTTCATGGGCCACGCGACGGTTCGCCCGACCGACACGGCGGTGAAGCAACGGCACGGCATTCGTACGCGAGCAAACGTTCCTCGACGGCGATTGTGTTACCACTGCAGTGTGTCAGGAAAGTACTTCGCTGCCAAGTCTTCATAGTAGGGCAGAAGGCGGCCCATGTCCGGAGCCGCCTCGTGTTTTGTGTACAGGTCGTACGGATTGAACGCGCGGACCCAGGCGAACATTTCCCGATCCGTCTCATTCATCAGATGCCCATATTCGCCCTCCCGGTGGGCCGGGTAGAAGGAATGGTAGCGAATCACATACTGCGCCTCGACCGGCAGATGTTGGCCCAAAACGTGATACAGATACTCGTCGTGCCCCCAGCTCATCAACACGTTGTCCAGGCCACAGCCCGGTTCGTAGATGCCGCACGGAGTCTGATACTCCGGCGATTGTGTGTCGGGATTCTCGGCGAAGAATTCCGACAGGACGATCTTGTCTGAAAACGCACAGCCGACCGGGAACGTGTCTCCCACGACCGCCCATTGCGGCTCGTCCCACAGACAGAGGACCTTGCCCAAATCGTGGATCAAGCCGGTCAGCACGAACCAGTCCGGATGCCCGTCGGCGCGAATGGATTCTGCCGTTTGGACGGCATGAATGATCTGCGGAACGTCGGTGTCCGGGTCGCTGTCATCAACGAGCTTTTCGAGCTCATTCACAGCCTCCCACAGGCCCATTCGCCGCGTCCTCAAGGGAAGGTACTTCTTCCGAACGGCGCGGGCGAACTCAACCGTCTGCCGGCGGTGGTTGAGCCGGTAAAACTCGCGCACGCCGTCGCGCGTTCCCTCTTCGTAATTCCTGAACGGCTCGCCTTCAACGGTCCCGTTCGCATCGACATCGGGTGAGCCGGGATCCGGATAGCGTCGACGCAGATCTTCTTCCCATTCGTCCAAACTCGACAGAGGAGCCTGCTCGGGAGACGAACCATGATCGGGCGAGCGTTCCATTTTATCTCATCATTCTGACAAGCTCCGCCCGACAGGGGGAACGAAGGGAATTCACGGGAGGTCTCATCCGGGGACCGGGACTACTTCGCGGGAGCAAAGTCGATCATCTTCACTTCGATTTCGTTGTTGCCCGGTTTGATTTCGACTTCCATCAATGGCTCTTCCATCTGCAGAAGATGAGTCGAGAAGAACTCCTTGGCCTCGGCTGCAGCGCTATCTTCGGCAAGGTCTTCGCGGTCAGGAGGATAATAGATCACGCCGTGCCGCCCGATTGAGGCACCGTCGCCATCCGAATAGGTGAGCATCGTGAACTTCCCGTCAGTCCCCACGAGGCCGACGGCAGACCGCGATTTCGTCTCCGTCGAATCGCCTTCACGAAGTGGCGAAAGCATGACTTTTCCGCCCGGCACCGGCTGTCCTTGATAGGTCACCTGACCGGTGACGTCCGCCATTTGAGGGCCATCGCCGCATCCGGCAGCGAGGGCACACATCATCAGTAGCCCGGTTGCCCAAACTCGTTGTTTCCAGAGCAACACCATGAAGGTTCTCCCGATCCGTGCAATGTGATTTCAGCAAGAAAATGATGGCAGTCTGAGGCCCGAGAGCCTGCAGACTGCCATCGAACGACGAATCAACGGTCAGAATTCGCCAAGGACCTGGCCATCGTTACGGCCACCGAGGCGCTGATACGTTCCCCATTCCGACTTGGGAGGAGTTGGGGTCGGACAGACCGGGGCGCTGTTGGGCGTGCAGCCAAATCGGAAGTCGATGTTCTCGCTGATGAAGTGCACGGACCCATCCGCAAACGTGAAATGCGCGCCGCCGGTATGGAAGCTGAAGAAGCTATCATCATCTGCCCGAGCATTCAGCGGCGATCGCATGTCGGTCTTTGCCGCCACTTGCTCGTCTTGGCCGGCGGAACCGGCCCAGATTGGAAAGTCGCGGTCGTTCTGGCCGCCCGAGGCAGGCCCCCAAGGCGCTACGAGTGTCGGATCGACATCGATCGCATTGTAGGCCGCCCCTTCCCCCAGCGCGAAGGTGTTGCTCGTGCCGTCGGTCACGTCACGAATCCGGGTGGCAGCCGTCACGCCGGACGGGCCGCCCGCTGTGGCCTGCGCGTCACTCGGCTTGTTGAAGATGCCGTCGGTCGCATCGTCGTTGCCAACGCAGGCCTTGTAGTCGCTCTTCCCGGCGCCGGCCACGCTTCCGTTTCCTTGGGCAGTGGACTTGTCCGGCAACGTTGATGTGGGGCACTTGAAGACCGCCAGCACCGTGCCCTCGACACCGGGACGCGGGACGCCTCCATTGGACAGCGGCCACTCGTCGTTGCCGTTACCGCAGATGCTCTTGGCGCAATCGTCGACTGTAAAACTGATCTGATTGTAGAGATTCGCCTGGTCCATATAGGGCAGCAGCCGCGTGCCCCAGCCGTAATCGTGGTCGTCCCAACCGGTGAGCAGCGGGAACATCAGATACACATCGTGGTAGTTGTGCATGGCCAGGCCCAGTTGCTTCATGTTGTTTTTGCACTGGGTGCGGCGAGCCGCTTCGCGCGCCTGCTGGACGGCTGGCAGCAACAGCGCGATCAAAATCGCGATGATGGCAATCACCACCAGCAGCTCAATGAGCGTGAACGCCCGACGAAGTTTCGGTAAACGGGACATCAGCGATCCTCCATTCTCAAAAAAGGGACATGAAACGAACACAACGCTTGCGAAGAAGTTGCTTCAAAACCTGTTCGGTTGGCAGCTCGCGGAACGGGTCCGCCCCCGGTCTTCAGAGACAATCGCCTCCGAAGTAAACCGACTGTTTTGCCGCCGGCCTTCCATGGCGGATCTTGAAACCGCTTCAGCAACGCCCCCATTGGAGACACCTTGGATGCAGTACCAAGCCGTGTCTCGCGTGAGAGTATTGCAGCTCACCTTGAGTTCTCCTCGGTGACAGTGACTTCGTTGTTGACAGTGACTTCGTTCTTCTCGCTCAGGGCAACGCTCGCGCCGTCCGGCTTGGCGGGCCGGTCGAGCGGCGTGCCCTCAATGTATTTCTGCACATCAACTTGCTTTTCCCAATCGGCCAAAGGCACTTGCCAGGCCTCCTTGCGGAGCGGTTCGTAAAGGTCCATCAACCACGAAGGCCACCGCCAAGTGCGCGGCTGTGCCGCCAGGTCGACACGCGGATCAACCAGCAACTGGGGCTTCCGGCCGTTCAGAGAAACCAGGTCGAGCACACGGATTTCCCGGTCCGGGTACCCGTCTTCCCGCAGCTTCTCTGCAAGGTACAACGCCAATTGATGGACCATGTCCGCATCTTTGCCGAGCTTGATAACCTGACGATCGGTGAGATAGGGCCTCAGATCCAGCGTCATCGTCTCACCGGTACGGGGGTCGGTTGCGTAGTAGCGGACCGCACAGGTCTTCCCCCGCAACATCATGTGCCAGGAGAACCGGTGCCCGAGTTCGGTCCAACTGACGGGTCCCGGCATGGCATAATGTCGGAACGGCAGGACGACCTGAAGGAACACATAACTCGCCAACAGCACAACTCCCAGACGACGCATCGGCGCCAGAGCCGCCCAGGTGAGCCGCCGTTGCGGCCGCTGCTCGCCGACTGCCGGGAACCATTCGCGGCTCGTGAAGACCCGAGTCAGCCCGTTCAGAAGACGGCGGGGCCAGTCCGGCTCAAAAAAGATCGTCGTCCCGGCCATCATGAACCACGGAAAGAATCCGATGTCGAACAGCAGGGAGTTGGTGATGTGGAACAAGACCGCGACCAAAAACGCGGGGATCCGTGTCCGTCTCCAAAGCAACGCCGGCACAATCAGCAAATCGAACGCCAGTCCGCCGTAGTTGAACAGCCAGACCGCCCACGTCTCCGTCAAGTACGGGCCCATCAGCGGGAGCCGATCGCTCCGCTGGGCCAAGGCGATCGTCATCGGCTGGCACTGGAGCCAGTCCGGGGCGAGCTTGGCCAGTCCGCCATAAAAGTACGGCACCCCTACCTGAAAACGAATCAGCCACAGCGCCCAACGCGGCGCCGTTTGGGACCGCAACGGCGGTCGCATCCACGCATCCAGCGAAAACGCATGGTGAGCCGGAACAAACGCCATCAGCAGCGCGAGCAGGCATGTCAGGTAGTAATGGTTCAGGTAGTAGGCCTGATCGAGCAGGAACTGATACGTGAACGCAAGGCTGAGCAGAAAGGCACAAACCCGGTAGTGCAACCCCAGCAAGACCCCCAGGGCCAGCAGGCCCATCGTGTAGAAGAACAGATACATGCCCGGCCCGGGAAGCGGTCGCACCCAGTCGAACCAGTACCACGTAAAGTGGAAGGGCGGACGGATGTAGTCCGCATCAATCGCACCGATCTGAAAATACTTCCAGACGTGCCACAGCATCACGCAGCCGAAGACCACCCGAAAAACGATCAGCGACGCGATGTCGACTGGCTCGAAAAGGTGGCCCAGGGCGCGGCCCGGCTGACGTCGTTGAGAACGGCCAGTGGTGGACACGGATGGGGAAACAAACCAGATTTTGATGAGGGTGAGATAACCGCAACGACATTGGTATATCCATCCAGAAGCCATTTGTAAACAACGGCAAATAAAAAACCCTTATTAAGGACACGCGTATCCGTTGTTTCTTGCGAATTGTATTTACATATCTTCGCAAGTTGTTAACCTTGCAGCAATGCTTCGACCGGTTCCTGTCTGTTTCCACCCGTCCGGTTCCTGATGAACAAAACCACCTCGCGCAAAGCAAAGCATCAGCGGATCCTGGAAGCCCTGCTGGAGGAGATCGAAACCGGCCGGTATTCCGTCGGCGAGCAGTTGCCGACCGAATTCGCATTGGCAGAACGCTTCCAGGCCTCCCGGCCGACGGTCTCCCGGGCGGTGCGGGAACTCGTGCGGATGGGGTTGGTCCATCGCCGCGTGGGGGCCGGGACGTTCGTTCGCCAACGGGCTGTCGACGGCCGGATGGTTTTCGGACTCCTGGTCCCCGAGTTGGGCGACTCCGAAATCTTTGAGCCGATTTGCGGACACATCGCACGCACCATCCAGCGGCAAGGGCATGCCTTGCAATGGGAGGACACGAATCCCGGCTCGCGTCACCGCCAAGCGGCCGAAACCGCCGCGGATGCCTGTCGCGGCTTCATCGACCGAGGCGTCGCCGGAGTCTTCATGGCTCCCTTCGTCACGCCCCCGGGAACTGAGAACCCCAACCGGACGGTTGTCCAAACGCTCCGCAAAGCGGGCATTGCCGTCGTGCTGCTGGACCGGGATATCGTCCCGTTCCCCCAGCGGAGCGAATTCGATCTCGTCGCCGTCGACCACCTGCGGGGGCAGGCGCGGATGGTCGAACATCTGATCGGTTCGGGCCATCGGCGATTCGCCTTCTGGCTCTGGAGGAACGCCGCCGACACGATGCAGTTGCGGGTCGCGGGAATCCTGCGGACCCTGGCGAGAAGCGAACTGCCCGTCGGCCCGAATCTGATCCAGACCTGCGATCCCGATGACGCTCAGTTCGTGGCGCAACTGATGGACTCGCTCCGCCCCGATGCGATCATGTGTGAGAACGACGTCCTGGCCGCCCACTTGATGAAGACCTTGGAACAACTCGGCCTGCGGATTCCGGACGACGTCTCCGTCGTCGGGTACGACGATGTCCGCTACGCCCACCTGTTGCGGGTCCCGCTGACCACTGTCTCGCAACCGTGCGAGCAGATCGGCCGCGCCGCGGCCCAACTCATGTTCGAACGGATCGCCCACCCGGACCTGCCGCCCCGCGAGACCCTCGTTACCCCCAGCCTCGCCATCCGCGACTCCGCCATCGCCGCCCGCAACGCCCAATGATCCGGACGGGAATCGCAGCAAGCGGCGAGGGCCGATCGATCACCGATTGCCCCTGGTTCCGCCGGTGCCTTTGCCGCCGGATAGCCGCCGGCCCGACGAAGTGCCGCCACCAATTCAGACGTGCCCCACCGACCTCACGTGCACCACGGGGTACCCGGCGAGCCAACTCCGTAGGCGACAGCCTGAAGACAACGCAACTCGAAAGTGTTATTCCGCTGACTGTTTCTCCCGTAATCGGCGGAGTGTTTCCCGCTTTTTGCGGACTCTTTCATCCTCTGGCGAAAAACGTTTCTCATAGATTTCGAGCTGGGTCTCCTCAAAACGAATCTGTTGTCGGACCTGCCGTTCTTCGGGGGTGAGGAGCAGTTCTGGGTGCTGCTCTTCTCGCCAGACTCGTGCTTCCTGTTCACTCTCGATCCGTCGGACCGGCAGCCAAACGGGCGAACCATGCGGTCTGGCGGATTCGGTCAATAACCAAGTTCGCCCACTGACCGCGTCGACGAAAAGTGTCCGCTGGCCATCGACCGCAATGGCAAAGGCACTCCTGGCGCCCCGATGAACCGCGTCAGCATCCGCTTGAGCAGCACCGGTATCCGTCTCGATCAAATCATTGCGCGCGGCAAAAGCGGCGAGCGTCCCGCCAAAGACGAACACTGCCAGCAGCCAAACAGCGGCGCGAGGACTTCTCATGACAGTCTCCCTGAGGGATTCGATTGCCAGCGCAGCGCGTAAGGCGCCAGATGGCGAGGCTCTATCTCTATACTACTCCGCCAGGAGTGGACCAGTCAACACTCTGCTGGGCCGACAGCCCCGTGTCTCTGTCTCCCTCGGAGTCGCATCGCCACGTGGGATTACTCTTGCGATCGGCGCCAGTTGGCGATCCAGAGTTGGCTTGTGCCGTCGGGGGTGCGGGTTGAGGTCCACATCAACTGTTTGCCGTCCGGACTGAAGACCGGCAGGACGTCTGCCTTTTCGTGGTAGGTGATGCGGGCCGTGTCGCCGCCGCGAAACGCGTCGTTGTTCATCTCGACGTCCATCGTGTACAGGTCGAAGTTCGCGTGGCGGGGACCTCGTGAATAGTCGGCCCGCGCCCAGACGATGTATTGGCCGCTGGGATGAAAGTACGGAGCCCAGTTGACCGTCTTCAGGTCGTTCGTGAGTTGCACCTCATGCTCGCCGTCGACAGAGATCGCGAACAGTTGCAGCATGTGTTGCTCCTGGCGGTCGCTGCGGAAGATGACCCAGCGGTCGTCGGGCGAAAAGAACGGTCCCCCGTCATAGCCGTCGACGTTGGTGATTTGGCGGACATCCGAGCCGTCGGCCTGCATGATGTACAGGTCGGGGTCGCCGTCGCGGGTTGAGGTGAACACGATCTGCTTGCCGTCGTACGAGTAGCTCCCTTCGGCGTCGTATCCGGGAGCGTCGGTGAGGCGGGTGAGATCGGTGCCGTCGGCCTTGACGGTGTAGATGTCCATGAACGGGTCGAAGTCCCATTCATACCGGCGGCGTCCCCCTTTCGCCTGCAAGTCGCGGGCATGGGCTTCGTTTTTCTCCATCTCCGGGTTGGTGTGAGCGGACGCGAAGAGGATGCGTTCCCCATCGCGGGTGAAGTAGGCGCACGTTGTTCGACCACGTCCGGGACTGATCCTGCGGGGAACCCGTTCGTCGAGCCGCTGCACATAGATTTGGTAGAAGGGGTACCCCACGGGGTATGCCTGGTAGACGATCCATTCCCCATCCGGGGAGAAATACCCTTCGCCGGCCCGCGGCAGTCCGAAGGTCACCTGTCGCACGTCCGACAGATGAACGGACTCCTGAGAGGCCCAATCCCCGGACGCAGGCTGCGGCGTGTCATCCGCCAATCCCAAGTGTCCTACGAACAGGATCAGAACATGTGCGGCCAATACTCGGCTATCGAGGGTCAGGAATCTTGTCATGGTTTTCCAATGAGGGAGTGCGTAGGATGAGTTGCCGAGAGGACTGGGCCCGCTCTTTCCGTGATCCGTCGTACCGTCCGGAAACAGGCGAGCAAGGAAGCATTCTCAATGAAGTGTCACCGCTGCAATTCTCCGAACGTGTTTCGAAGTCGCATGTCCGATTCGATTCTCTTCCGGCTGTTCCTGGTTTCGCGGGTCCGCTGCCGCACCTGTGGCCGCCTGTCATTCCGCTTGTTCTGGATGGTGCGGCCCGAGTCGGACACCCGGCACACGGTGCCGTCGCTGTGACCCCGTCGCTGTGACCCCGTCGCTGTGACAGCGGACTGGCTTTGGCGACGGACTGGCTTTGGCGACGGGCAGTCTTGCTGACGCGCTGCTCCACTGGCTGACTGGTGCGATCGGTGCGCCTGCTGTGACTTGGGTCATTGTGATTGTCGGAACCAGGGGACAGGTTTTCAACCGGCACGTGTTGAAGGTTTGCAGCGTGGCGTGCGGCAGCTTGGATGTCTGCCCCCGGTCCCCCCCGCCTCTGGTCCTGATGCCGCGATCTCGGATCCCTTCCAGGGCCGTTCAAAGATTGCAGCTGGGCAACCTCGTCACCCGAAGCGTCAGCGAGGGACGAATCGCTCACTCACGTTCGCTTCCTCGCCGACGCTTCGGGTGATCATTGAGCTTGTCCCGGTCGGCCTTCTCCCAAGTGAAACTTCGAATGGCCCGGGGATCCCTTCGACTCGAATGGCTGATCCGCTACCCTGCAACGCATCCCTCTACCAGCCGCGCGAGAACTTTCCATGACAGACGCATTCGACAGCAGTACCGTTGACAGCGAACTTCGCGAGAATCGTGACCGGCATGTCACCGAACTGCAGGAATTCCTCCGCATTCCGAGCGTGAGTGCCGATTCCCGCCATCACACCGACTGCCGTGCGGCCGCCAAGTGGGTCCACGATCAAATGGCCGCTTGCGGATTCGCCACCGAGACGGTCGAGACGGACGGCCTGCCGATCGTGTATGCCGAGTGGATGCAGGCTCCGGGCGCACCAACGGCCCTCGTTTACGGGCATTACGATGTTCAACCTCCCGATCCGCTCGACGAATGGACCACGCCGCCGTTCGAGCCGGCGATCCGCGACGGCTGTCTCTACGCGCGGGGGGCGACGGACGATAAAGGGCAACTGTTTACGCATATCAAGTCGGTCGCCGCCTGGCTCAAAGTCGCCGGGCGGCTGCCGGTGAACGTCAAGTTCGTCATCGAGGGCGAAGAGGAGGTCGGGTCCAGCAATCTCGACCGTTTCCTTGCCGACCAGAAAGGCTGGCTCGCCTGCGACATCGCCGTCGTCAGCGACACGGCCCAATACGGCGACGGCATCCCCGCCATCACCTATGGATTACGGGGCATTCTTGCCTGTGAGGTGACGATTCGCGGCCCGCGCCAGGACCTGCACAGCGGCGTCTTCGGCGGAGCGATCGCCAATCCGGCCAATGTCCTCGCACAACTGATCGGTTCCCTGCTGGATGACGATGGCCGCATCCAGGTTCCCGGCTTCTATGACGACGTGGTCCCCCTGACCGACGAAGAACGGCAGGCGTTCGCCGCGCTGCCGTTTGATGAACACGACTTCTGCCAGTCGCTGGGCATCGACGCCGTCTCCGGCGAGACCGGCTACACAACACTCGAACGTCGCTGGGCCCGTCCCACGTGCGATGTCAACGGCCTCTTCGGCGGGTACTCCGGCGAAGGCCCCAAGACGATCGTCCCCGCCACAGCGACGGCCAAGATCACCTGCCGCCTCGTCCCGGATCAGGACGCCGACAAACTGACCCACGCCCTCGAACAACATCTCCGCGAGCGGTGTCCCCCCGGCGTCCGTTTGGAGTTCTCAACGTATCACGGTGCCCCCGCCGTTGTGTGCGATACATCCAGCCCGTACATGGCGGCCGCCCGGACCGCCGTCGAGGCCGGCTTTGGACTGCCGCCGGTGATGATTCGCGAGGGGGGCAGCATCCCGGTTGTCGGCTCCTTCAAGGAGATTCTCGGAGCCGATACACTGCTCCTCGGCTGGGGCCGCAACAGCGACAATCTGCACGGCCCCAACGAACATTTCCATCTGGACGACTTCCACCACGGCACCTTAGCAAGCGCCCACCTGTGGGCCGCACTCAACTCGTGACCGGTACCGATTCGGACTCGACCCCGTTTCGCCGCACTCACGTTTTGCCGCACACCCGTTTAGCCGCACATTTGAAATGTGCGGCTAAACGGACAAACCATGCGACGAAACGGGGTGACACAACTCAATGACCCGGTAACCATGCTCGATCTTCAATACATCTGTGACAACGCCGCCGCCGTCGAGGCGAATTGCCGGAACCGGGGGGTGACGTGCGACATCACCCGCATCGTCGTGTTGCGCGACGCGCGTGCCGAATTGATCGCCGACGGGGACGCGCTGCGGCATGAGCAAAAGGAAATCGCCGGGAAGATTCCCAAGGCGTCGGGCGACGAACGTCCGGCGCTCATCGAACGGGGCAAGGCGCTCAAGTCGCAGGTTGCCCAGAATGAGGCGCAGCTCAAGCAGGTCGCCGCGGACCTCAAGGACGAACTGTCCCGCGTCCCCAACATGACGCATCCGGATGCTCCGATCGGCGAGGAGGCGAACTATGTGACGCTGCGGGAGGTCGGCGATCGGCCGGCATTCGACTTCCCGCCGAAGGATCACGTCGAGTTGATGCAGTCGCTCGACCTGCTCGACCTCGAAGCGGGGGCCAAGGTCGCCGGGCACGGGTTCTATTACCTCAAAAACGAAGCGGTGCTGCTGGAGTTGGCGCTCATTCAGTACGCCGTGCACAAACTCCGGAGCGAAGGATTCACACTGTTTACAACTCCCGACCTGGCCCGCGATGAGGTGCTGGAGGGGATCGGATTTAACCCCCGCGGACCGGAGGCACAGATTTACTCGGTCGAGAACACCGACCTGTCACTCGTCGCCACTGCCGAGATCACCCTCGGCGGACTGCTTAAGGATGAGATCCTCGACGTCGGTTCGCTGCCGCTCAAGATTGCGGGCCTTTCGCACTGTTTCCGCACCGAAGCGGGGGCCCACGGCAAGGCGACGCGGGGAATTTACCGCGTGCATCAGTTCACCAAGGTCGAAATGTTCGCCTTCACGTCCCCGGACGCCGCCGCGTCTGGCGCGATGCACGAGGAAATCGTCCGCATCGAGGAGGAGATATTCCAGGGGCTCGGCATCACCTACCGCGTGATCGACACACCAACCGGTGACCTGGGCGGGCCGGCGTACCGCAAGTTCGACCTCGAAGCCTGGATGCCCGGTCGCGGCGAGGGCGGCGAATACGGCGAAGTCACCTCTGCCTCCAACTGCACCGACTACCAGTCCCGCCGTCTCGGCATCCGCTGCAAGTCGAAGGACAAAAAAGGAACCCGCTTCGTCCACACCCTCAACGGCACCGCCGTCGCCGTCACCCGCGCGATGATCGCCCTGCTGGAGAACAACCAACAATCCGACGGCAGCATCGTGATCCCCGAAGCGCTGCGACCGTGGGTCGGAACCGGTCACATCGCCCCCAAGTAAGCCAATCGGTTAGCCGCGAGGCATCGCCGAGCGCCACGTTGGCGGGTAGCCCAGCCGTGAGGCACTTTGGGAGTTCGCCTCGTTCGTGGTTCCTCCGACTCAGTCGCGAATGACGGGAACCCCGCGAGTGAATCATGTAAGTTTCTCTGTCGACGCCCGCTCCCGTCCGTCTTTTCGGCGTGTTCCGTGGTCCCGGATTCCTGCTCCTCGTTGCAGCTCTGCCGCGATGGGCCGTCGCTGCCCCCGTGGCGAGTTCATTGAGGGCCACGGCGATCGCGCGTTCAAGCGGCTTGAGATGCAGTGTCAATGCCGTCGAGGACGGCTTCGTTCCAGCTGGCGCACAGGCGTTCGCCGCGAATGCTCTCTTTGAGGGAAGTGTCCTGCTGGAGAATGTTCAGAGAAAGTCTGCGGAGGGCGGCGGCCACTTCGGGGGCCGATCCCGTGCGAATCCGGCTGGCGTCCTCTGTAAAAACGACATCCAGAAGATAATGCTCGCTGTTCTCGATCGACCAGTGATCTCGCAGCAATTGGTTGAGCCGCCTGACGCGGGGCGGCAGACGGCTGATGAAGAATGCCACGTCGTGGGTTTCATTGAGTTGGCCTTGTTTGTCGCGGGTGGTGCTGCGCCGGTCGAGCATGCCGATCGAACGCAGCGACGGCCAGCGTTTGAACACTTTGTCCTCCTTCGGCACGCCGATCACATCGCAGGCCCGCTGCTCGGTGCGGCCGTGTGATTGCTGCTTCGCGCTGATCTGTTGGCG